>JANPHI010000257.1:0-122710 GCA_031424355.1 Betaproteobacteria bacterium
GGCGCCAGCACCTGCACCCACCCCAGCCCCGGCGCCCAGCACCGGCAACACCTCGCCGCCGGCCCCGCCGACAGGCCCACCCGCACCAGCACCAGCGCCTGGACCGGCACCCGCTCCGGCGCCGGCTCCCGCACCGGCACCCAGCCCGGCGCCGACGCCAGCACCAGCACCTGCACCCGCCCCGACGCCTGCACCTGCACCGGCACCCAGCCCTGCGCCAGCGCCCGCCCCAGCGCCTGCTCCGGCTCCGGCGCCAGCACCAGCACCAGCACCAGCACCAGCCCCGGCGCCTGGCACCGGCAACACCTCGCCGCCGGCTCCGCCGACAGCCCCACCCGCCCCGGCGCCTGCTCCGGCGCCAGCACCAGTTCCCGCACCAAGCCCGGCGCCAACGCCCGCACCCGCACCTGCGCCGGCACCCAGCCCTGCGCCCGCTCCTGCTCCTGCTCCTGCTCCTGCTCCGGCGCCTGCACCGGCGCCCAGCCCTGCGCCAGCGCCCGCCCCAGCGCCTGCTCCGGCGCCAGCACCAGCACCAGCACCAGCCCCGGCGCCTAGCACCGGCAACACCTCGCCGCCGGTCCCGCCGACAGCCCCACCCGCCCCGGCGCCTGCTCCGGCGCCAGCACCAGTTCCCGCACCAAGCCCGGCGCCAACGCCCGCACCTGCGCCGGCACCCAGTCCTGCGCCTGCACCCGCCCCAGCGCCAGCTCCCGCACCTGCACCTGCACCTGCACCTGCACCTGCACCAACACCGGCGCCAGCGCCGACTACGGGGAATGCTTCGCCGCCAGCGCCTCCGACCGGCCCTCCCGCGCCAGCGCCTGCGCCAACTCCGGGGCCTGCGCCAGCGCCGACCACGGGCAATGCGTCGCCGCCAGTGCCGCCAACCGGCCCTCCCACGCCGGCCCCAGCGCCCAGCCCGGCGCCCGCGCCTTCACCCAGCCCCGCGCCGGCGCCCGCACCGGCTCCGGCTCCGGCACCTGTACCCACGCCAGCACCAGCACCTGCACCTGCACCTGCACCGTCGCCCTCGCCTGCCCCCGCCCCTGCGCCAACGACGGGCAACACCGCTCCACCTGTGCCGCCAGCAGCACCGCCAGTTCCCTCTCCGGCGCCCAGCCCGGCGCCGACCACTGGCAACACGCCTGCACCTGCGCCGCCCACAGGGCCGCCGGCGCCTGGGCCGGCGCCGAGTCCTTCTCCCTCGCCATCACCTTCGCCGGCACCTGCACCTGCACCTGCACCTGCACCTGCACCTGCACCTGCACCTGCACCTGCACCTGTGCCAGCGCCAGCGCCAGCGCCAGTGCCGACACCGGCTCCGGCTCCGGCTCCAGCGCCCTCGCCAACGCCGGTCCCGCCCGGCAGCGGCACGACCACCGGCAATGGGCAGCCACCGGCACCGCCAACCGCTCCCGGCACGACGCCCGCGCCCAGCCCGGTGCCGGCGCCGGCACCAACGCCAAGCCCTGCTCCAGCACCGGCACCGGAACCGGAACCGGCACCGTCTCCGGCGCCTGCGCCTGCGCCCAACGACCCCAACACGCTGCGCCTGTCCGCCGTGCAGACCGACAACCTGGCCTTCACCGGCAGCGACGGCCTTGCGGCTGCCGCGGTCGCCAGCCGCATCCTGGGCAGCGGCGCCGGGTCGGCCGACGGCGCAGTGGTGGCTGCCGTCAGGGCCGGTGTCGAGGTGCGTTCGCCCGGCGAACTGACCTTGGCCAGCGACTGGCAAGGCAGCGCCGGGCAGTCGCCCACACTGCCCTCGCCCGCCATCACCCTGCGCGCCGCCGGCCAGCTGACGATCACGCACAGCCTGAGCACCGGTCTGGCGCCGGTCAGCGACCAGATCGGCGCTGCGCTGGCGCCGGTGACGGGCAGCACGGCCGCCGCCGGTGCGCTGCGCCTGACCGCTGGCGCTGACCTGGCCTCTGCCCTGCCCGGCGCCACCGTGGCGCGGGGCGCGGGCGACCTCGTGATCGGCCGTGCCGCCGCCGGCGCTGGCGAGGTGGCACCCACGGTGGCCGTGGCCAGCAGCACAGGGGCTGTCGAGCTGGCCGCCGCCAACAACGTGCAGTTGCTGAACAACCGCGCGGCGGCCTACTCCACCGGCCTGCCGACGGGTGCGTCCGAAGTGCTGAACGGGCTGCTGTACAGCCTGCCCGCCGAAGCGCTACGGGGGCCTGGCGGGGCCACGCTGAACACGCCCTTCCTGTCGGGCGGCGGGCGGGTCAGCGTGACCGCCGGGCAGGACGTGCTGGGCGCGCCGGCGGCATCGGCCTACATCACCGACTGGTGGCTGCGCAACGACGTCGGCCTCTGGTACGCCAGCTACCAGGACCGCTACACCACCGGCTTCGCCACTTTCGGCGGCGGCGACGTGCGGGTGCAGGCCGGACGCGACGCCACCGACGTCAACGCCACCGCCAGCAACAGCGGCTACGCCAGCTTCAGCGCCGACGGTCGCACCGTAGAGCCGGCCGTGCTCTACGGCGGCGGCAGCGTGCGCCTGAGCAGCGGCCGCAACATCGGCAGCGGGCTGGTTTCAGCCAGTGGCCCCTCGCTGGTGGTGCGGGCGGGGGCGGCCATCCAGCCATCGGCCACGGCCGGCGGCTACGCGGCCTTGCAGGTCGATTACCAGCAGACCGCCGTGCGCGTCGAAGCGGCGGGCGCCGTGACCGTCGGCGCCGTTCGTTCGGCCGGCCGGCTGGCCCGCTCTGAAGCCGGCCTGGACGCGACCACGCTGGCCGGCCTGGACACCCGTGCCAGCCTGTTGCTGGCCAGCTGGGGCGGCGACCTGGCTTACCTGGACAGCCGCGAAGGCGGCTCGCAACGCCCGGCCACCTCGGCCGTGGCACGGGTCATCCCGGCCGATGCCCGCTTCCTCGCGCCGTCGGGGGCCATCAGCCTGGGTGGCGCCGGGGGCGGCATCACGCAGCAGCCGGTCAGCGGGCAAGCCGCCACATTGACGGTGCTGGCACAAGGCGCCGTGCGGCTGGCCTCGGTGCTGGTGCAGCCGGCGCTGCCGGAGACTGGCATCACCGTGCGTGGGCAGGCGCAGGACTCAGCCAGTGACCTGTTGCCCCAGACCGACGCCACGGCCACCGACGCAGGGGCGCTGAGCCCCGTGCAGATCGTGGCGGCCAACGCCGACCTGACGCTGGGCCAGCCCCTGCAAAGTGCCCGCCCGGTGCGCCTGCTCGCCGGCCGCGACCTGCTGCTGCCCAACCCGGGCAGCCTGCTGGTCTCGCACGCCGACGTGGCCGGCCAGCCCGGCGCGGTGTCGCTGCTGGACGCCGGGCGCGACATCGTCGTGGGCAGCACGCGGCAACTGCCTTTCGGCACGCTGGTCGTGCGCGGTTCGGGCGACCTGGTGCTGCGCGCCGGGCGCAACGTGGACCTGGGCCGCTCAGGCGGCGTGGTCAGCCGCGGCAACCTGGACGACAGCCTGGGCCTGGCCAGCGGTGGCGCCAGCCTGACGCTGCTGATCGGCTCGCAGCGCGTGTCGGCCGACTACACGCAGGCGGCGCTGCGCGGCTTCGCGCTGCTGGGCGGCGCGGGCGTGGCCAGCAACCCGGGCGAGCTGGCGGTGCTGCTGAAAGCCCTGGCGGCCGGCAGCAGCGCACCGGCCACGGGCAGTGCGGCGGCGGCCGCCTTCGACGCGCTGTCGCCAGCCGATCAGCTGACGCAGGCCGCGGCCGTGCTGGGCGCGGCGCGCAGCGACGCCGCGCTCGTCGCCCAGATCCAGGCCCTCAGCAACCAGGCCGGCGCGCTGACCCCGGCCCAAGCCCGCACGGCCTTCGCGGCCTTGGCTGCAGCCGACCAGGTGCGCGTTGTCGGCGGTGTGCTGGCCGCGGGCTTCGACACGCTGGCGGCCTCCACGCGCATCGCCTTCATCACCCGGCTGGCCGACCCGGCCTCGTCGGCCGCCACGCAGTTGAAGGCCTTCGTGCAGGCCCGCACCGGCCGCGCGCCAGCCGACCTGGCCCAGGCGCAGTCGGCCTACGAAGCCCTGCCCAGCGAACAGCAGGCCCTCCTGGCCGACGCGGTGCTGGTGGACGCACTGCGCAGCGCCGGCCGCGCCGCGGCCGGCCTGACCGGCACCGATCGCGATGCTGCCTACGCCCAGGGCTACGCCGCGCTGCAGACCGTCTTCCCCGGCGTGCGCAGCGCGGGCAGCCTGGAGATGAGCAGCAGCCAGACCAAGACCCAGCAAGGCGGCAGCATCACGCTGATGGCGCCGGGCGGCAGCATCAACGCCGGTGCGCTGGCCGCGACCTCAGCCACCGCGGCCAACACGCAGGGCATCGTCACGGTGGCCGGCGGTGACATCCAGGCCGTGGTGCGCGACGACTTCGCCGTCAACCAGTCGCGCGTCTTCACGCTGGCCAAGGGCAATGTGCTGCTGTGGTCTTCCGAAGGCAACCTGGACGCCGGCCGCGGTGCCAAGACCGTGCGCGGCGCGCCCAAGCCGGTGTACGGGCTGGACGCCAACGGCAACGTCACCGTGGACACCTCGGGTTCCTTCACCGGCAGCGGCATAGCGGTGCTGGACGCTGGCAGCACGCTGGACCTGTACGCGCCCAAGGGCGAGATCAACGCCGGCGAGGCCGGCATCAAGTCGGCCGGCAATGCCTTCTTCGGCGCCAACCGCATCGTCGGCACCGACAACCTGGCCATCGGTGGCGCGGCTGTCGGCGCACCGCCGCCACCGCCCGACACCGGCGCCACGGCGGGCCTGGCCGGCGCCAGCCAGTCGGCCAGCACCAAGCCGGCCGCAGCCGACAAGTCGGCCGACGACGACGAACGCAAGAAGCGCAAGCGCCGCAACCTGTTCCTGGACTTCCTCGGCTTCGGCCGGGGTGACTGACACCGCACCGATGAACCCACGCCCTGCCCTTCTTCGACCGGCCTTGCTGGCCTTGTTGTTCGCCGTGCTGGCCCCTTCAGCCCACGCCTGGTGGAAGCCGGAATGGACCCAGCGCACGCGTGTGGACATCGACACCAGCGCAACCGGCCTGGCCACGCAGGCCGCCGTCAGCGGCTTCCCGCTGGCGCTGCGCCTGCACTCGGGCAACTTCGACTTCGCCGCCGCGCGCGAGAACGGCGCCGACCTGCGCGTCATCGCCGGCGACGACAAGACGCCGCTGAAGTTCCACGTTGAACGCTACGACAGCGTCAACGAGCTGGCCGTGCTGTGGGTGCAACTGCCCACGCTGCCGCCGGGCAACGCCAAGTCCAGCTTCTTCGTCTACGCCGGCAACGCGAAGGCCGAGGTCGAGGCCCCAACCCCCGGTCCGGCTGGCACGGCCGACCCTGCCGATGCCGCCACGCTGGCCGTCTTCCACCTCGACAAGCCCGAGGCCGCCGCGCTCTCGGGCGCACCGCGCGCTGCCGCACCCATCACCGTGCTGGACAACGCCTTGCTGGGCACCGGCGCCCGCATCGCGCAACAGCCCATCACCTGGCCGGCCAGCGACAAGTTGAGGGCTGCGGCCGGCGCATCGTTGACCTGGTCGCTGTGGGTAAAGCCCGACGCGGCCAGCGGCACGCTGCTGCAGCAGGGCCCGCTGTCGCTGGTGCTGCAAAGCGGCAAGCTGGAAGCCCGCGCTGGCGGCATGCGGGTGGCCGGCGCGGCCGTGACACCGGGCGCTTGGGCGCATGTGGCTCTCGTGCTGGCGCAAGGACAGGCCACGCTCTGGGTCAACGGCGTGCCCAGCACGCCCGAGGCGCTGACCGTGGGCGAAGTGGCCGGTGATCTGAGCGCCGGCGCCGGGCTGACGGGTGCCTTGGACGAGATCGTCATCGCCGCCAGCGCACGCAGCGCCGACTGGCTGAAGCTCGCCGCCGACACGCAGGGCGCCGGCGGCAAGGCGCTGAAATCGACCAAGGAAGACGCCGCTTCAGCCGGTGGCGAAGGCGCGCACGCCGGCTATTTCGGCGTGCTCTTCGCCAACCTCACCACCGACGCCTGGGTGATCATCATCATCCTGGCCGTGATGTTCGCCATCGCGCTGTGGGTGATGGTGACCAAAGGTGTGATGATTGCCCGCGTCACGAAAGCCAACGCGGTTTTCCTGGCGCAGTTCAAGGCCTCGGGCGCGCAATTGCTGTCGGTGCCGGACAGCGCAGCCGTCCAGCGTTCGACGCTCAACCGGGTCTACCGCTCGGGCCTGCGTGAACTGGCGCAGCGCCAGGTCGGCCACAGCGACGAGCAACTGCCGCAGGCCACCTTGTCGGGCGCGGCCATCACGGCAGTGCGAGCAGCCGTCGATGCCGACCTGGTCCGCGAGACGCACCACCTGAACAGCGGCATCGTGCTGCTGACCATCGCCATCTCGGGCGGGCCTTTCCTGGGCCTGCTGGGCACGGTGGTCGGCGTGATGATCACCTTTGCGGCCATCGCGGCGGCCGGCGACGTGAACGTCAACGCCATCGCACCGGGTATCGCCGCCGCACTGCTGGCCACGGTGGCCGGCCTGGGCGTGGCCATCCCTTCGCTGTTTGGCTACAACTACCTGGCCGCGAAGATCAAGAACCTGACGTCGGACATGCAGATCTTCGCCGACGAGTTCGTCGCGCGCGTCGCCGAGCGCTACGGCAGCTGACCGGGAGCCGACATGTCAGCCGACATCCGCAGCGACAACCAGCTCTACGACGACATCAACGTCACGCCCATGCTGGACCTGGCCTACGTGCTGCTGGTGGTCTTCATCATCCTGACCACCGCGTCGGTGCAGGGCATCAAGGTCAACGCGCCGCAGACCGGGGGCGGCGCCAGCCTGGCCAAACCGCAGACGCGGGCCATCACCATCACCGCCGACGGGTCCATCTACCTCGACGCCTACCCCGTCACGCTGGAACAACTCAGCACTGCTTTGGGCCGCTACAAGGCCGCCAACCCTGCGCTGCCGGTGGTGCTGAAAGGCGACGCCGCCGCGCAGTACGAAACCGTGATGGCGGTGCTGGATGTGGCCAAGCGCCTGGACATCACCGAGATCGGCCTGGTCACCGCACGCACCCGTGCGGATGCGCCGTGACGCCGATCTGACGTTCAACTGAAAGCCCTTCATGCAGATCCAGGCCGAAGCCAAGCCCTACGACACGATCAACGTGACGCCCATGCTCGACCTGGCCTACGTGCTGCTGGTCGTCTTCATCCTGATGACCACGGCTTCGGTGCAGGGCCTGAACATCAGCATGCCCAAGCCCAGCAACACGCCCAGCACCGAGAAGCATGAATTGAAGATCGTGCAGGTGATGCCGGGCGGCGAGTTGCTGCTGAACGGTGCGCCGGTCACGCCCGACCAACTGGAGGCGCAGTTGCTGGCGGCCAAGGCTCGCGACGCGCAGATGTCAGTGGCCATCAAGGGCGACGCGCGGGCGCAATACGCCAAGGTCATCACGGTCATCGATCTGTGCAACCGGCTGCAGGTGAACATGGGTCTGGTGACCTCGCGGATCGGGATCTGAGGTGCGACCCCCAAGCTCACTGCGTTCGCTGCCCCCTAAGGGGGCGCTCAGTACCTTCGGAACGGCCGGGCGGTACTGAGATGGCCGGCCTCGCCACCGACGTGAACGCCGACGCGCCACCCGCCAGCGCGGTGCGCGCGTGGGCGCTGCGCATCGCCATCACGGTCGTCGCGCTGGTGGCCGTCGCGGCGCTGGCGCTGTGGCTGCGCGGCATGCTGTCGGCGCCGGCCACACCGAAGAAACAGATGGCGCGGATCACGGTGTTGCCCGACACGCCGCCACCGCCACCACCGCCGAAGATCGAGAAGCCACCCGAGGCCAAGGAGCAGCCCAAGCAGGTGGTGCGCGAGGAGGCGCCGCAACCCGTCGAAGCCCCAAAGCCCGCCGACGCCCCGCTGAAGATGGACGGCCCGGCCGGTGACGGCCCCAGTGCTTTCGCCGCCGGCGCCGTCAGCAAGGACTACCAGGGCGGCGCGCCCAATGTGGGCGGTACGGGGGGCGGCGCGCGATCAGCGGCCGACCGTTCGCAGGCCCGTTTCTACGCCAGCAACGCCAAGCAGACGCTGACCGAGGAACTCGACCGCCGCTACACCGGCGACGCCACCGCGCTGACCGCCGAATTCGCGTTGTGGGTGGCGCCCGACGGCAGCCTGCAGCGCTACGAATTGAAGGCCACCGGCGACGCGCAGCGCGACGCGGACTTGCGCGCTGCCCTCGACCAGACGGTGGCCGCCGTGCGCCTGGCACCGCCCCCTGACATGTCCCAACCCCTGCGTTTCCGCTTGAACATCCGCAGCGCGGGTTGAGGCCGGAACGCCATGCCGAACACCACATTCACGAAGCACCCGCCATGAGCACCCAACCCTTTCGCCGCCCCACGCTGAACTGGCTGTGTGCCGCCCTGCTGGCCCTGCAGGCGCTGCCCGCTGTGGCGCAGACGGCGAACGCCGAACGCCTGTCGCTGGAACAACTGCGCGCCACCACGCTGGCACTGATCGACGCGCTGGTCAGCCAGGGTCTGCTGACGCGCGAACGCGCCGACGGCCTGCTGCGCGCCGCTGCGCCGCCGCCGGCTGTCAACCCGCCCCCCGCCGCAGCCGCACCGGCAGCGCCGCGCGCGCCGGCCTGGGGTGATCCACCGCAGGCCACAGCTGGCGCCGCCGCGGCCGCGGCAGGCGTCGTGCGCGTGCCCTACGTCAGCGAAACGCTAAAGGCGCAGCTGCGCGAAGACATCCGCAACGACGTGCTGGCCTTGGCGCGCGACGAACGCTGGGCCGACCCGCGCGCGCTGCCCGACTGGGTGCGCGGCATCACCGTGCACGGCGATGTGCGCGTGCGCGGCCAGCAGGAATTCCTGCCCGACAGCAACTACCCGGCCGAAGGCCTGCGCGCGCAGACCACCTCGCCGGCCTGGTCGCCCGACACCCTGAACACCACCATCGACCGCACGCGCATGACCCTGCGCGCCCGCCTGGCGCTGGACGCCAAGGCCGGTGACGATTTCGAAGCCGGCCTGCGCTTTTCCACCGGCACCACCAGCGGGCCCAGCTCGTCCAGCCAGACGCTGGGCACCGGCTTCAACAAAGGCAGCCTGGTGCTGGACCGCGCCTTCGTGAAATGGGAACCGCTGCAGGACTTCCGCCTGCTGGCTGGCCGCTTCGGCAATCCCTTTTTCGGCGGCGACCTGATCTGGCCCGACGACCTGGGCTTTGACGGCGTGGCGGTGCAGGCCGAGCGCACCCTGACGAACGGCGCCTATGCGTTCGCGACAGCGGGCGCCTTCCCGCTGGAAGAGTTCAACGTCGACAAGAACGACAAGTGGCTCTACGGCCTGCAGGTGGGCGTGGACTGGGCCCTGGCCGACGCGGTGCAGTGGCGCACCGGTCTGGCCATCTACAGCTTCAGCCATGTCGAAGGCGTGCGCGAAACCGCGCCGCCGCCTGCGGCCGGCAGCCCGCGCGCCGGCGCGGTGCCCTACTTCAGCAGCCAGTACCCCAGCAACCTGCGCCTGAAGGGCAACACGCTGATCAACCTGAACGACGCCACCAGCAGCGCAGCGCCCACCTGGGGCCTGGCCTCGAAGTTCAGGCCCATCAACTTGGCCACGGCGTTGACGCTGAAACACTTCGAACCGCTGGACGTGGTCTTCGGTTTCGACTGGGTGAAGAACAGCGCTTTCGACGTCACCGACATCAGCCAGCGCGCCGGTGTGCCGCTGGGCGACCTGCTGCGCAACCGGAGCACCGGCCTGCAGGCCAAACTCAGCGTGGGCAAGGCGCGTTTTGGCGAGAAGGGCGACTGGCTGGTCAGCGCCGCGCTGCGCCACTTCGAACGCGACGCCTGGCTGGACGGGTTCACCGACACCACCTGGAACCTGGGCGGCACCAACTACCGCGGCTGGTCGATAGTCGGCCAGTACGCGCTGGACCGCCGCGCCGCTTTGGGCCTGCGCCTGACCAGCACGCGCAACCTCGACGACGGCTACCGCGCGCCGGTCACGGGCCTGGCCACCAAGAGCAGTGCACCGCTGCGCATCGACGTGATGCAGATCGACCTGAACGCGCGCTTCTGACGCAGCCGAGACCCGCATGCAGCATCCCCGTTCATCCCGCTGCCGCACCGTTGCCGCTGCGGTTGTGCTGACCTTTTATGCCAGTTTCGCGGCCTGGGCCGCCGACGACAACCCGGCCGCCAAACGCGACCGCGAACAGCTGCAGCGCACGCGCAGTGCCCTGAAGGAAGCCACGGCCCAGCGCGACGCGCTGCAGACCGAGAAAGCCGCCTGGGACGCAGAACGCCAACGCCTGATGGGCGAAGCCACGCGCAGCAAAGCCAGCGAGCGCGTCACCGCCGCGCTGCGCAAGCAGGTGGCAGCCTGCGAGGCCCAGTCGCAGCAGCAGGCGCAGGACCTGACCGCCGTGCGCAGCAGCCTGACGCAGGCCGAGCACCAGGCGCAAGAACGCGAGGCGGCGCTGAGCCTGCAATTGCAGGGGGCTCAGCGCGAATCCACTGAACGCGCCGCTGCCGTGCGCGCCACCGCGCAGTTGCTGGAACGCAGCACCACGGCCTTGGCGCGCGCCGAAGCGGCCAACCTTCAGATGCACGCGGTCGGCCTGCAGGCGCTGGAAACGCTGCGGCGGGAATGGCAGGCCCGGCAAACGCTGCTGCTCGACCCGTTGGGCCTGGATGCCGTGCGCCAGGAGAACGCGCTGACCGCCCTGCGCGAAGCGCTCGACAAGGCGAGGCTGACAGTGGCACCTTGAGAACCAACGGCCAGCGCGGCCGCTGCCGGCAGCCGGTGCCGACCCGCCGGGTTCAGGCCAATTCGCCCCAGCCGGTCGCCACGCGGGGGTAGCGCCCCTTCGCGTCGATGTCCTCGGCGGCCACGCCCTCTCCGGTGCCGGGCATGGGTTCACCACCCAGTGCCTGGATGCGGTCCAGCGTAGCCTTGTAAGGTGCCACATGCTTGTTTTCCAAATGGCCTTCAGCCAGTCGGAAGTTGAAGACCAGCAGCGATGGGGTGTGCGGTTCGATCTGCGTCATGGTGACCTCGTCGGTAGCCTGCTCCGAGGTCTGCGAATGCAGACGCATGCACCGAGTGACTGCCTTTTCGCCAGTGTAGCCACCGGCGTGGCACCAGAGCCGCGCTGGTCTTGTCCTGCATCAATGCTTGGACTGGATGGTGAGCCGTTGACCAGCAGCCGAGACAGGCCTATCGGTCACGGCACCGTCGCGAGGCCGTCACGTGGGCTCACGACACTTTGCACACCGAGCAACAGCACGCGCCGCAGTGCCGGCTCGCCAACGGAGCAACCCATGCAACACCGCCTTTCCGCTTTGAGCACCAGCCTGATCGCCGCGTGTCTGGCCCTGGCCGCCCACGGCGCCGCGCAAGCGCAGAGCCTGTCCTACATCGGCCAGCAGATCGTGGCCACCGGTACCATCTACCAGGGCACCACCATCGGCGGCCTGTCGGGCATCGACTACATCGCCAGCACCGGCCAGTACATCGCCATCAGCGACGACCGCAGTGCGGTCAACCCGGCCCGCTACTACGGCCTGTCGCTGGACCTGGGGCAGTTCACGCGCTCGACCACGCCGGGCAATGCAGGCGTCAGCTTCCAATCGGTGACGACCATCCTGCAAGCCAACGGCCTGCCTTACGCAACGAACACGCTGGACCCGGAATCGATCCGCGTGAACCCGAACAGCGGCGCCCTGGTGTGGTCCAACGAAGGCCAGCGCAGCGGCACCTTCCAGAACCCCACCGTGCGCGAGATGACCCCCAGCGGCAGCCACGTGCGCGACTACAGCGTGCCCTCCGCCTTCCTGCCCGTGGGCACGGCGGCCGGCACGGCCAGCGGCGACAACGGCATCTACAACAACCTGGCCTTCGAGAGCCTGGCCTTCAGCCCCGACGGCAAGACGCTGTACACCGCCACCGAAAACGGGCTGGTGCAGGACGGCCCTTCGGCCACCACCACCAACGGCACGCGCTCGCGCATCCTGGCCTTCGACGCCGCCACTGGCGCGGCCGGTGCGCAGTACGTCTACGACGTGAGTCCGGTCGTGCTGCCGCCGCAGCCGGCGGGACAGTTCGCCACCAACGGCCTGGTGGAATTGCTGGCCGTGGGTGATCGCCAGTTCATCGCGATGGAACGCAGCTTCGCCATCGGCGCGGCTTCGCCGGGTGTCGGCCCCAACGGTCTGCCGACCGGCTACACGGTGCGCCTGTATGCCGTCGATGCCCGCAGCGCCACCGACGTGTCAGCGCTCAACACCCTGGCTGGCTCCAGCTACACAGCGGCCACCAAGACGCTGCTGCTGGACCTGTCAGATCTGAAGAATGACGACGGTTCTGCGCTGGCCCTGGACAACCTGGAAGGCATGACGCTGGGCCCGGTCGTCGATGGCAAGCAGACGCTGGTGCTGGTGTCGGACAACAATTTCGGCAGCACGCAGTTCACGCAGTTCGTGGCGCTGTCCATCACACCGGTGCCCGAGCCGCTGTCGGCTGCGCTGCTGGCGATGGGCCTGGCCGGCGTGCTGGTCGCCGCGCGTCGCCGCGTCTGAGTTCGAGGGCCGCGCCGGCCGGGCGCGGTCACCGGTCAGGGCGGCTGCGCTGAGGCGCAGCGGTGCTGCCAGATGCGCAGCCGCGCCAGCCACGAAAGCTCCCCCAGTTGCGGCACATCGCGGCGTTGGGGGTGCTTCAGGTAGCAGCTCAAGGCGCCTGCCGTGGCGTGCTTCGGGTCGCGGCTGGCTGCTTTTTCGCGCAGGTCGATGAGCCGCATGATCAGCGTGTCGGCCTCGGGCGTCACGCTGTCGAGGTGCTGGGCGAAAGCCAGGTCGGCCAAGGCCTCTTGCGCGACCACTGCGGCGCCTGCTGTGGCGGACTCCGACGTGCCGGCCACCGCGGCGACACCCGCCGGCGCCACGTTCGCGCAGTGCATCAACTCGTGGTGCACCAGCGCGTCCAGCCACGCCAGCGCCTGCTTCGGCGGCAGTTCTGGGAACAGGGCCGCGTAGCGCCGCTGCGCCAGGTAGGCGCTGTAGCCGATGTGGCAAGCCGGTCCCCGTCGCAGCGCCATCATCGGCGTGCCGCTGCGCAGCAGTTCCAGCCAAAGGCCATCGGTGCGCAGGCTCAAGCCCTGGGTGGCCGCCAGCGGTCGAACGGCATCGACAGCGGCTTCGAACTCGGCGACCGTGGGCACCTGGGCCTGGCCGGGCAGCGCGCACAGCAGCACCAGCATCAGCGTCACCCTCAGCGCCCGCCGGACGCCAGCCGCCACGCCAGCCATCCCAACGGGACGAGCCAACCCTGACGGTTCGAGAGACGACGGAAACATGTCCCGTACAGGTCGGCCGGTTTCAAGGGCACTTGAGCCGCCCGTACCGTCTGAACGTGTGCTCTGGCACGGCAAGCCGGCCACCTTCAACGCCAAGCGGCGCATGCCGCCGTCACGACGCTGGCATGTTCGCGTCTTAACGTGGCCTTGACAGTTGAGACGGCGCGCCGTTCTGCGGCCTGCCATGCACCCCTCGACTGTCTTCGAAGAGTTCGCGCGGTCAGCGTCATTTGACCGTCATGTTTGTCTTGAAATCCTCCCCATTCGCGACACCCACGCCATGACAAAAATTGTCTCCTCCGGCGGCATTGCCGCCTTTGCGCTTGCCTTCGCAACCACTCAGGTCGCTGCTGGCCGACCCGGTGATGCCCCCAGCAATGCGGCCACCGATGAACAGATCCAGATCACCGCCACGCGCTTTGGCGAAAGCATCCAGGAAGTGCCCGGTTCCATCAGCGCAGTGAGCGGCGACGAATTGCGCGCCCGTGGCGCCCTGGACCTGCGCTCGGCCTTGGCCCTGATGGCTGGCATCGGTGTTGCGCCCGGCGGCGACGCCGGCCCGGCGGGCGCCGCACCCGGCCTGCTGGGCGTGCGCGAGATCGACGACCTGCTGCTGTTGATCGACGGCATTCCTGCCGGCGGCGCCTACACGCCCCAGGTCGAAGCAGTCAGCCTGGTGAACGTGGAACGCATCGAAGTGCTGCGCGGTGCGGCACCCGTCTACTACGGCACCACAGCCTTTGCGGGCACCATCAACATCATTCACTACGCAGCGGGCAAGGCTGACAGCGGCTACACGCTGCGCACTGGCAGCCGCCGCTCGGTGGGCGCCAGCGGCGCTGTCGTGCTGTCCACAGGCGCGGTCCGTCAAACGCTCAGCGGCGAAATCAGCGACGACAAGGTCGCCGACCCCCGCGCGGGCTACAAACGTGCCCAGGGCACCTGGCGGCTGGGCACCGAAGTGGCCGGTGGCGACCTGCGCGCCGACGTCCACCTGCTGTCACTGCGCCAGAAACCCAACAGCCCATCACCTTTCGACGACTCCATCGGCCAGTTCACGCCGCAACTGCCGGTGGATTTCAACCAGAACCCAGCCGACGCGAAGCTAGACACCAACCGCTACCAGTTGACGCTGGCCTACGAACTGCCACTGGCCTTCGGGCGCTGGGGCAGTACGCTCTCCTACAGCGAAACACGCACCGACAGCATCCGCGGCTTCATCGACATGGGCGATTCCCCACCGCCATGGCCGGCCGGGTCGACCGTCGATCTCGAGGCCTTCAGCCAGTCCAGGCGGCTGAAAGACCTGTTCATCGACAGCCACCTGACCACCCGACCGCTGCCCGGCCTGGACCTGACCGCTGGCGTGAACCTGCTGCTCGGGCGCGCCACCGCCCACAGCCTTCGCTACGCCCACACCCTGCTGGCCGATGGCGTGGCGCAGTTGCCCAACCTCCAGGCCGTGGCGTCCAAAGGCACGGTGGACCTGACGGACGAACGCCGCTTCTTCGGCCTGTACACGCAAAGCCGTTTCAAACTGGGCGAGGACGCCAGCCTGCTGGCCGGCCTGCGCTGGAACAGCACACACGAAACCCGCAACCAGACGCGCACCAACCGCGCGGGCGTGGCCACCGTGTTGCCGGGCACGCAGGACGTGCAGCGCCTCAGCGGGTCGCTGGGCGGACAGTGGAAGGCCTGGCAGGCCACCTCGGGCCCCGTCGACAGCCTGACCCTGCACGCCAGCGCGGGCAACACCTTCCAGCCTGCGCAGATCGACTTCAATCCCAATCCCGAAACGCAGCCCGAAGGGGGCGGCCTGCTCAAGGCCGAAACGCAGAACAGCCTGGTCTTCGGCATCAAGAGCGACCTGTGGAAAGGCCTCGTCGAGATCGACATCGACGGCTTCGTGGTCGATTTCAACCAGCAGCCGATCGAAGTCATCAGCGCCGCCGGCAGCCCCGTGCTTCGCGCCGGTGGCAAGCAGCGCTACACAGGGCTGGAGGTGGAGGGCCTGGTGCTGCCGGCCGCCGGCTGGACCATCCGCACCCACCTGGCTTGGACGGCGGCGAAGTACCGCGACTTCTTTACCGTGGTGGACGGCGCGCCCACCCAGCTTTCGGGGAAGCAGCAGGTGCTGACGCCCACCTGGCGCGCCGGCGCTGGCGTGGTGTACGCGCCCGAGCGCGGTTGGCGCGGTTCGTTGACCACCGCGTGGACCGGCGATCACTGGTTGAACCGCATGAACACCGCAAAGGCCCCCGCCTATGCCGTGGTGGATGCTTCGCTGGGTTACCGCTTCGAGGCCTGCACACTGCAACTGTCAGCTGCCAACCTGGGCAACCGCCGCGACGCCACGCAGCAAAGCGAACTGGGCGAAGACCAGTTCTACCGCCTGCCGGCTCGGCGCGTGGACGTCAGCCTGACGGTGCCTTTCCGCTGAATGCGGCGGCACGCTGGACCTGGACGCGTCTCAGCAGCCGCACCTTCCGAAAAGTCCAGTTTCGCGCCAGTCAGGCCTGTGCAAGTCCAGCCTGAAGCTGTGCCGAGCCCTGCCGAGGCCGTTTGAAATTTCGCTGCTCACGGGCTGCGAATTTCCGCAAATGGAACTGTCAGCGGTTGCTGGAGCCGCCGCACGCCACGCGGCACTTGACGCCCCGCGCTGGATAGGCCTCGGTCTCGCTCAAATCACCCGCCCGCAGGGTCCGCGCGTGCGATGAGCTTCACTTCATACGGTCGACATCTGCCAATGCCATCCTGACCTCACCCTTGCAACGAAAGTGGCACCGTGCCCGAGTTTCACGTCATCGACATCAGCCTGGACGGCTCGCGGGCAGCACTGCAGGACCACTGCTGCGCTTTGCACGTGGTGCGTGCCAAAGCCGGTGCACTCAGGGTGCATGACCGGCTGCACGGCGGCATGAAACCGCCGCCCGCCCGAATCGCCGTCCGAGCCGGGCACCGGCCTCAACGCAGCGCCAGGCGGCGTCGCAATGCCAGCGCGGTCAAGCCGGTCAGACCCAGCAGCCAGGCGGCTGGCTCGGGCACTGCCGACACCTCGACCCGCAACCCGAAGGTCAGCGGCTGCGCCGTCACCTGCCAGCCGCTGCCGGCATCGAAGACCGTGCGCGACAGTGGGCTGGGGGCGCCGACATCCACCAGCGCGCCGGTGCTGCTGCCAGTACCCAGCGTGTCGCCGGCACCGACTTCAATGCCAACCCAGTAGGTGCCACTATCCAATGTCCAGCCCGACAGCCCACTCACGCCGTTCCAGCCGTCGGCGCCCGCCGTCGCCGTGGCGCTGAACAGCAGCGTTCCCGGTGTGTGGGCGACGCTGTCGGCGTACAGCGCCAGCGTGAAGGTTTCGCCGGGGCCGGTGCCCAGCAGGTGCGTAGACACCGACAGCACGCTGGCCGCCTGCACCACTGCGAAAGAGCCGGCGTACATGTCGTTGCTGTCCAGTGCGAGAGCGCCGATGAAACTGCCGCCGGGTGTGCCGGTGTCGACGGCCAGAGTGGCTTGTGCAGTGCCGGCAACCCACAGGGATGCGGCAACCAGCAAGGAGAGCGTGTTCTTGTTCATGCGAGGCTCCGGTGGCTCAGGGCGCGATCGTGTATTGGCCGATCAGGGTCGTCGGACCGAAGTTCTCGTCGAAGCCGTAAGTCAGCAGGTCGACGCTGCCGTCAGCGCGCACCTTCACGGTGGCCCAGGAGTAGCTGCGGTCGGTGGCCGGGTTGACGCTGGGGCCGCCGGCGACCTTCTGGTCGAAGGGCGAACCGCCGGCGCCGACGATCACCTGGTAGGCGCCGTTGCGTGGCCTGGAGACGTTGTAGATGTGCTCGTGGCCGCAGAAGTAGATGGCGTTGTTGGCTTCGATGACATCCCAGAAGGTGTTGCGCTTGGCAGTGGTGGTGGCGGTGGCGTCCAGCCCTGCGCCGGCCACTGGCGTGCCCGTGGAATAGTTGTAGGTGTAAGCCGGCTTGTGGCCGAAGACGAAGATCTTCTTCACGCCGCGCTGCTTGGCGGCGGCCAAGTCGGCCCGCAGCCATTCAGCCGGTGCTGACGTTTCGGCACCAACCGGGTCGGTGTTGATCACCGCAAAGTGCATGTTGGCGAAGTCGAAGCTGTAGCTGAGCTTGCTCTGGTCGGTGCCCAGGCTGTCGGGGCCGGCGCTGACGGGGCCGAAGTTCGGGCTCACGGGAGCAGAACCGAGGATGGACGTGAAGCGCGGGGTGTCCAGGATCAGATCACCCATGTTCGCCGCCCAGGCCTGCTCGTTCTCAACCTTGGCGACGCGCTGGCCGTCGCTGTTCACCGGGCAGGCCTTGCATTCGGTCTCGTGGTTGCCGGCGACCGGGAAGACATAGGTGCCGGTTTCCATCATCGGCGCCACCAGACCGCGCCAGAAGCCGTACTGCTGGTAGAACTTCATCAGGTCCGAACCGGTAATCTGCGCCGTGGTCGTCGGCTGCACCGGGCCGGTGATCGACGATTGGTTGAAAGCTGACGTGTAGCCGATGTTGGCCCAGCCGTAGCCGTGGATCATGTCGCCGTTGAAGAACAGCATGCTCGGCTTTTGTGTCTGGATAGTGCGCAGGATGCGCGCGAAAGCCTTGGTGTTCTGCAGCCAGATCGCGTCCTGACCCGTCAGGGTCGGGCCGACGCTGGGCTTGTCGTAGGACACCGGGTCCTGGCGCGAATCGCCCACGGTCGAGAAGGTCAGCACCACCGGCGCCGGGGACGCCGCCGTTGGTTTTCGCGTGTCGACCTGGGCCAAGGCCAGCGCGCTGAATGCGCTGCACAGGCACAAGGTCAGCAGGCGCAGCGAGCGCGGCGAACACGGGGTGGGCGATTCAAGCATCAAGGGTGCTCCAGGGTATTTGTTGGGGGTTGCTCGCTGCAGCCACCGGAAAAGGCAGACTGCAATTGGGGCTTCTTGAGCATGGGTGGGCAACATGACCTCACCGTGACGGCGCGTGCCAATGCCGCCCCCCGAATGCCGGGGTGAGGGCAGCGGTCCGTTTCGACCTGCCATCCGGACCATTGGCGCCCTCCACGCAAGCCGGTGTCTGTCACGCCCGCTGCATAGGCTCCTGCTGGACTGGAGTTGAAGGCCTTGCGCATCCTGATCATCGAAGACAACCCGGACATCGTTGCCAACCTGACGATGTTCCTCACGCCGCTGCATTACACGGTCCACACGGCGCGCAACGGCTTGAGCGGCCTGGTCGTGGCGTGCGACGGTGAGTTCGACGCCATCGTGCTGGATCTCGGCCTGCCCGGACTGGACGGTCTGGAGGTGTGCCGCCGTTTGCGCCTCGACCTGCCTCAGGCGACCCCGATCCTGCTGCTAACGGCCCGGGACACGCTGGCCGACAAGGTGATCGGCTTCGAAACGGGCGCCGACGACTACCTGGTCAAGCCCTTCTCGATGGTCGAGCTGGACGCCCGCTTGAAGGCCCTGGTTCGTCGCGCTGCGGGGCTGCCCAAGTCGGCGAGTTTGCACTTTGCCGACGTGACCCTGGACCTGTCCAACTTGCAGGCCGTTCGCGCAGGCGTCACTTTGCGTTGCACGCCGACGGGCTACAAGCTGCTGGCCGTCTTGCTGCGCAACGCGCCCAACCTCGTGCTGCGGGAAGCGCTGGTTCGCGAAGTCTGGGGCAGTGCGCCCCCGGACAGCGATGCCTTGCGCACGCACATCCACTCCCTGCGCATGGTCCTGGACAAGCCCTTTGCGTTACCGATGCTGCAGACCGCGCCCGGCCTGGGCTACAGGCTGGTGCACCCGCATGCTTGATTCGGGGTCGCTGCGGCGACGAATGATCTGGGCCCACATCCTGCTGACCTGCATCGTCTGCAGCGCCTTCGTCGCTGCTGCTTTGCACGCCATTGGCAGGGTCGAGGACCAGCTCATCGACCAACGCTTGGCTGCGACGGCTGACCAGGTCGCGAAGCATCTCTTGGCGGGACGGCAACTGGACCTGCCGCCGAGCGTGACGCTCTACCGACAGGATGAGTTACCGCCAGCGTTGCGCGGCCTTGCAGCCGGCAAGCATGAACTGACCCTGGACGGGGTCGCCGTCAATGTTCTGGTCAGGCAGGACAGCGGCCTGTCCTTCGTGCTCACCGACGCTGATGCCGACTACGAGGCCATCAAGAGGGAGTTGTGTGCCTTCCTGATGGCCGCCTTTGCGGGCTGTCTGGGGCTGGCGGTGGCGTTCGGCAGATCGACGGCCAGTCAGGTCATCGCGCCCGTGACAGCGCTGGCGTGCGCGGTGGAACGCGACCAGTTGCCAGACACCTTCCCATCGTTGAAATCCAACGACGAACTGGGCGTGCTGGCGCGGGCCTTCGCGTCACGGACACGCGATCTGCAGCAGCTGGTGTTGCGCGAACAGTGGTTCGTCGCCGACGTCAGCCACGAGTTGCGCACGCCCCTGACCGTGATCATGGGTGCCGCAGAGCTTCTGCACAGCCGCGTTGGCGACGACCGTGAAGTCGCCACGTTGGTCGAACGCATCCGGCGCACCGCGGCCGACACGGCTGCGCGGGTTTCGGCCTTGCTGCTGCTGTCCCGCAAGCCCGAGGCTATCGAGGCGCCCCGCATCGCGCTTTCTCCCCTCATCAGGCTCGAGATGGAGCGGTGCCAGCACTTGTTGGCAGGCAAGGCGGTGTCTCTGACCTTCGAGCTGGCCGCAGAGGTTCAATTGCACGCCCCCATCGAACTGGTCGGCACGGCCATCGGCAACCTGATCAGCAATGCCTGCCAGTACACCGAAGCGGGCGCTGTCACCGTTCGGCTGGAGCGGGACCGCCTGGTGGTCCAGGACACTGGGGTGGGCATTCCGGAGGCCATCCGTCAGCAGATTTTCGAACGCTTTGTGCGCGCCGATGTGGGTCATGCCGGTGGGTCGGGTCTGGGCCTGGCTATCGTGCGCCGCGTGGCGCTGCACCTCGGCTGGTGCGTGACCCTGGAGGCCGCGTCCGGCAGAGGCAGCGTCTTCACGCTGACCTGGGGGCCGCAGCCCGAAGCGCTCGCGCCGTTGTCGGTTTGAGGTTAAGAAGTCGTGAGGACCGTGAGCCGTTCGCCGTTCGGGCTGACGCATTCGGTTGACATGCCTGGCTGACAAAGTCGGTGACGTGGCAAGTCATGCGAGGAAGTGCAAAGCGGCTGACAAAGCGCAAACGTGCCTTGCTGCTTCCAACGGTCCAAACACACCAACACCAGGAGTTAGCATGAAACTGAAAACCTCGAACGGTGCGCTCAAGCGCAGCGTTATCACTTCTGCAGTGCTGCTGTCGCTGCACGCCTTTGCGCTGGCAGCCGTGACCGCGCCGCTGGCCACCGGCCAGTACGTGACGCCTGCAGCCATCCCCGGCGCGGTATCGCAACTGCTGAACCCCGGTCTGGCCGCCTACCCCGGCTTCGTGGCCGGCGAGGCCGTACGCTCGCAGCTCAGCCCTGACGGCAAGACCCTGGCGGTCATCACCGCCGGCCAGAACTCGTTGTACCTGCCAAGCGGCTCGGTGGACACCGCCAATTCCAAGCAGTTCATCTTCCTGTACGACGTGAGCAGCGGTTCGCCCGTGCTCAAGCAGGTGCTGCTGCAGACCAACGCCTACGTCAGCCTGGTCTTCAAGGACGACAACACGCTGTACGCCGGCGGCGGCGCCGATGACGCCGTCTACGCCTACACCCGCAACACGACCACCGGCGTCTGGGCGCAGGTCGCCAAGATCGCCCTGGGCCACGGTGCCACGGGCACCGTCGGTCTGGGCGTCAGCGTGCGTCCCAACGCTGGCGGCGTGGCGCTGACGGCCGATGGCAGCAAGCTGGTCGTGGCCAACAATTACAACGACTCGATCACGGTCATCGACACCGCGACGAACGCCAAGCTGTACGAGCAGGACCTGCGCCCCTATCACGCCAACAACGAAGGCGTGGCCGGCGGTGTCGGCGGCACCTTCCCGTTCGCGGTGGTTATCAAGGGCAACAACACGGCCTACGTGTCGTCGGCCCGCGACCGCGAAGTCGTCGTCGTGAACTTCACGGCCACTGCGGCCAACGTGACCAAGCGCATCCCGCTGGACGGCAACGGTCAGGGCATGACCTTCAACGCCGCGCAGACCACCCTGTTCGTCGCGCAAGACAACGCCGACCAGGTGGCCGTGATCGACACCGCCAGCAACACCGTCACCACCAAGATCGACGCCCGCGGCCCGGCCGCCATCTTCGGTGGCACCCAGCACACGGGCGCGGCCACCTTCGCCGTGACCGTCTCACGCGACGGCAACACGCTGTATGCCGTGAACGCCGGGTCGAACAGCATCGCCGTGATCCCCTTGACCGGCGCTGGCGCCTACACCGTCACTGGCCTGATCCCCACCGCCTACGAGCCGCACGACATCACCTTCAGCGCCGACGGAAGCCGCATGTTCATCGTCAACGGCAAGAGCGCCACTGGTCCCAACCCGGGCCACCTGGCGAGCAACACCGGCAGCCTGACCAGCATCACCTACCCGGGCGGCAACGCGGCGGCCAATCTGGCCTCGCGCGCTTCCAATCAGTACCAGTTCCAGCTGGAGAAGGCCACGCTGCTGAGCGCCCCGGTGCCCACCGCCGCCGTCCTGCCGGCCCTGACCGCGCAAGTCATCGCCAACAACAATTACGTGCCGGCCCTGGCCAGCGACGTGGCGGTGATGAACTTCATGAAAAGCAAGATCAAGCACGTGATCTACATCGTCAAGGAGAACCGCACCTTCGACCAGGTGCTGGGCGATCTGGGCAACGGTTCGAAGGGCGATCCGAAGCTGACGCAATTCGGCAAACGCGTCACGCCGAATTACCACGCGCTGGCGCGCAACTTCGTCACGCTGGACAACTTCATGGACCCGGGCGACGGCAGCATGGACGGCTGGTCCTGGGCGATGCAGGGCCGCACCACCAACACCAACACCATCAACCAGCAGTTGAATTACGCGGCCGTGACGCGCGGCGTGTCGTATGACTCTGAAGGCACCAACCGCAACGTGCCGGTGAATTACGCCACCGTGGCGCAGCGCGACGCGGTGGCCGGTGTGGCCGGCACCACCGCCTACAGTGCGGCCACAGCCACGGCGGTGGGTGGCACGGTCAACATGTTGCCGGGGGTGGGCAACCACGCGTCGGCCGATGCGCCTTTCGGCATCCAGAAGGGCTACATCTTCAACGCCGTGCTGAATGCCGGGCTGACGGTGCGCAACTACGGCTTCCTGGTGAACAACATCGGCGCCACCAACACGGGCGGCCTGCCGGAGCCCTTCACCAACAACGTCGTCCAGGTGGCGCCGCTGGACCCGACGCTGGCGCCGTTCACCGACGTGTACTTCCGCGGCTACGACCAGAACTACCCCGACATGTGGCGCTACCGCGAGTGGAAGCGCGAGTTCGACCAGTTCGTCGCCAACGGCAACATGCCCAGCCTGACCACGCTGCGCATCAGCCACGACCACATGGGCAGCTTCGGCACGGCCCTGGCCGGGCTGAACACGCCCGAGACGCAGCAGGCCGATTGCGACTACGCCACCGGCAAGATCATCGAGGCGGTGTCCAACAGCATCTACGCCAAGGACACGATCATCATCGTGACCGAAGACGATGTGCAGGACGGCCCCGACCACGTCGATTCGCACCGCGCGCCGGCCTTCGTCGTCGGACCGTACGTGAAGAAGGGCGCTGTGGTCAGCACGCCTTACAACCAGGTCAGCGCCCTGCGCACCATCGAAGACTTGCTGGGCACGCAGCACATCAATCTGAACACCGCTTACCAGCGGCCGATGGCCGATGTGTTCGACATCAGCGCATCGGGAAGCTGGAGCTACACCGCCACGGCGTCCACCTACCTGCCGCCGGCCCTCATGGGCAAGCTGGCGCTGGCAAAGGGCGAGTCGGTGCGCTACGCGGCCGGTCCCTTCCTCAAGCCCAAGCACAACGCGGCCTACTGGGAAAAGGCCACCGCCGGCATGGACTTCAGCGAGGCCGACGAAGTCGACCCGTTCAAGTTCAACCAGATCCTGTGGAAGGGCCTGACCAGCAACAAGCCCTTCAAGGTGAAAGACGCCGCCAAGGCCCAGACCCCGGTCAAAGCCGTGAGCCTGAAGTAAGGCTCCGTCGCCTGACCAACCGGTTTGCCAGAAACAGCGGGGCGCTACGGCGCCCCGCCCACCGCAAGTTCAACGCTCAATGGAAATCAACATGAAAACCTGCTCCGCTATCGCTCTGGCCGTGGCCGCACTGGCCACCGCATCCTCGGCCCAGGCCGTTGTCATCGACGCCACCTTCACCGGTGTCGTGCAGTCGCAGATCGGCACCAGCCTGGCCGTGAACAGCGTCATCACCGGCGAATTCGTCTACGACACCGAATTGGCCGGCTACACCCTGTTCACCATCGGCGGTCAAGCGGTGGCCGCAGGCTTTGCCTCGCAGGCCGACATGTCGCCGGACAAGTACACCGCGCTGTACACGGCCCAGCTGTCGCCCGTGGCCGTTGGCGGCGATGTGAACAGCACCTTCACGGTCGACCTGGAAGCCATCACGCCGTGGACTGCCAGCAATGCCGTGGCCCTGTTGACCAGCCCCCAGCTGGCCACCAACCTGGACACCACGCTCAGCACCTTCGGCTACTACATGGCCAACAGCAACGGCACCAACCTGCAGACGATGACGGCCACGCTGACCGGCATCCAGGTCACCGCCGTGCCGGAGCCCACTTCGGTGGCCCTGCTGCTGGCCGGCGTGGCGGTGGTCGGCGCGGCCGTGCGCCGCAGCCAACCAGCCTGATTCATCCGCCAACTGCTGACTCATTCGGCGACTCTCGGTTCGCGCGCCCTGGCCATGCGGCGGGGCGCGCTTCCTCCTTTCTCCCCCAAAGGGGAAGGCGTTGCCGCCCGCCTCTCAACGCGAAAGCCACCGACGAAATCCGGTCCCGTCCAGGGTGATCGCGAGCAACACCTTCACGCGTGTGTTGCAAGCCGACGGCAACGACCTGGGTGTGGGCGAATGATTGAAGAGGGCAACGGCCAGCGTCACCATGGCCAACGGCTGGATCGGCGCTGGCAGCTGGGCCTGGGGCATGCCGGCTGACAGTTATTGGGTGAGCTTCAGATTGGAGGCACCGACACCGCCGGTGCCCACAGCCGCAGCGACGCCATGCTGTTGCAGGGCGTGCCGGCGTCGCTGTCGCAGCCGGCCTTCAGCAGCGGCGACAGCCGTCACAACACCACCAAGCCACTGGACTTCGCATTGCAGGATCAGGGCGTCAGCGCCGTGCCCGAGCCCACGACCTGGGCACTTGGGCTGACGGTCACCCCGGTCGGGCTCGGTGCCAGGCGCCGCTGGGCCGCAGCGCTGAGCCGAGCCCAGTCGATGATCTCCAGACGGCCGTCGGCGTGTTCGACGAGCGCCGTCAGGCTTTCGACCCAGTCGCCGTCATTGCAGTACAGGATGCCGTCGATCAGGCGCATCTCGGCGTGATGGATGTGGCCGCACACCACACCCTGCACACCCCGTGCGCGGGCTTCTCGGGCCACCGCGGCTTCGAAATCTCCGACGTAACTGACGGCCCTTTTGACCTTCAACTTCAGGTAGCGCGACAGGCTCCAGTAGGGAAGGCCGATGCGGGCGCGCATCGAATTGAGTTGGCGGTTCCAGCGCAGGATCAGGTCGTAAAACCAGTCGCCGACTTAGGCCAGCCACTTGGCGCACTGGATGTCGCCGTCGAAGAGGTCGCCGTGCGTGACCCACAGCTTGCGGCCGTCGGCGGTCTCATGGATGCAGTCCTGCATCACATCCACACCGCCAAAGTTGTGGCCCAGGTACTTGCGCGCGAATTCGTCGTGGTTGCCGGGTATCAGCACCACCCGCGTGCCCTTGCGCGCCTTGCGCAGCAGCTTCTGGATGACGTCGTTGTGCGCCTGCGGCCAGTACCACTGCCGGCGCAACTGCCAGCCGTCGATGATGTCGCCAACGAGGTACAGCGTTTCGCATTCGACGTGCCGCAGGAAGGCCAGCAGCTCTTTCGCCTGGCAGCCTGGCGTGCCCAGGTGCAGGTCGCTGATCCACACCGTGCGCACGCGCAGGGGATGGGCGTGGCGGGGGCCTTCGGGCTCGTCGGGGTCGAGGTGGATGTCATCACGTCGCATGGCGAGCACCATGCTCGCCGCCCGGCAAGTCGTGGCCGTGTCGGGCGTGCGTCAAGGATGTGACGCATGCACGCCGAACGGCTTCAGACAGCAGGCCGGAACAGCAGAGCCTGCCCCATGCGGATGCGCTGCCCGCCTTCGATGCCCGTTGCCAGCACCAGCCCCGGCGGCGCGAACACGATGATCGTCGAGCCGTGTTCGAACCAACCCAGTTCCTGACCCTTCGCCACCGCCGCGTCGCAGGGCATCTCATTGGGTCCGGGCCAGCGCAGGTGCAGCAGCACGTTCAGAAAATGCAGCCGGATGCTGGCCACCAGCACTGCCGCCACCGGCACCAGGGCCAGCGGCGTGCCGTCAGCCAGCCGCAGGCGGATCACCGCGCGTTCGTTGCGCGTGAACAAGCCCTGCACGCGCTTCAGGGCTATCGGGTTGACGTTCCAGGTGTCGCCGCTGATGTAGCTGACATGTTCGATGCGGCCGTCGGCTGGCGCGTGGAAACGGTGGTACATGCTGGACGTGAGGCGCAGCGTGACGTAGGTGCCGCCTTCGAAAGGCGTGGCCCGCGCGCCAACGCCGAAGAGATCGCGCAGGAGGTAGGGCGAACCTTTGGCCTGCAGCACACTTCCGACCTGCACCGTGCCGCAGGCGCCGACGATGGCGTCGCAGGGGCTGCACAGCACCAGCGGGTCCATGGCTATGGGTCGCATGCCCGGCTTCAGTTCGCGTGTGAAGCATTCCTGCAGGCTTCGGTAGCGCTTCGGCTTCGCTTCGCTGAGGTCGAGATCCGTGAACAGCCGCCACACCGCGATGGACAGCCGCGTCAGCAGCGGGCTGCGGATGTGGCTGAACCAGCCCATCCAGCGCGTGAGCGCGATGCGCGGGATGCGGTTGGTCAACAGGAAATTCAGGTCTTCCTGCATCAGCAGGCTGTCGCGCAATTTTGAGAGTTTCATAGGCTTGTCAACACAGGGAAATACAAACAGGGCTTCAACCGAAAGAGGTCTGCATGCCCGAAACCTTCGCACTCAGTGCCGTCACGCTGGCCGGTCTGGCCGTGCTTTTCCCGCTGGCACGCCAGCGGCTGGAGTTGTCGCTGGCCAAGCACCCCTCGCTGACCGGCCACACGCGCATGGCCAAACGGGTGGCGGCGCAACTGCCGGGCTACGCCTACGGCGAAGCGCAGTTCTTCGCCAGCGACGGCGCGCCGGACAACGTGCAGGCGCAGCGCCGCGCGGGCTTTACGCAGCTGGCGCACACGCTGAGCACGCGGCACGCCAAGTCCATCGAGGTGACCCAGCGCGCACGCGCAGGCATCTCCGACCTGCAGTTCACTGGCGCCTATCGCGTGCCCTATCCCTATGGCCCGTACCTGCGGCAGCACATCGCCATCGGCGCCTTCGTGCAGCGCACCGACGGCGTCACCGTCACCGACCTCGACGACGCGACTTTCTACGACCTGACCGGCTCTTACGGCGTGAACGTGTTCGGTCACGATTTCTACAAGGCCTGCATCGCCGAAGGCAGCGCGCGCGCTGCCGAACTGGGCCCCATCCTGGGCAGCTACCACCCAGCCGTCGCGTGGAATGTGGAACAGCTGCAGCGCATCTCGGGACTGGACGAAGTCAGCTTCCACATGAGCGGCACCGAGGCCGTCATGCAGGCGGTGCGCCTGGCGCGGTACCACACCAAGCGCAATTACCTGGTGCGCTTCTCGGGGGCCTACCACGGCTGGTGGGAAGACGTGCAGCCCGGCCCCGGCAACCCGCTGGCGCCGGCCCACACCTACACGCTGAAGGAGATGGACAGTGACACCCTGCGCGTGCTGCGCAAGCGGCGCGACATCGCGTGCGTACTGGTGAATCCCTTGCAGGCCCTGCACCCGAACAAGGGCGCGCCGGCCGACAACACGCTGACCGACAGCGGCCGCCGCGCTGCCTTCAACCGCGAGGCTTACACCGCCTGGCTGCAGCAGCTGCGCGAGGTGTGCACGGCACGCGGCATCGTGCTGATCTTCGACGAGGTGTTCATGGGTTTTCGCCTGGCACCGGGCGGCGCGCAGGACTACTTCGGGGTGCGCGCCGACATGGTCACCTACGGCAAGACGCTGGGCGGCGGCCTGCCGGTGGGCGTGGTCTGCGGCCAGCGCGAACTGATGAAGCGCTACCGCGAGGACCGGCCGGCCGACATCTGCTTTGCGCGCGGCACCTTCAACGCCCACCCCTACGTGATGTGCGCGATGCAGGTCTTCCTGGAGCGCCTGCACAGCGAACCGGTGCGTGCGATGTATGCCGACCTGGACGGCACCTGGAACCGCCGCGCCGAGCAGCTGAACCTGAAGCTGCGCGAGGCGGGTTTGCCGGTGCAGGTGGCCAACCTGTCCACGGTGTGGACGGTCTTCTACAAGCAGCCTTCGCGCTACAACTGGATGCTGCAGTTCTACCTGCGGGCACAGGGGCTGGCGCTCAGCTGGGTGGGCACCGGGCGCATGGTGTTCAGCCTGAACTACACGCAGGCCGATTTCGACACGGTGGCGCAGCGCTTTGTCGCGGCCGCCCAGGCCATGCAGGCCGATGGCTGGTGGTGGCAGGGCGCCGGCTTCAGCAACAAGACCATCCGCCGCGGCCTCTTGCGCGAGATGCTCAGCCACCGCTTCTAGCGCCCGGCACCGCAGCGTTCAGCGCTGCGTGTTTGGCGTGTGCTGCGCGTGTTGCGGGTCGATCAGCTCGCCGCGCAGCAGCGCCAGCGGCGCGTGGCGGTAGATCATCGCGTCGTGGAAGGGGTCGGTGATGATCTTGGTCGCCCAGACCAAGCCGGTGCGCACATCGAACAGGAAGAACAGGTGCACGGTGCGGAACAGCAAGCCCCCCACGCCCAGCGCCAGCCACGCGATGCCCACGTCGTGCAGGTAGGCGCTGAAGGTGCTTGCCGGCGCGATCAGGCCGCCCAGGGACGGCGCGAGCCACAGCGCCAGCGGTACCGTTGCCCAGATGACCATCAGCACCACCTTGCGCTGCAGGTTGTAGCCGACCTTGATTGCTTCCTTGTGGTCTTGCGTGGCCTGGTTGACGTGGTCGTAGCCCAGCGGCTCGAAGAAGAAGTGGCCGGCCTGCCGGGTGCTCATGCTCACGCCCCAGGCCAGCAGCGCGGCGCTGGCCGGGTCGATGAACAGCAGCGCGTAGGCGGCGATAAAACTCAGCGCGCTGATGAAGTGCAGCGACTGGTTGATGCGGCTGTGGTGGTAGTAGCGGTGGTCGTCCCAACGCTGCTGCGCGAGTTCTTCACGGAAGGTCTTCATGCGCGGGCTCCAGCTGTGATTCACGTGACGCGACTGTGACGGTGTGTCGTGAATGCGGCATGACACGAACGTGTCGGTTCGGTGATGCTTGGCCTGTCATCGAACTGTTGCGCAAGCTCGCGAACATCTGGGTGAGGTGTTGACTCATGGAGACCAGCTCTTGCTCGATGAAACCCTGGATATCCGGTTGCCGCAACGCGCGCTGCGCCTGGCCTTCGTCACCGAGACCTACCCGCCCGAAGTGAACGGCGTGGCCGTCACGCTGGCGCGCGTGGTGGACGGCCTGCACGCACGCGGCCACGACGTGCAACTGGTGCGGCCGCGTCAGACCGCCAGCCAGCAGCCGCGCGATGACGCCCGCTTCCACGAAGTGCTGGTGCGCGGCCTGCCGATACCGCGTTACCCGGAACTGAAGATGGGCCTGCCGGCGCAGCGCGCGCTGCAGCGGCTGTGGACGGCCGAGCGGCCTGACGTGGTCCACATCGTCACCGAAGGACCCCTGGGTTGGTCGGCCTTGCGCGCCGCGCTGCGCCTGGGCCTGCCGGTGGTCAGCGATTTCCGCACCAACTTCCACGCCTACAGCCAGCATTACGGCGTGGGGTGGCTGCGCGCGCCGGTGATGGCCTACCTGCGTCACTTCCACAACCGCACTGCCTGCACCATGGTGCCAACGGAGAGTCTGAAGAACGAACTGGCCGCTGCCGGTCTGCGGAACCTGCGCGTGGTGGCGCGCGGCGTGGACGCGCAGCGCTTCAATCCGCAGCACCGCAGCGCGGCCCTGCGCGCCAGCTGGGGCGCGGACGCCAGCACCTGCGTGGCGATGTGCGTCGGCCGGTTGGCGCCGGAGAAGAACCTGGGTGTGGTGGTGGCCGCCTTCGAAGCCATGCGCGAACATGAACCGCGCACGCGGCTCGTGCTGGTGGGCGACGGGCCTGAGCGCCAGCGTCTGGCGCAGCGCTGCCCCGAAGCCCACTTTGCCGGTGTGCGCCACGGCGCGGACCTGGCGGCGCACTACGCCTCGGCCGATGTCTTCCTTTTCCCCAGCACCACCGAAACCTACGGCAACGTGGTGCCCGAGGCGATGTCCAGCGGCCTGGCCGTCGTGGCCTACGACCACGCCGCTGCCGGGCAACTGATCCGGCATGGCGAGAACGGTCTGCTCGCGCGCTGCGACGACACGCTGGAGTTCTGCCGCGTGGCACGCCGCATCGCTGGCGACGGACCGCTGGTGCGCGAACTGGGCGCGCAGGCGCAGGCCACGGCGGGCCAGTTGGACTGGCGCCGCATCGTCCATGCGGTCGAGGCGGCCTATGCCCTGGCCATGGCGCGCCCGGGCGATGCGCCGGCGTCGCCATCGGCCGCGATGTCGGCGGCGCTGTCGGCGGCCCTGTCGGCGGCCAAGGCCGAGCCGCTGGTCATCGCAGCCCCGGGCGCCACGCCAGCCAGCCCACCGCGCTGGCAACCAGCAAGCCCAAGCCCGCCATGATGGCGCGGATGTCCGCGTCCAGTGCCAGCAAACCGGCGTAGACGGCCAGCATCACCAGCACGCTCAGGTTTTCATTGAAGTTCTGCACGGCGATGCTGCGGCCGGCCGTCAGCAGTGCGTGGCCCCGGTGCTGCAGCAGCGCGTTCAGCGGCACCACCAGGGCGCCGCCCAGTGCACCCACCAGGACCAGCAGCGGCAGCGCCGCCGGCCAGCTCGGTACCCAGGCCACCAGCGGCACCAGAACGCCCATCAGCACACCCAACGGCAGCACGCGCACGGCTTGCGCCAGCGGCACCCAACGCGCGGCCATGGTGGCCCCGGCCACGATGCCCACCGCCACCACGGCCTGCAAATAGGCCCCCTGGTTCAGTGGCAGCGCCAGCCGTTCGACCGCCCAGCGCAACACAGCGAACTGCAGCACCGAAGCGGCGCCCCAGAACAGTGTCGTGACGGCCATCGACAGGCCACCTTCGGCGTCCCGCCACAAGCGCCGCTGGTCACGCCAGAAAGCAAGCCACAGCGCATGCGGTGCGCGGTGGGCGCGGCGGTAGCGGGCGCCGCTGCCGGGGATGCCCAGGTTCAGCACCGCAGCCGCGGCGTAGCCGGCCAGCAGCAGGCTGGCAGCAGCGTGCAGCGGCGCCACATGCGGCCACCAGGCGACCACGGCAGCGCCGGCCCACGGACTGATCAGCAAGCCACCCAGCACGGCGCCCAGCAGGACAGCGCACACGGTGGACACTTCGATCCAGCCGTTGGCCGTCACCAGCTGGCGCGGCGGCACCATCTCGGTCACCAGGCCGTATTTGGCTGGCGCGTAGGCCGCAGCGCCAACGCCGCTGAGGGCGAAGGCAGCAAGGGGATTCAGCCCGCACAACAGCGCCACCACACCCACCACCTTCAGAGCATTCATCGCCATCATCAAGCGCTGCTTGGGGCCAGCGTCAGCCAGCGGGCCGACGAAGGGCGCCAGCACCACGTAAGCGATGGTGAAGTTGAATTTCAGCAGGGGCGCCCACCAGCCTGGCCAGCCCATCTGCTGCAGCCAGGCGATGGCCACGATCAGCAGCGCATTGTCCGACAGCGCAGAGACGAACTGCGCCGCGATGAGCCGGTGAAAGCCGGCCGGCAGGCGATCGGATACCGGCGCCAAGCTGCGCTCTGCGGCCGGCGCTGGCGTCAACGCGACGACGGGGGCAGTGAGCGCGCGAGCCCGTGCAGCAGAGCGCGTGCGCCCACTGTGTCGCTGGCCGACGAGGACGTGACCATGCGCAGCAGGGGATTGCGCGCCTGCGTCAGCATTGGATGACGGCGAGCACCGCCACAGCGTTCCGGCCCAGCCACAGGCCCGCCTGCCGCGTCCAAACCACCAAGCAGCTCAGGCCGGCAATGCCAGAGGCCACCATCAGGCTGCAGGACAGTACCCCCGACAGGATGGAATGGGCGACGTTGGGGGCCGCTGCTGCGCAGAACTGTTTTCAATTCGGGTCAGTCTAGAGAGCCATCGGCGACAGCCGTGTGACGGGGCGGACACGCCGCCGGTGCGCTTGGCGGTCACGGCGTGCGTGGTGTCGTCAAGCTGTCATGCGCGACCCCTAGTGTTGTATCTTGATCGATGGTCTGCGCCACTTCCTGGGCGCGACGTGGGTCCGGAGTGCGCGCCTTGAAACACCCCAAAAACCGCCGCTGCGCTTTACGAGCAGGCCTGGCCGCCGGTCTGGCGCTGGCACTGCCAGCCGCCCGCGCCTGCGAATACTTTGCGCCGACCTTGCGGGTCACCCACCCCTGGACGCGCGCCAGCGCGACCGGCGCCAGCACCGCGATGGTCAGCATGAAGTTCGATGACGTGTCGCAGGACGAGCGCCTCATCGACGTGCAGACCCCCGTGGCCAGTGGCGCCGAACTGGCTGGACCGGGGGCGCAAGCCACCCTGGATTTGCCGATACCGAGCGGCCGGGAAACGCTGCTCAGCGAATCCGGCTTGCACCTGCGCCTGACCGGCTTGCGGCTGCAACTGGAAGTCGGCCGCAGCTACCCCCTGCAGTTAACTTTCGAACGCGGCGGCGTGGTCAACGCCACGCTCAACGTCGACTACGCGCGCTTCCTGTGACCGGCGCCTGACGGCGCTTCAGCCGCTGACTGCGCAAGGCCCGGCAACCACATCGCCCCGTTGTCGGCTTCCTACCGGCGCCGCTGCCTCGGCGGCTGAGCGCAATCAGCGCCGCAGGCGCTGCGGCTGCACCAATTCGCTCGATGCCCAACACCCGATGTCCGCAGCCGAGGGCTCATGCCTTTCGCGCACTGATCGCCATCACACTGACCACCACGGCTGCGGCCGTGGCCGCGCAGGGTGTCGAACGCGAGGAAACCCAGAGCCGGTTCCAGACCACCTGGATCTCGCAGCGCCATGGCACCTTCGGGGAACAACGCCCGGGCAGGCTGGATGCCAGCAAGTACAGCAGCGACAACCCGCCCTACAGCCTGACTGCACCGCGGGACAAGACCTACACCTTCAGCTTCACCGGCTACTTCGGCGTGCGGCCCTGGGAAGGCGGCGAGTTGTACCTGAACGCGGAAGTCACGCAGGGCGTACCTTTCACGGGTGGCTTGATCGGCCTCGGAGGCTTCTACAACGGAGAGATCACCCGCGCCGCCGGCACCCACCCGGAGGCCTACCGCCAGCGGCTGTTTGTCCGCCAGACCTGGAATCATGGCGGCGGAGAGCAGGCCGTCGATGCCGACCTGAACTGGATGGCTGGCCAGGTCGACAAGAACCGCACCGTGCTGACAGTGGGCAATTTCTCGACCTTGGATGTGTTCGACCGCAACAAATACGCCAGCGACCCGCGCCGTCAGTTCATGAACTGGGGCGGCATGACGCACGCCGCCTTCGACTACGCAGCCGACGCGCGCGGCTTTGGCTGGGGTGCCGCTGCCGAGTGGTACCAAGGTGACTGGGCGCTGCGCGCAGGCCGCATGACAGGGCCGGTCACGCCCAACGCCCAGTCCATGGACCTGAAGCTGCTGAAGCACTATGGGGACCAGATCGAAATCGAGCACGACCACCAGATCAGCGGCCAGCCCGGCGCAGTGCGGCTGCTGGTCTGGCGCAACAAGGCACTGCTGGCTGGTTTCGCTGACGCGACCACACGGGGAAAGCAGTTGAACTGGCAGCCGGGTTTCAACGGCATGGAATACATCCTGGACGTGCGGAGCGGCAACCGGATCAAATGGGGTGCCGGTGTCGACTTCGAACAGGCTCTGGCCGGCGAGTGGGGCGTCTTTGGGCGCGCCATGTGGGCAGACGGGAAAACCGAAACATATGCCTTCGCCGAGGCCGATCGATCGGCGGCCTTCGGCCTCAGCGGTGGTGGTTCCGGCTGGCAGCGACCCAAGGACAGAATGGGGCTTGCGGTGATGGCCAACTATCTGTCGCACGACCGACAGAACTATCTGGCAAGCGGTGGCATCTCGTTCTTCATAGGCGACGGCTGGCTGCGTTACCGGCCGGAGACCGCCATCGAGGCCTACTACAGCATTGCGGTGGCCGCCGATGCTGCGTTGACGGTGGACCTGCAGCAGGTTCGCAACCCCGCGTACAACGCCGATCGTGGCCCAGTGACCATTTACGGGGTCCGGCTGCACGCAGAGTTCTAACTTGGCAATTTAGCCTCAGTGCGTGAGCCGTTGTTGGCCGGACATCATTGCGCCGGTGGTTGTTTTCGAAGTCATGCGCGAGTCCCCGCCTGATACCTGTTCACGCTGCAGGCAAATGACGGCACGTGATGGCGAACCCAGGCTAGCCGCAGTCAGTCGACGTGTCGAGCAGCGCGCGCGTGTGGCGCCAACATGTACGGCGCCGCAGCGCAGGATGGTTGTCCGAATCGGTCAGTCGACGGACACCCGTGCAGCGCGACTTGCCACCCGACGCCTGTGGAAGCTGACGTTGGCGGAGCACTCCACCCTGACCCAGGGTCCTGTGCTCCGCGCTTTCGGCGATGTGCGACAGCTTTGGATGTACAGCGGTCGGACGCCTGGGCGGGCGACGAAAGGCAGGTTCCGGCGGCGGCTGCCGTTCGGCTGCCAACGCTGACTGGCTGCAAACAGTCTTGAACTGACGTTCAATACAGCCCAGGGCCCGCGTCGGCCGGATGCCAGCCGTCGAGCGGCCCCACTTCGTGGTCTCAGTGGCCTGAAACCGCGCCAATTCGTCAGGCGTGGTGGTCCACGGCTCGGAGCTGACGGTTTCGAAGAAGGCCTTGGCCGCCGCGCCTTTCACGCCGGCGTGGAGCAGCTCGTTGAGCCGCGCCACCACTGGCGCTGGCGTGCCGCGCGGCACATAGGCTGCGAACCAGTAGCCCATGTCGTAGGCCTTCACGCCCGCTTCGTCCAACGCACATCGGGCGGTTGGCTGATGCGCTTTTGCGTGGAATAGCCCAAGGCACGCAGCTTGTCCGCCTTGACCTGCGGCACGCCGGTGGAGGTGTCGGTGATCATCAGATCGATCTGACCGCCCAGCAGTTCGGCCACGCTGCGGTAAGGCGCGCTGGCGTTGACAGCCAGCACCTGCCCGCACTTGCCCAGCCTGGCGAGGCCGATGACCGAATCAGCGGACATCGCGTCAGGCGCGGCGGCGCTCACGCCTTCGGCGGCGGTGTCTCTTTGCCTCGGTCAGGCGCTGCCATGCCCTGCAGGTCCACCCACGCGTCGTAGTCCGCAACGCTGACACCGCCGACATCCAGAGCCGCCTGCTTCACATCGAGGCCTTGGGCGTGGGCATGTCGGGCGATCTTCGCGGCGCGGTCGTATCCGATGTGCGGCACCATCGCCGTCACCCCTATCAACGAATGCTCGATCATCGACTGCACGCGCTCGGCATCCACTTCGATGCCCTCGATACAGTGAGCCCGGAAGCTTGCCATGGCATCTGTCAGCAAGCGCAAACTGTCGAGCAGATCACAGGCGATCAGTGGCTTGTAGACGTTGAGTTCAAACTGTCCCTGGCTCGCGGCGATGCCGATCGCCACGTCGTGCCCCATCACCTGGGCGCAAACCATCGTCAGCGCCTCGACCTGCGTGGGGTTGACCTTGCCCGGCATCATGGAACTGCCAGGTTCATTGGCCGGCAGTCGCAACTCGCCCAGGCCGGCACGCGGCCCGCTGCCCATCAGGCGAATGTCATTGGCGATCTTGTTGAGCGCCACGGCGAGCATCCTGAGCACGCCATGCAGGGCCACCAGTGCTTCGTGTCCGGCCATTGCGGCAAAGAGGTTGTCGGCCACGACGAAGGGCGCATCCAGACGAGCGGCCAAAATCCTGGCGACACGAGCGCCGAATTCAGGATGTGTGTTGAGCCCGGTGCCGACAGCGGTGCCACCAATGGCCAGCGCGTGGACATCAGGAAGCGTGCGCCGGATCGCCGCTTCGGCGCGTCCGAGCTGGGCTTCGTAGCCGCCGAATTCTTGACCGAAGGTGATCGGTGCGGCGTCCTGCAAGTGGGTGCGGCCGACCTTGAGCACACAGGAAAGTGCCTCGGCCTTGGCGCGCAGCGCGACGCGCAAACTCGCCAGCGAGGCGAGGAGCGGACGCGCGGCCAACACCGCAGCGACATGCAGGGCCGTCGGGAACACGTCGTTGGATGACTGCCCCAGGTTCACATCGTCGTTGGGGTGCACGCGCCGATCGGCACCCAAACCACCGCCCAGCGCCATGGAGGCGAGATTGGCGACAACCTCGTTGACGTTCATGTTGCTCTGCGTGCCGGAACCGGTCTGCCACACCGACAAGGGAAACTGGTTCTCGAACTCGCCGGCTGCAATACGCGTTGCTGCGGTGACCATCGCCTCTGCCTTCATGGCGTCCAGCAGACCCAGATCGAGGTTCACCTCGGCTGCGGCGCGCTTGATCTGCGCCAGCGCATGCACGATCGCAGAGGGCATGCGCTGTTCGCCGATGGCGAAGAAGCGAAGACTGCGTTCGGTCTGCGCGCCCCAAAGGGCATCATTCGGCACTTTGATCGGTCCGAAGCTGTCCGTTTCCGTGCGCGGCGCGGGCGACACCGTCATGTCGTGGTGGAGTGTTTGATGGCGGATCCAGGAAGTGGGACGGCGGGATTGATCGTTGCCTGCAGGCGCCACCGGGTCTGTTCGACAACGCACAGCATATCGAACCGCTCTTCGCCGGCGAGCTGGTGATGGCAAGTTGGCGAACCTTGTGCCGTCGCGCGCCGGGTTGTCGGTCTGCAGCCCCGGAAAGTGTTGGCCGCACAAGCCGGCCATACGGGCTCAGTGCGCACCGAGCGCCTGTCCCCGCAGCCGTGTTGTCACCGACGATCAACAGCAGCAGGGATGGTTGGGCGAGGGAGCGCTGCAGCGGTTCGCTCAGCCGAGTCAGCTCGCCTCTCCGAGGTCCGGCTTCGAGTCGGAGTCCTGCGCTTGGTGCCGCAGCGCCAGGAGGGGGGCCTGGCGTGGTCGCCGTGGCCCACGCCACGTGCGCTGAGACACAGACGGCGGTCTCCGCCCGCCCTACAAATGGCGCTCCTTCTCAAAGTGGAAGTCATCGCCATGAACAAACCCGTCGTCACCCCCGCGTCCGTCGCAAAGACGCTGGCAGAACAGAAGTCAGACTTCACTGCAGAGGGCTCACCACCACCGGGGAAGGTCTTGACGGCCACACCGGTCAGTTCACCGGAGCCGAAAAGGGCATCTCCGATTCAGCGGCCTGTGCGCGCGACGATCCCACTGAAGCGAGTCTCAGCTCGGTCGAACCCGTAGGCCAACGCAGACGGCATGAGGCGGCCTGCAGAATGGCCATCGGACAGGTGATTCTTCACTGGTTCAGTCTTTGAACCGCCAGGGCGGATGCTTGCGGTTCTCGCCAGCCCAGTACAGGTAGAGCCCGTTGTTGCTGGGGTCTGGCAGCCGGGCCTAATGCCACAGCCAGCGCTCGTCGCGAGGCAACTGCGTGAACAGGATTCCCGCAGCTTGCCAGCGGCTCACCTGCGCATCAAGGTCAGGCGTGTCGAAGCACACCACCATGCAGGTATCGGCCGCCACCTGCTTGACGCGGTGCAGCGAGAAGGTGGCCTCACCCGCTGGACACTCGAATCGAACATAGTCGTTGGATCCGACGATTTGCTTGAAGCCCATGCGGCGGTAGCGGCCCCCAGCGAAGCCCCGACCAGCACAGGGTTCTCAGCTCACGTAGCTGGCAATGGAACTCACATGAGCCGCAGGCCCCAGTGAGCGGATTGACCCTAGGCCGGCGATACCGGGCCTGTCCATGCAGCAGCGGACGCTCGCTGATCAATGGAGGAGTGGGCGGTGTTGGCGGTCGTGCAGATCGCTGTACGTCAATTGCAAGGGCCCAGTAGCCGGCAGCGCAGCGTGTGGACTTGTGCAAACATGCAGCAGAACCCCGCGCCAGGAAAGTACCAGCCATCGCAACGGGCAAAGCGAACAAGGGATGCAATTTGGCCCCGAACTCTGCTGCCGACAGTTCATCCGGTCTACGGGCCTGGAGTCTCGCCAGAAATCTGGTGGCGCTGCTGGCCATTTGCTTGGTGCCGGCAGTGGTTGGGGCCGCCTTGTACCTGGACCACCTGCGCGGCACGGCCCTTCGTGATGCCTATGGTGTCGCCGATCTGGTGGCCACGGGCACCACCGAAAGCCTTCGCTGGCTGCTGCTGGACGCCGAGGCCATGCTGGCGTCGGTGGCCGCTCGGCCGCATGTGCGTACCCTGGACCCCGCCATCTGCGATCCCATCCTGGTCGAGTTCCGCTCCATCAGCCCAGCCTTCAAGACCTTGGCACTGCGACTGTCGGATGGCCGCTCACTGTGCTCGGAACTGCAGCAACCGCCCTCGCAGGAGAGCATCGCCGCCGCGCCTTGGTTTCAGGCGGCGATTCGCCAGCCGGGCTTCACGGTGTCGGACGGGCACCCGGGCACCGTGAGCCAGCCCTGGGCCGTGCGACTGACCTACCCCGTGGCAGACGTCAAGGGCCAGCCCGCCGCACTGTTGATCACCCCCATCGACCTGCAGCAGTTGCAGCAGCGGCTGTTTGGTCAGCTGCGTCCGGGCGCCGTGGTGGCAGTCGTCGACGCGGCGAATCGGGTGGTGGTGCGCTCGGCGCACCAGGACGAGCGCCTGGGCAAGCCAGCCGCAGAAGGGGTAGCGCGGATCATCACTGAGCTGCGCCGGCAGGCACGACTTGACGACAGGCAGACGCCAGCGTCGCGCCAGTTCGCCGAGGTCGGGATCGACGGCGTGCGCCGCCTGTTCGTGATTCGCCAGGTGCCCAAAAGCGATTGGGTGGTGGTCTCCGGCGTGGCCGAGGACGAGACGCTGCTGGGCTACCGCCAGGCCCGCGATCGCAGCCTGACGGTGATCGCGGTCGTGCTCACCCTTGCCGGCCTGGCGGCGTGGCGCGTCAGCCGTGGCATCCGGCGGCCGATACAGGCCTTGGCAGCGGCGGCACGTGCCTTGTCCCGGGGGGACCCGACGGTGCGTGTGCTTGAAGCCGGTCCGGCCGAGGTCCGGGCGGTCGCGCGTGAATTCAACAACATGGTCGTGGTCACGGCTCAGGCGCGCGCGCTTCTGCTGGCCAGCGAGCACCGCTACCGCTCGCTGCTGCAGAACCTGCCCGTGGCGGTGCTGTCCCACGCCGGCGACGGCTCGGTCGAACTGTTCAACGATCGCGCCTGTGCACTGTTGCGCCTGACACCCGCGCAGTTGCAAGGCGCGACGCTCGATGCGCAAATCTGGCACTGGGTCGATGCCCATGGCGAGCGTGTGCCGCCACAGGAACATCCCGCAGCGCGGGTGCTGCGCACCGGTGACATGTTGCCGCCGACGACCCTCGGCGTGGTCGCAGGGAGCGCGACTGCACCGCACACCTGGGTGATGGTTACCGGCTACCGACAGCAGGGTGGCGACGGCGGCATCCTGCAGGCCGTGGTGGCCATGGTCGACATCAGCGCGCAACACGGCGCCGAGCAGTTGCGCTTGGCCAAGGAGGCTGCCGAGGCAGCGAACAAGGCTAAATCCGATTTTCTGTCGCGCCTGAGCCATGAGCTCAGAACGCCGCTGAACGCCATCAGCGGCTTCTCGCAGCTGATGCTGATGGATACGCAACTGCAGGCCCACCACCGTGCACGGCTAGGCCATGTGTTGGAGGCCGGGGACCATCTGCTGCGCCTCATCAACCAAATTCTGGACATCAGCGGCATTGAATCAGGGCAGCAGCATGTCGCGACGCAGGTTGTCGAGCTGACTCCCCTGCTTGAGTCCAGCGCCGCGCTCTGCGACCCGATGGCACAGGCCGCTGCGGTGGCGTTACACCCGATCCAGTCGCGGTACGACGCACCGGGCCTGTACGGCCTGCGCGTCCTGGGCGACCCCACCCGGCTGCGTCAGGTGTTGATCAACCTGCTGTCCAACGCCATCAAGTACAACCGGCCGCAAGGCAGCGTGCACATGGCGGTTCGGCTGGCCAGCATCGGCCAAGGCGGTCCTGACGTGCTCATCGATATCGCCGACACCGGCATCGGTCTGGACCCAGTTCAGTTAGAGCGGTTGTTTGAGCCCTTCAATCGGGTTGGAGCGGAACACACCCTTGTCGAGGGCCATGGCATTGGCCTGGCCTATGCACGCGTCCTGGCGCGTGCGATGGGGGGCGACATCACGGTCACAAGCCATCCCGGTGAAGGCACTTGCTTCACACTGCACCTGCGGCTTGCGCCCGACGATTCGGAGGTCGCGCCGCCTCGTACCGCCCAGGGTTGATGGCCAATGAATGACCGCCAATCCCCTTGGCGTAAGCCGCTTCCGGGTTGCAGGTGTCCTGCGAAATTGGCCGGCGCGGTCAACAAGACTGCGCATCTCGTCAGCCGCGCGCAGGGTCAACAGATGCGGCGTGTAGCCACGCCGCGGTGAGATGTAGGCTGCCATCTCTCTCGCCAGCTCGAGTTGTTCAATCGGTGCCTGAGCCAGGAGCGCGATGATCAGATTCTCCAGCGCGATGACACGAATGCGAAGTTGCGCTGCTTCGGTGGCCGCCGACATTGGGACGTCGACGGGCACGATGTCAGGCCTGGCACCGCCTTCGGTGTCCCATTGCGGGAATGACACCATGCGCAGGCGCAGTTGCTCTGCCGACGGCCCCATGGCGGGTGGACCTTGACGCATGGGCCTGGCTGACTAATTCGCCGAGCCGGATGCCGGCACGAGCAGGTGGACGATGCTCAGCTGCATGGATGCGCCAAGTGCGGGCTGCGGCTGAGCACATCGCCTCTGGAGAACGGGCCTTACGGCGCTGTGGTCAAGGTTCTGCGCATGGCGCTGCTGGGCTCGCGCATGAGATGTCCCGGTTGTGCTATCCGGACCTCGGTGAGTGCAGCTAATGGATTAGCCGCCCCCCATCATCGGAGCGTCCGTGCGTTGCCGAACATAGGCATGTCCGAAAAGCGCCACGCGCGTACGCCGTTCGCGCGCCCGATGGCCTTCAGCCTTTGCGCCGGCGTCCGACCCAGATGCCGGGCAACACCAGCCCGATCAACGCCAGCGTGGTCGGCTCGGGCACCGTGGCGCCGCTGACGCTGATGTCGAAGTGGCCGGTGCGGTTGCCGCCGGTGACATCGCAGAAGCGACCCGCCGAGCAGCCGTAGGCTGCGGTAAAGCTGCTGTTGCCCGTCTCCAGAAAGCCAGCGGCGAAGGTCGGCCCGATGGCGAAGTTGTCGAACTGGCTGATGGCGACGAAGTAGTCGCCGGCGGTCAGCAGGACATCCAGCAGCGCGTCGAGGGCGGCGCCTGTCGAAGGGTCGACGCGGGTGGCGCCGTCGTCGCCGTAGTTCAGCAGCGTGCCGTCGGCACGGAACAACGCGAAGACCGGATCGAACCCGCCAGCGGCCACGGCCACGCCGTTGGCATCGATGCCGCCGGCGTAGCCGAAAGTCTCGATGCGCACCACGCCCGTGCCGCCAGTGCGGAAAGCGATCAGCTGAACCTGGTCATCGTTGGTGAAGGTGCCGGAAACCGAGAGCGCAGAGGCTTGGGCTTGCGTGGCCGTTAGCAGGATGGCGGCGGCACCGAGCAGCACGCGCTGGGAGAAAGTGAGCATGGTTCGTTTCCTATGTGGGTGGTGGTGAGCAGGCTGCCGTGTGCGCCGCCGTTTCAATAACGGATCCAGGTGCCACCCAGCGGACGCTGGCTGACCCCGGGCTGGTCGTGGTCGCAGACGCCACCGGGGAAGACGGCGACCAGTCGCGCACGCTCGCTGGCGCTGAAGACCACCGGCAAGTAGTCGGCATCGGCAACGGCCTTCAACTGGCACTTCAGCACGTCGTCGGTGACGGGCGCACCGGCAGCGATGCGCGGCGTGATGCCCTTGGCGTAAAGGGCATTGCAGGCGCCACCGGTGAGCGCTGGCACATCGGCGATGCGGTTGCCCGCCAGGTCCCAGCAGGCGTCGGTGGCCGGCGCCGGCTTCAGGCGCGCCACCTTGTCGGCGCTCAGCGGTGCCGGGTCGGCGGCCATTGCGTCCAGCCAGGCTGACATCAACAGGAACTGCTGCGCCACGACGCTGTTGACCAGCGCCGTCAGCCGCGTCACGTCAGCCTGCGTGCCGCCCACAAACAAGGGCAACTGGGGGTTGGGCAGCACCCACACCACCTGGTTGTCGGCGCGGCCATTGGACTTGATCAGCTTCTGGCGGATCTGCACGTCGTTGTAGGCAGTGTGGATGTCGCCGGCAATCTCACCCCAGAGGCGGGCATGCATGATGGGCACGGTGGCCAAGCCGCCGCCGCCCTGCACGACGCGGCCGTTTTCGTAGGCCCGGGCCAACACCGCAGCGTCGGCCACCGTGCGCTGCGCGACGCGGTTGCCGTCGATGTCGTAGCCGCCGATGCGTTCATTCAGGTCGAGGAACTGCGTGCTGGTGATGCGGCCCTGGCGCAGCGCCACCAGCCCGTACTGGAGGCCCTCGTTGTCCAGAGGCCGATAGGCAAATCCGGTGACCGGGTCGCGCCCCAAGCTGTTGGCGTTGACGTCCTGGATGGTGCAGCGCGCACCGCGCGGGTTGCCGACCGGGTTGTAGACCAGCGACGTGTCGAGCAGGCCGCAGTCGCCGCCCGGGCCGCCGGTGGCCAGGATCACGTCGCCGTTGCCCAGGTCCCAGTTGTTGCAAGTGGCCTTGGCAAAACCCTCGAAGGCCTTGCGCACCGTGTCGCTCGCCGGGTTGGCCTGGAAGTAGCGATTCAGCAGCCGGCAGTCGCTGACGGCCTGGGCGGTGCCGAAGACATCGGGAAACGCCGCGTTGGGCAGGATGCCGTTGAGCAGGCCGGGGTAGTTCTGCGCCAGCAGCATCTGCTGGATGGCGCCGCCCGAACCACCGTAGCCCATCACCCAGCGCGGCACGCCGTAGGCTTCGATGAAATGCTCCTTCAGCATCATCAGCCCCTCGGCCGACAGCACGTCGTTGGGGTTGAGCTTGTTGACGTGCTGCGTCGAGATGATCAGCGCGTGGCCCGAGGCCAGGCCCAAAGCCGCCGCGGTGTTGCCCAGCACGTCGGTGACCTGGTTGACGCCTTGGTGGTACTGCGCGCCGGTCGACTCCCCGATCGTGAAGACCAGCTTGCGGTTCCAGCTGCTTGGGTTCCACACGCCGGCCGCCTGCGGGTCGTCCAGCACGGCGATGCGGTATATCGAGCGGTTGATGGTGCCGGATTCGACACGCACGATAAAAGGCACGTCGCGGCCTTCGCTGGTCGTCGTGCGGGCCAGATCGGCCGGTCTCGGGCCGGTGGGATCGGCCAGCACAGCCAGCGCGCCGGCGGTGGTGCGGTAAAAGTGGTTGTAGCGCGTCGCCACGCTGCATTGCGCGTCCAGCGGCGCGCCCAGCCCCGACTGCGCGGTACGGCATTCGAAGGGCGTGAGCTGCGGGCCGGAGAACACCGGACCGGTGATCGGGTAGTTGGTCAGCTGGATGGCAGCAGTCAGGCTCAGTCCCTGGTCACTGCGGTAGCGCGCCAGCAGGGTGTTGGCGCCCAGCCGCAAGCCACTGACGACGCCCTCGATGCGGCCGGCCGTGGCGACCATCGGGGGGTTGATGGTGACGCCGTTGAGCAGAAGACTCGTTCTGCTCTGCAGTTCGAGGGGCACCGTGACGGCAATGCGGGCGTCGCCGCCGGTGACGTATTGTGGCGGGCTGGACAGAACCTGGATCTGCAGCTTGGAAAGTGGCGCGGCAGCAGCACCCAAGGTCATGAAGCCCGCGGCCAGGGTTGCCAAAGTTGCCAGCCTAACGCACGAATTCATGGACAGTCTCCTCGAGGTGATGCCCGTGCTGCAGGCCGGGCGATGCTGGTTGTGAGCGCATTGGGCCGTGCGCGCAAGCACCGTGCAAGCGCGACTACCCTGAGTGCCCGGCGGCTCGTCGCTCAAGGCGTCGGGTGCGCATCAGCTGCAGAGCGTTCTCTGACCCGCGCCCTGGGCGCGACCAAGCCCAGAGCCTCGGGCTTTCGGACTCGGCGCTGCCTGCAGGTCGGGGTCAGCGCGGCATTGGGCATGCAGGAGGGGCGCAGCGGACGGTGACCGCTTAACCGCTGACCCCTGCGGCGGGCGACCGGTCAGCCAACGACTTCGCAGCCCGTACGGCAGCCGGATTCGCTTTCAGCGACTGAAGTACACCGCTCACTGGCGATAGCCCCGCCGCGCCTCAAAGCATCGCAGTCCTCAACCGCTGGCTTCGCGGTTGGCAAGGAGCCGTGTTCCAATCAACGCTATCAACCATTTGAGCATCACAACGCCCTGCCGCCTGTAGGCTGTTGCCCAGACGGTATGGCCCTGGCGAACACCACAAGTCTTGCGATGCCATTCTTGGTTTTGCAGCTGTTCGACGCCATCCGCCGTTGGACCCGATACCGCGTATCGATACCAGGCCAATGCCACGAAGGAGCGTCCTTCCACGCAAAGCGGACTGTTCGGAGGCGCCAGGGTCCAGCCCGGCCTGTAATTCGCTCCACAACTGTCACCGACATCGCCCCAAAACCAGGAGGCGATTGCCGCGCTGCGCCCCTATGTGAGCTCCCTCCGGATGTCCTGCTGACACAGACCGAAGACGCAGTCGACCTGTCCGGAGATCTGCGGTGTGACAGGGCCAGGCTTCCCCCTCAATGGAGATGACGCGCCCATGCGGCACCGTGCCATCTGATGGTAGTCAGGCCGTGCATCAAGTACCGCTGCCCAGCCAGGTCAACCCCGCATCGCGCAGCCGGGCCATGTAGTCGAACAGATCCAAGAGCACGACGTCTTGTCGCACCGACTTCGGCATGTGGAGCTTGATCGCAAGACCGAGTGCGGCCTCAAAGCCAGCCGCGCTTTCGCCAGCCAACAACGGCCACTGGAACTCGCGCGCGCCCTGCTCACCCAGGACAAGCAGCCGAACCCGGTTGTCACGTTGCGCCAAGGCATAGCAAAGACCCACACCGGCCGGATGGGGACCCAGCGCGCCGATGAACTGCTCCAGCAGATGCCGCCTTTGCAGGTCCTCTCCGAAGCGGATGCCCGCATTCAGCGAGCAGAAACCTTCGCACACGGATTCGGTGATCACGTCGCGGTTGAACAGCAACGTCCTGGAGGCTGCGAAAGCCTCGGCGCCCAAGGCGCGCTGTGGCATCAGTGCACGCTGCACGGCAGGGCTGTCGATCGCCAGCGCTGCCCCCGGCTCCAGCACCACCACGCCCAGGAAGTAGACCATCTGCCAGTTGATATCGACACCGGCGTGAACTTGGCAGGGCTGCAAGGCCGGGGTCGGCGCTTCGACGCCTGCTTCAATCTGCAAAAGCTGGTCCTGGATGCGTGCAGCGTCGGCGTAGTACAGCGTCTTGGCGGCGTAGATGTGCGCACCGAATGCCACCTTGTGAGCGCCGAGTATTTGCGCGATGCGCAACGACGGCAAGGACAGCATCTCCACAGCACCTGCCGAAACCGAATGCGCCGCCCGACCCTGGCTGCGCAGGCGAACCGCCACCGGGACGACGATGGCATGAAGAGTGCGGTCTGGCCAATCGAAGGTCTGGCGGCAGTCAGCCAGCAGGTCGTCCAACAGGGCGCGCTCGGATCCTGGTTGCAGCCCACCTGACGTTGCGGAAAGCACGGTCCACCGCGAACCGCTCATCCAGTACCCGGACACCGCTTGCCGCACCTTCGCACGCAGGCCCGGGTCGGCGCCTTCAGCGGCATGCAGCATCTGGATATCCTGCCTGAGCGCATGCACCTGGCGTAGCTGCAAGGGGGACAGTGCGGGAGCCACGCGCGGTGCGGGGTCTGGCCGCCGCCCACTGCCCGGCTGAACGGCGCCGCCTGCTGGAGTTCGTTGAGGCACAGCCTTGCGCTGCGCATGGAAGGTGTGGTCACGTTGCACCAAGGCCACAACGGCTGGCACATCAATGGCCGCCTGCTCTTCTTCTTTGGCGCCAACACCCAGCAGCGCCAGCAGACTGCGGTCAAAGCCCGGGCTGACCAGCGCAGCGATCAGGTCGACACCGGGATCGACCACATCGCCCACGCGGGACGCGTCATGCGCCAACACCACCGCGCGCCGCACCGGGTGGGCGTGCCCACGCGAAGCCAGAAAGACCTCGAGCGCCTGCGCCGTCTCTGAGATTTGCGTACTGGGCGCCCTGCCCTTCAGATCGCGCACCGGAATGCCACGCTCCACCAAGTGGTTCCAGCGGTCGTACTTGTCGCGGACCCACCGTCCGCCGCGCGCATGGACAGTGCCATTCAGGAATTTGATTTCGACGGCCGCAATGCCCGTCGGCCCGACCAACAGCAAGTCCATTTCGCCTTTGTGATTGAGGTAGCCGGACAACGCGGTCCACTCGTCGCCCAACAACCGGCCCGCGCGGTCTCGGACACGCTGCTCACCCAATTGCCCGCTGGCCCAGATGGACTCCTGGCCTGTAGGTGCTGCCATGCTGGGGGCAGCAGGCTCAGCCATCAGAACGGCTTTGAGCCAACGCAGGAGGCTGCCAACGGCCAGACCCGCGCGCCATTCATCTGCCGCCGAACAGAATTCGGCCCAATACTGGCCGCGCAATTCGTCTGCGGCCCTGATGGCAGCCTCTCGAGCGTCGCAGGCCTGCTGATATGCCGCTTCGCGCGCAGCTCGCGCCAGGCGCTCCTGGTCGCCGGCGTGGTCTGACAAGGTGATCAGCTTCATCGATTGCTGCTCCATTCCATGATGAGTGCGACAGAAGCATCGCCACTCGGAACTTGGCAGTTCGATGACATCGACTAAGCGCTTTCGACCTCCGTCGGCCTTGAAAGAGAAACTGAACTAACGGCAGAAGGCTTGAAAGTTGACCGGCTCGAAATACGTGAGCAGCAAATGCATATGCTGTTAGTTCATTTGCTTTTAGCGAATGAAATGGACGCATGAATGAGTACGGCACGCTGGTCAGATTCGAGCGACCGAATTACAGTCCATCAACGCTTTCATTCGGCCTATCGATGCACGCCCCTACCCCTGATCTTTTTGAAGAAATCGACAGTCCGCCAGCGGTCACTGGCATGCAGATGTTTGATGCCTGGCTGGCCGCGCAGGAACAGACTGGCGTCTTGCGCGAAGCTTCATCAATCGCGGTCTACCGCAGCATCTGGTCTGCATTGGTCACCTGGACGTGGGGCCACGGGCTGCGCACTGAAACCTTGAATACGGCACAGCTGAAAGCCTTTCTCCATGACCGTGGCGGTGCTGAGGAATTGACGGCGCGCCACGCCTGGCGCGTGCTGACACTGGTCGACGCCGTGCTGAGCCACGGCGCGCGCCAGCTGCATTTGCCACGCAACACCGCCGCGCGCGATTTGCTGATGGGTACGCCCCAGTGGCGCTACGCCAATTCCGCCACCAAGACGCCTCTGCCCGAGCACCTGCTCGCGCACGACGCACGCCGCCTGGTGGGGTGGCTGCTGGACCTGGCCGGCGCAGCTGACCTGCACGGCGCGCCAGCCCAGGCTTGGCAAACGCTGCGAAATCGCACAGCCGTTGCATTGCAACTGGGTGCCGGCCTGACACCGGGCGATGTGCGGATTGCAGCAACGACCGGTGTCGTCTTTGAAGGCAGCCGCGCGCCAGACTTGCCCTCGAAGATCAGGCTGCCGAGCTACGGCAATTCGCCCGCTCGCGAAGCACCGCTTGCGCCTTGGGCGGCTCGCCTGTTGCGGACCTGGTTGGACACCCGTTCGGCGCTGCAACTGGCGGGGCCTGTACTTTTCCCAGCAACCCGTAGTGGGCGCCCCTGGGGGAAGGTGGCGCAGTACGGCGCGGCCAAAGCCGTACTGGCGGCGGCGGGTGTGGCGGATGTTGACGGCGGCAGCTTCAGGTTGCGACATACGTTCGCCTTGCGGCAATTGCGCCGGGGCAGCGCGCCGGAAGATGTGGCGCGCTGGATGGGCCTCAGGGACGTGGCCGCACTGGCTCGTTACAGGCGGGTGCTGGTGGCCGCAGCCGAAGTCGTCTGAGGCTCGCAAACGCGGAGGTTTGGCCGCGATACGCCGGCCGAAGCACCGCTTTGCCGGGAACACCCCATCGGTTTGGCATGGCACGCTTGCCTGTCCACTCACCGTCTTTTCAACATGCAGGCTTTTTCGTTCCAACATCAAAAAACCGGTCGCCTGATCCAGGACTCCGTTCAAGTTGTGCCTGACGCCGTGTTGGCCAACATTCCAGGCTTCCTGCAAAGCGCCTGCACAGAAGATCAACAACAAGTGGTGCTTGACTACATCGGGGTGACGAGCGAAGAGAAGCGCTGGGTGAAGGTTCAATGCTGCGACTTCGGGCACACCGGCCTCTTCACCAGCCTGTTTCCGGTTTGCCCGCAAGTCAGCAATCGACGGCCTCATTTCCGGCGCGACGCCGATGATGAGCACAAGCTTGAATGCCCCATCGCGCCTTCCAACGATGGCGCCGCAGCGCCCAAGCGCATTTACAAGCGGCTTGAATGCACGCCACTTGATTTGTCCCAGTTTCTTCGGGGCCATGTCCAAGTGGACGTGTTGCCCAACCCGCCTCAGCAAGGCAGCCGGACATCTGCCGAATACCCAGTTCTGGTTCAACCCTTTCATCAGACGACATTGCGCACGCTGATGGCGGGCGTCAGCTTCCTGGCTGGCCACCACCGCATCCTGAACCCGAACGACGCCACCGACAGCCCAGCCATCCGGTGGCCCGAACGACGGATATTCAATGCAACGCGGCGAATCGTTGACAAGAACGGCACGGGCATGACCTTGGAAGACATACTCGTCATTCCCCGGTATTTCCCCGGCGGCAAAGAGCAGCTCGACCGGCTGGTTGCCCACCAAGCAGAGCAACACTGGCAAGGCCCCGGCGATCCGGTCTGTTTTGCCTGGTTGACGGCCTCGGAAGTCAAACGCGGCGGCGGACAGAGTTTGCTCGTCAGTACGGAGGGCGCAAGGAAAAACACCATCGCGCTGAATCACTGGATTCGAGTGCCCGTTCGCGGTGATTTGGAAGACGCGGGACCTTTCGCGGTCATGCTGAAATACATGTGGTCCAGATCGTCCGGTTGGCAGATAGTTTGCAGCTATGCGCACCCGCTGCTTCGGTCCACCGTGTGGATGCTGGTGGATGCCGTTGGTGAAAGGATCACGGCGCTGGCGCTTTACTGGATTCGGGAAGAATTGAAGCAACGCGGCATCTGCGTTGAAATCATCAAACCATTCTTTGACTTCTTCGTCGACGATTTCCCCGTCCGCCCGGACTTTCAAATCAGTCTCATCATGCCCGACGGATCGCAGCGTCTGCTCTTCATTGAGACCATGGGCAGCAAGGCCAAGAACTACCTGGACGGCAAGCGGGCACCGCACGCCAGGATGCGCAAGCAAGGTCAACTCTTCGAGGACTGGCGCCTGCGCACCATGACCAACGAAGACCATAAAACGGCCAACAGGCAATTGCGGGACTTGGTTTTCGGCTGGATCTCTGAGCAGGTGGGCAGGCCCATACGCTAGTCCTTGAATTCGGGTGAGAGCCCGGCGAGGTCTGTCCATCGGGCGTTCCAGAATCAGCCTTCGTCAATACAAAGGCGTGTTTGCAGGCCCGCTGCGCGCGGTAGGGCACAGGACATCCAACGCTACCGGCGAACATGGCTAATGTTGAAAGCGCGAACTCGGTGCGCCAAGGATAAACAATCAACGCACCATAGAAAATGATGCTCAGGGCTTGACATGGTGCGCTGTGTAACGCAAAGTTCAATTCACTGTGGCGAAAGCCAAGGTGCTGCGCAAGCAGCCGGATAGGCTCTGACAGAGGTTTCGATTTCTGTTATCCAGGCGCCCGAGATCGCGCCAACCCCATACCGCCGTTGGGCACAAGCTGAACGGTGGACACGCATCAGCACCAGGTCGTTGTCATGACGACCTGATGAGGCTGATACCAGCGCAGGTGGTTTGCACACCTGCCAAACCTGCCATGGGTGGTGGGGCTGTGAGCGCTGTATGCCTTCGTGCCTCTTCAGTGGCTGCCGCAGCTGCGTTCACCCATGCAGCGCGCCCCTGCGCGCGCAGGGAATCATCCCATTGAAGCGCATTCTTTCAGTCCTTTGCGGCTGAGGTTTGGCGGCGTCAGCGGGTTGTATTCCTGTCGCGGCGCGCAAACACGTTCAACCGTGCACCATCAGGTGGCGGCGACGTGCGTGGGCGCATTCGAGTCGGACTGCTGGTTGCGGGCAGTCACTCAGGTCGACTCTTTCCCATGGTTCATCTCTGGCTTTAAAACCCAGACGCGACGGCTGCCTCACCGGCAACCGGCCAGCAAATCGACGAGAAATCTCGACTGCTGTGCGCCAGCGTGATCTAAAGAAACCGCTTATTCCTGATGCATAAATATCCAACGATTTTCTTAACTTCCTGGGCGCTGGGTCTCAAACACATGATGAAACTGAAGAACTGATTCCACGGTTCGATGTCGTGTGCGTGGGTTCTGGCGCTCTCTTTTTCATGAAGGAACCCACGATGAAATCCATCCAAGATTCTGGCGCCTGGTTCGGGCGCAACGTTTACGGCACGCGCTTCGATCAGCTGGACTTGCTGAAACAACTGGCGGTGCTGGTTGACGAATTCGGCACAGCGCACTTGCACAAGAACAAGATCACCGGCGACCTCAACCGCAAGCACCGCGAGAGCATCATTTTTCAGTTCGCCCGAGACGTCCACACCCGGAATTTGAAGCTGCGCAATATTCTCAATCTCAAGCAGAAGCACATCAGCGCCGCCGTCGAATGCTGGAAGGACGAGGAACTTGCCGCCAGCACGATCCAAACTCGGCTGTCGCATTTGCGCTGGCTGACCACCGCCGTCGGCAAGCGTGGCTTTGTGAAGGCCGCCCCGTTTTATGGTCTGGCCAAAACGCAAGTGGCGCGAACCTACGTCGCCCAAGAAGACAAATCGTGGTCAGCGAAGGGCATAAACATCGACCAGAAAATCGAAGAGGCGCGCGCCTTGGACATTCACGTCGGCGCGCAGCTCGACGTGATGCGTCACTTTGGCCTGCGCCTGACGGAGGCCATCCTTTTTCATCCGGCTCAGGCCGATCGCGGCGCGCACATCGATGTCTTGCACGGCACCAAAGGTGGTCGGCCTCGGACGGTATTGATCCGCCACCCCGAACAGCGCGCCGCGCTGGAGCGCGCCAAACGGGTGGCCGCGGCAACGGAGCGGGGGTCATTGGTGGCGCCGGGCAAAAAGCCAGCCCAGGCCCGCAATCGCTTCTACTACGTGGCCAGGCAGATCGGTATCACCAAGGCTGCGTTGGGCGTCACCGGCCACGGCTTGCGACACGGGTATTCCAACGACCTGTACGAGGAACTCGCGGGCGTGCCGACGGTGGTACGCGGCAGCTCGCCGCTGCTGGACCGCGCCAGGGACGAGGCTGTGCGGCGGGCGGTGACGCAGGACCTCGGCCACTCGCGCATCAGTATCACCGCCGCTTACACCGGGCCGCGCGTGCAGGGCAGGCCCGCGAAGACGGTCGACGAGCAACAGCCGGCAGCGGCCGCTTTCGAAGGAGGCCCAGATGTCGAGCCGTCCTGAACCCTCGGCCACCGTCCGCGGCCCACAGTTGCTGTTGGCGCTGGTTCCGGCGGAAGCCGCAGCGCCTGCACCGGCAGCACCGCTGCGGGTCCGAAGTCGGCCGACCCTGTTCGGCGAGTCGCTTCGGCGGCTGCTTGATCGGCAGCCCCCGCCTGCGCTGGCGCCGCCTGCGCCCTGACGCATCGGACCGTCGAAACTAACTTTTGTCGGGTGTGATTTCCGGCCCCGCTTTGGCCGCGCGCCGCAGGCGTTCGAAGTCGCGCGCCGCCCTGATGATGGGTTTGGCCCACTGGGGCGTGCGCTCAAGGTCCTCGAAAGCCACAGGGAACTGGATGGCGCCCGTTTGTGCATGCAGGACCAGCGCCGGGTCCGAAACCGGGTCACCTGGCGCCGCGTCGATGCTGTTGTCGAAGACGCGCAATTCACACAGCTGGGGCATCAGATCGATGAGGTTGAGCGGCGCGCGCACCCAGCGCTCGCGGATCTTCGCCTCGGGAATGTCGTGGCCCCCGGCAGCCACGCGGGCTGCCACCCGGGCCATGTGCTGCTCTGGTGTAGCCAGACCGCAGAACCAGACCAGCACATCGTGCGTGCGGGCGGCCTCGGCAATCTTGCGCGCCATCGTCGAGCCCCCCAGGGTTGTCTCGAAGGCGTGGCTGATGCCCGCCGCAACGGCCTGGTCGATCAAGTCCACGCCGTGCTGCCACGCCCGCGCATTGGCCTCTTCGGCGGGCACGCCACCTTGAACGAGGACGCGGGTGTAGGTGTCGGGGTTGAACCAGGCCATGCCAGCACGGCGCAACATGACGTTGCCGCCGATGGAGCTCTTGCCCGCGCCGTTGACGCCGGCCAGCACCATCAGAACGGGCCGCCCCATCAGTAGCTGCGACCCGCGATGACCTCACCGTGCAAGGTCAGCGGCGCGCCGAAGGCCTGGCGCAGGCGGTCGCCGGCATCGGGCTGCTGGAGCACCGCCAGTTCCGCATCGAAGGCGCGCGTCAGTTGTTCCAGCTTGCTCTGGTCGTCTCGCTGGACGCGGTCGGCCCGCTCGGTGAGCAGTCGGTATTCACGCAAAGACAAGATCACGGCCTCAGGCCGCTCGTGGTTGGTCATCAGCACCTTGCCGGTGACATCGACAACACTCATCACACCCCGCCAACCCTCGCGCTTGACGTCCGAGACCGGCTTGCGCTGCAACCGCGCAAACAGTTCTTCGCTTGCAGGTTGAGCAACAGTGTTCATGGTGAGACCCCGCAGTGACTGGAAGACTGCTGAGATTATGGCCCATGTATTGCCATTTTCACAATAAGAGGCAACTATAGCCATTTAGGCCAACTTGGCAATATTTCTCTTGTTGTCGAGTGGCGCAGACCGAATCAGCTGCCGAAGCGCGCGGCAGACCGCGCTTTGGCCTTGGCGGCTTCGACATCGCGGCTGCGTGGCTCGGCGTGGGTGACCAGGCCGGCCACCAGTTGACGGGCGGCGCTGGCCACGGCTTCGACGGCTTGTTCGAAGGCCGCTTCGTTGGCCTTGGACGGCACCGAGAACCCGCTGAGCTTGCGCACGAACTGCAGCGAAGCGTCGCGGATTTCCAGCTCGGTGGCCGGGGGCTGAAAGTTGAACAGGGTCTTGATGTTGCGGCACATGGTGGGGGCAGCGGGTGTTCAGTGCAGGGCGGCATCCACCAGTGCGTCGGCCAGTTGCGACTGCGTCAGGCGGGCTTGCGTGAGGCGCGCGCGCAGGGTCGTGCAGAGGAGGCGAAGTTCGGCGACGCGGGCGGCGATGCGGTGTTGTTCGGCGAGGGGTGGTATCGGCACAAGTAGCAGCTGGAGTCGCGCTGACTTGATGCCCTGCGCAGTGACGCCGCTGGCCTGTGCCTCAAAGCACGCCTGCATCCATGTGGATTGCAGAAACAGCAGCATCACGCCAGACATCTTCGGCTCAAAAAGGCCTAGGCAGATAACGCGCTGGGCTAGTGCAAACCGCTCCGAGATATCAATTGCAGCCACATGCCCCAATGGCGCCTCGGTCGTAAACAAGAGATCACCCGCTTTTGGAAAACCTCTGGTCATCCATCCGTCGTAAGCGTCTTCCGCGATGAACTCGCGTGGTTCGCGGCTAATGAAGCCCTTCCGGACATTCTTCGCCGTGATCAAGGGAACGCCACTGGCGGTTTTTACTGGCGTGCGCCCACGGTAGTCGATGAAGTTCGCCAATTCCGAGAGACGCGCCCAAGACCACCCAGCGGGCAATGCAAAGGGAACCTCTGCTTCGGAAATCTTCGGTATTGCCTTTTCACGACGGATGCGCCCGTCACCGAGCATCTGCGCCTGCGTCTGACGCAATTCACGCAGCAAACTGACAGCGGGGACCTCCTGCTGGTCCTGCTCGACTAGCAGCCCTTTCAGCGCGAGCTGAAGCACAGTCGATTCAAGCGCGTCAACTGCCGTACCTCTGTCCAGCAGCAGATCAAAGCACGCCGTCACCCGCTCCCAGTTCTCCGCCAAGGCATGCGCCGACTCGCTGGCGGCCAGGGCCTCGAACAGCGTGGACGTGAGGCGCGCGTGCTGCTCATCGGCCAGCCGGCCGTTGGCTTCCAGCGTGTCGCAGAGCTGCATCAGTTCCTGGACGCGGGCGACGATACTGCGCTGCACAGAAAGTGGAGGAACAGGAATGACGCAGTGACGCAACTCCGTCATATTGATTGACGCGAGGTTGGTCGTTTGTTTTGCACACGCAGCGAAGTACGCCCGCGCATCGGCTGAATTCAGATAGAGGGCAAACCACTCTGGCATCCAGTCTGTCGTTCTGCCGCGAATGCGGAAGACATGGTTCTGATGAAGACAAGTCGGCAGTTCATCCCGCCAGATGCAGGTTCGACCAACCTTGTCCCAGTCGCCGCCTTCGATGACGAGAAGGTCACCAAATCTCAACTGGTACCTGGGCAACTCGGTCGCGTCGACGGTGACTGTTTTGACATTGCTTTCCAGAAGCAACGCATTGCGCTGGACGTTTGCCACCCTCAAGTAGGGCAATGTCAACGGGTGCGGAATTGCGCTTTTTCGACCCAAGGTCACGCCACCCGTGATGTCGGCTATTTGGCCCAGTCGTGCCCAGGCCCACGTCGCCGGCAGCGCGAACGGTTCTTCATCGTCCGACAGCGGCTGCAACTCACCCCGCGCACGACTGGCACTTTCGGGCGCTGCCGCTGCCAGTTCGGCAACAAGTTCACTGCCGCTGGTAACGCCAGTTCGCTCGGTGATCAAGCGCCCGCGAACGGCAAGTGTTGCCACGAGTTCGCGAATACGCGCTACGCCGCCAGCCACGTTTGCAAGAGTCTCGAAGGCGTCGATTGGAGGCGCCACCAAATACTTGGCTGAAGGCTTCTCGGCAAGAAGGGTTGCGCTCACGCCCCACCCTCCCCCACCCGCGCCGCCTCAATCAACGCCCGGTCTCGCTCCAACTCCGCCTTCAACTCATCCTCACTCGGCAAATACAACCGGTACCGGCTGGCAAACAACTGCTCGCTGTCGGCCAGCAGCGAATACCGCGCCACCGCTTCATTGCGTTCGCTGCACAAGATCAAACCCAGCGTCGGGTTGTCGCCCGGCTGCCGCTGCTGCTCGTCGAAGACCCGCACGTACATGTCCATCTGCCCCACGTCCTGGTGGCTCAGCTTGCCCACCTTCAGGTCCAGCAGCACGAAGCACTTCAGCACGTAGTTGTAGAAGACGAGGTCGATGAAGCAGTCCTCCTGTTCCACCCGCAAATGCCGCTGTCGCGCCACGAAGGCGAAGCCCTTGCCCAGTTCCAGCATGAACTTCTGCAACTGGTTCAGCAGGCCCTGCTCCACGTCTTTCTCGTACAGCGCCGCACCCGGCGTGGCGCCCAGGAATTCCAGCACGTAGGGGTCGCGGATGAAGTCGCGCGGGTGGGGCGGCGCCTGCTCGGCAATCAGCGCCACCGCCTCGGCCTGCGTGGCCGCCTTATCCTGGCTGGACAACAAACGCTCGTGGTACAGCGTGCTGATCTGGCGGTCCAGCGCGCGCACGCTCCAGCCCTGGCTGGCGGCCTCGTAGGCATACCATTTGCGCGCCACCTCGTCTGGCACGCGCATCAGCAGCTTGTAGTGCGACCAGCTCAATTCTCTCCACGCTGTGGAGAGATTCGGGAAGTTCAGAAAGAACTGCCGGTAGGCCCACAGGCTCTGCGCCGAATAACCTTTGCCGAATTCGGCCGTCAGGCGTTCGGCCAGCAAAGGCAGCGTGCGCTGGCCGTAGGCGGCGCGGGCTTCACCGCCCTGCTCGCCTTCGACGATCAGGCGGCCCACCTGCCAGTAGGTCTGCACCATGGCGTCGTTGACGGCCCGCTGCACCTTCTGCTGCGCCGTGGCCAGCAGCTTGCGCAACTGGCTGTGCAGGCGTTCCAGCACGGCGTCACCGCCCTCGCCCGCCGGCAAGGCGGCTACCGGCGTTGAGGCCGGCAGCCGCTGGCTGCGGCGGGGCATTTTGGGCAAAGTCATGGGCGGCCCCTCATTGGCAGATCCTCATGCCCGACCCGTCAACGCTGCGCCCAGCAGGGCTTTCAGCTGGTCGCGGATGCCTTGCGCTTCGGCTTGCAGGCGTTGCAGGTCGGCCAGCAGCGCGGCTGCGTCGTGGCTCACTTCGGGGCCGGCGTGCGGGTTCTTCTGGTCCAGGTTGTAGCCGGCGGCACGGATGGCGGCCACGTCCACCTTCCACGCGAATTCGCCTTCCACGCGGTCGGCATAACCATTGGCCGCGCTGCCCCACCAGGCTTTCTCGCGTTCGAATTCCTCGATGCGCACCGGCCGGGTCTTGCTGTAATTCTTGGCGCCCGCCGGGTAGGGGTGTTCAAAGTACCAGATGTGCTGCGTGGGCTGGCCCTTGGTGAAAAACAGCAAGTTGGTCTTGATGCCGGTGTAGGGGTTGAACACGCCGTTGGGCAACCGCACGATGGTGTGCAGATTGCATTCGGCCAGCAGCTGTTCCTTGATGCGGCTTTTCACGCCTTCGCCGAACAGCGTGCCGTCGGGCAGCACCAGCGCACCCCGGCCGCCGGGCTTCAACAGGTGCTTGATGAGCACCAGAAACAGGTCGGCTGTTTCCTTGGTGCGCACGTCGGCCGGGAAGTTGTTTTCGGTGCCGGGTTCTTCCACACCGCCGAAGGGCGGGTTGGTGATGATCACGTCCACGCGGTCGGCAGGGCCATGGTCGCGCAGCGGGCGGGTCAGCGTGTTGTCGTGGCTGATCAGGCTGGGCACTTCCACGCCGTGCAGCATCATGTTGGTCACGCACAGCATGTGCGGCAACTGCTTCTTTTCCACACCGCGCACGCTGCGCTGCAATTGCGCTTCGTGCTGTTCATTGCGCACCTGCGCGCGCAGGTGTTCCAGCGCGCAGACCAGGAAACCGCCGGTGCCGCAGGCCGGGTCCAGCACGGTTTCACCCAATTGCGGATTGACCATATCGACCATGAATTGCGTGACGGCGCGCGGCGTGTAGAACTCGCCCGCATTGCCGGCGCTCTGCAGGTCCTTGAGGATCTTTTCGTAGATGTCGTTGAACTGGTGGCGTTCGGCCTGGCGGTTGAAGTCGATGGCGTTGAGCTTGGTCACCACCTGGCGCAAGAGCTGGCCGCTCTTCATGTAGTTGTAGGCGTCTTCGAACACGCCGCGCACCACGTAGCCGCGCGGGTTGCGCTGGGCGTCGCCGGCCAAATTCTTCAGCGCGGGGAAGAGTTGGCCGTTGACGAATTCCAGCAGCAGGTCACCCGTCAGGCCTTCGGCGTTGGCCGCCCAGTCGCGCCAGCGCAGGCCGGCCGGCAAGGGGCTGCGGTAGGCCGCCTGCGTCAGTTCGAGTTCTTCTTCGTGGGCGTCGAAGACCTTGAGGAAGAGCAGCCAGGTCAACTGGCTGATGCGTTGCGCGTCGCCGTCAACGCCGCTGTCTTGCCGCATCACGTCCTGGATGGACTTGATGACGCTGGAGAGATTGGACATGGGGAATGGGGAAATGGGAAAAGGCGCCGGATCGGTTCGGCGCCGTCTAGGGGGCGTAAAGCGCTTGTTCGAGCAGGCGCAAGGCGGCGTCGTATTGCGGGCGGCCGCCGAAGCTGCGCACCAGTTCAACGGTGGTGCCCAGGGTGTTCAGCGGCGGCACGCGCAGCGTGTCCATGCTTTCCAGCGTGGCCACGCCTTCGTCGGCGTATTTATCGATCAGCGCGTCCATCACGCGGCGCGCGGTGTCGCCGTACTGCGCGAACACGTTGCGCTGCTTCACGCGCTGCGCCCGGGCCCGGCGCGACAGCGGCGGCTGGTTCCAGGCCACGTGCAGCACCAGGTCGAAGGGGTCGAGTTCGCGGCCCACTTCGTCGGCCAGCGCGGCCAGCAACACGCCCTCGCCTTCCAATTCTTCCAGCAGCGCGGCCTTGCGTTCGGCGGCGCCCCAGGCTTGCAGAAAGACGTCCAACGAGCTGTAGCGCTTGAGCAGGTTGATGCGCGTGTAGTCGCGCAGGCTTTCGGTGATGAGCTTGCCGTCGGCGTTCAGGTATTGCACGCGTTCACGCGCCACGGCCACGTTGACGGCGCCGTCCACCACGTAGCGGCGCACACCGCCCTGCCCTGGCTCCAGGCCGGGGTCGCCGGGGTCGCCGGCGTGGCCACCCGGCGGGGTGGGTGGAGGCGCTTGGTCGTCACCGGGGTCAGGCGGTGCCACCGGCCCGCGCCCCCCGGGCTCGTGGATCTGCACGGGTTCGCCGTCGAAAGCCGGGTCGGCGAAGTTGTCGGTGGCGCGCTTGAAGTCGAGGATGGTGAACCAGGTCTTGCCCAGGTCTTCACGCAGCCGCGTGCCCCGGCCGATGATCTGTTTGAACAGCGTCATCGACTGGATGTTCTGGTCCAGCACGATGAGTTTGCAGGTCTGTGCATCAACGCCCGTGCTCATCAGCCGCGATGTGGTGGCGATGACCGGGAAGGTCTTCTCGGGGTCGATGAAGTTGTCGAGCTGGGCCTTGCCTTCGGGGTTGTCACCGGTGATCTGCACCACGTACAGCGGCTGCGCGGCGGCGATGTCGGCATTCGCATTGGCCAGGGCCTGGCGCATGCGGTTGGCGTGGTCGATGTCTTCGCAAAAGACGATGGTCTTGGCGTAGCGGTCGGTGGCTTTCAGGTATTCGGTGATCTTGGCCGCCACCACGTCGTCACGCTTCTCCAGCACCAGGCTGCGGTTCATGTCGGTGGCGTTGTAGATGCGGTCTTCAATGACCTGGCCATGCTTGTCAGCCATGCCTTGCGGTGGGCGCCAGCCAAAGGTGTCTTTGTCCAGGTCGATGCGGATGACCTTGTAGGGCGCCAGGTAGCCGTCTTCGATGCCTTGCTTCAGCGAATAGGTGTAGATGGGCGGGCCGAAATAGTCGCTGTTGGAAACGGCCTTCGTTTCTTTCGGCGTGGCCGTCAGGCCGATGTGTGCGGCGCTGGCGAAATAGCTCAGGATTTCGCGCCAGGCCGAGTCTTCGTCGGCGCTGCCGCGGTGGCATTCGTCCACCACGATGAGGTCAAAGAAGTCGGTCGAAAACTGCTTGTAGATGTTGCATTCTTCTTCCGTGCCCGACACCGCCTGGTACAGAGACAGGTAGATCTCGTAACTCTTGTCCACCTGCTTGGTGGTCTTGTTGACGGCCAGTTCCAGTTCTTCGGTGAAGGTTTGGCCGACGTCGTCAACACGCTCGATGCCCTTGGCATTCGGGCTCAGCTTGGCCATCGCGCCCTTGAAGGGGCGGAAGTCATTGACCATGGTCTGGTCGATGAGAATGTTGCGGTCGGCCAGAAACAGGATGCGCTTCTGACCGCCGGGCTTGTCGGCGCGCCAGCTCGACTTCCACAGCCGGTGGATGATCTGAAACGCCGTGTAGGTCTTGCCCGTGCCGGTGGCCATCACCAGCAGCACGCGCTGCTGCCCGTCGGCTATGGCCTCCACCGTACGGTTGATGGCGCCCAGCTGGTAGTAGCGCGGCGTCTTGCTGGGCGCGTAGGCCTGCTGCGCGATGGCCGCCACGCCGGGCGACCAGCCCCGGTGCGCGCACAGACGGCGCCACAGTTCGGCTGGCGGCGGAAAGGCGTCCAGCGCCAGATTGGTTTCCAGCGCATCGCCGGCCAGCGTGGCGTCGCGGAAGACAAAGCCGTCGCCATTGCTGGCGAACACAAAGGGCAGGTCCAGCAGCGCCGCGTAGGCCAAGGCCTGTTGCAGGCCGGCGCCGACGGCCTGGCTGTTGTCTTTGGCTTCGATCACCGCCAGCGGGATGTTGGCTTTCCAGAACAAGACGTAGTCGGCACGCAGCACCGACTTCTTGTCACGCGCCGCCGTCTGGCCGCGCACCACCACACGGCCCTGGCGCAAGGGATATTCACGCAGCACCTGTTCGTGCAGGTCCCAACCCGCCCGCGCCAAGGCCGGGCTGATGAACTTCTCGCAGATATCGGTTTCACTCAGCTTGCGTTTGTCCACGCAGCCCCCCCTGCCCTTGCCTTCACCGGTGCCGCCGCAGTCTATGCGGCGGTCACTGTCTTGCTACCGCCCCGGTGCCGGGTCATCCGACAACTCGGCCGCCACTGCCAACAGCTGCTCGGCCGAGGGCTGGTCCCAACCGTCGCCGTGCGAAGCCACGGCGTAGAAGCGGATCATCTCGGGGCGCACCATCGGGTGCTGCCAGCCGCTGGTGGCCAGACGCTTGCGCATCGACGGGTGCACGCTGCGGCGGTCCATGTCGGCCAGCAGTTCCTGCACCAAGCCGTCTTGCGTGGCGGTGGACAGCGCGGCCACTTCGGCGGCGACCTGTTCGCGCCGGCGGTTGGCCCATTCGGCCAGCCAGCGGGCCTTGCGCTTGGCTTGCAGGTCGCGCGCGGCCGGGCTTTGCGGGTCGTTGCGCGCGCTGGCTTCGGCGCTGCGTTCGGCGGCCAGCTTTTCGGCCTTCACCACCTCGGCGGGCATCAGGGCGCGCAGGTAACGCAGCGGATCGCGCAGCGGGTCTGGGTAGCTGGTGGCAATGCGGCGCTGCAGGCCTTCCAGTGCGGCACCGAAGGCTACGTCACCGTGCTGCTGGCACAGGTCTTCGGCGGCCTCGTCGGCAATGCCGAGGCGGCGCGCGCGTTCGATCAAACCCAGGTCCACCGGTTTGGGCGCCTGCCCCAGCGCCAGGCTGGCTTGCTTCTTCGGCTTGATGGTGAACTGGATCTCGTCGATGAATCGGCCTTCCTTGAATTCGGCCAGTTCGACGTCGAGATCGGTGATGGCGTTGACTTCGGCCACAGCGTTCTTCAACACGTCGCGCTTGAAGATGCGGTATTCCTGCTTGGCGCTCTTGGCCGACGGCGGATTGCCGGTGAGCACCGGTTGCCACCAGCGCCACTTCTGCCGCGCAGTGCGGCCGATGTCCTTGTAGCGGGTGCAGATTTCGTACAGCGCCACGCCCGGGTGCGAACGCAACTGGCTGACGATTTCCAGGCGCAGCCGTGCGAACACCGTGGGCTGCAGCAGTTCCTGTTTCAGGTTCACGGCGTAGGACCACTCGACCCACACCTGGCCGCGTTCCTTGGTCAGGCGCGCATGGGCCAGCAGGCCGCTGACGTTCCAGGTGTTGCCCTCACCGGTGGTGGGCGACTGCCATTCCACCGTGGTGGACACCATGGTGCGCAGGTGCTTCTTGATTAGCTCGTGGTCGTTGCTGTCGAAGTCGACGCCTTTGATGATGCGTTCCAGCGGTGCGCGGAATTCAGCCTTTTCCAGGCCCTGCTCTTGCGCTTCGAAGAGCAGCACGTTGTAGCTCTTGCGGCCCAGCACCGTGATGCGCGCCGACTTCGGCACGATGGCCAGCGTGTTGACCGGCTTGCGCAGCAGATCGGGCTCGGACGCCAGAGCCACGGCACGGCGCCGCGCGGGCCGGGTGGCTCGCGCTGGGCTGGGGGCCTCGGATGAACGATCGTCCATCGTCGAATGGTATCGGATGCGTGAGTTGGTGTCTCACACCAGTCAGCCTGCACGCACGGCGCGACAAATCCCGAAAAGTCTCACGTGAATTCGGCTTTCCATTGCACGGCAAGGCGGCTTTTCCCCGTATCCACTCACCCGCCGTCCCGAATGGGCGCCTGAGCGTCCCGTTGCCCCTGCCGGAACTTCCCGAAAAGTCTCCACGGCCCCCTGTTTGTTCTCCAAAAAGCACCTTAAGTCTTTGTTTAGAAACAAGTTTTTCTGGCGTAAAGGTTTTAAAGGGTTTGAAGAATTTGAAGCTTGTCCTAAAGCCGAAACCGGGGGCTTGAAGTCTTCAAAGGCAGAAGAACGAAGAGGCCGTCGCATTAAACGATAATTCACTCACTAGCGCCTTGCTTGACGGGTTGCTACACGTCACTGAAATTCCCGTCAAATGTTCAAGGCACGTGAAGCCGGAGGTTTTCTTGTCAGCAATCACACTCAAACCACAACGCCGCATCAATTTGCAGGACATTGCCGACCAGGCCGAGCGAGCGGCCACCATGATGGGCCAGATACGCAGCGCCATGCTGGCGCCCAGCGCCCGCAAGTCGCCACCGGTTTTCAACCTGAGCCAGCTGGCCGCCATGTGCGGCATCGAGAAGGGCTCGGTCAACCATCGAATGTCCAAAGGTGACTTGCCGGGCGGTCGATTGAATGCGGCGGGCAGCCGACGTGAATTCAGCTTGGAAGAAGCCCGTACCTGGATCCGCGAGTACCGGCGTGAACACCTGCGGCCCACGGGCGCCGAGGCCGTCACCATCAGCATCGGCAATTTCAAGGGCGGTGTGTCCAAGACCACCACTGCGGTGACGCTGGCCCAGGGCCTGTCGCTGTTGGGGCACCGCGTGTTGGTGATCGACACCGACCCGCAGGGGTCGTTGACGACACTCTTCGGTATCCTGCCCGATACCGAGGTGGACGAGCAAGACACGATCTTGCCGCTGGCGATGGGCACGGAGACGTCCATCCGCTACGCCATTCGTCCGACGTACTGGAACGGCATTGATCTGGTGGGCGCGGCGCCGGTCTTGTTCGGGGCCGAATTCGCTTTGCCGGCGCGGCAGACGCAGGAACCCGGTTTCGAGTTCTGGCGCGTGCTGGATCTGGGCATTGACGACGTGCGTTCCGAGTACGACGTGATCGTCATCGACACCCCCCCTGCCCTGTCCTACACGACCATCAACGCCTTCATGGCGTCGGATGGGATCATCATGCCGCTGCCGCCCAACGCGTTGGACTTCGCTTCGGCGTCGCAGTTCTGGAGCTTGTTTTCTGACTTGACGACCGAGTTGCTGACCAAGCGCGGCCTGAGCAAGGAATTCGATTTCATCCATATCCTGCTGGCCCGCGTGGATTCGGCCGACGCCGCCAGCAACATCATCCGGCAGTGGATCGGCCAGACCTACGCCGAGAAAGTGCTGCCGGTGGAGATACCCAAGACCGCTGTCACCGGCGTGACCAGCGCCGAGTTCGGCACGGTGTACGACGTTTCGAAGTACGACGGCAACGCCCGCACCTTCAAGCGCGCGCGCGACGCCTACGACAGCTTTGTCGGGCATATCGAAGGCTCGGTGCGTGCTGTTTGGGCGCGACAAACAGCGGTGTTGAACGGTTCAACACCCGCCACCGTGGCCGGCAAAGGAGCCAAGCGATGAGCAAGAAGTTGGCTGCCAAGGCCAGTTTGATCCAGATGCCGCCGCCTTTTGCTTCGGGCAGCAGTACGGCCGGCGTTACGACAGGCGCCAGTGCGGGGTTGCCAGCCGGTTTGCAGCCAGGCTCGCCAGCCGGCTTCACGCCAGGCACATCGCCGCATACGGCCGCATCGGCTGGCGACGCGCCCGAGTACCGTGCCAAGACGGCGCCTGGCTCGATGGCGCATTTCATGGCTTCGCAGTCTTCGGCGGTGCGTGAGGCTGAAGAGTTGCGTGAGCGCTTGAAGTCGTTTGACGGCGCCAAGCCCGTTCGCCAGCTGGACCCGCAGACTGTGCGCCCTTCGCGTTGGGCCAATCGGCACGAGGCGTCATTCACTGACCCGGCGTTCACGGAGCTGAAGGCTGACATCGCGGCTGCCGGCGGCAATGTGCAACCGGTTAGCGTCAGGCCGGTGTTGAACGGTTCAACACCGGGCGGCGGGGCGGTCTATGAGCTGGTTTTCGGGCACCGTCGGCACCGCGCCTGCCTGGAACTGGGGCTGCCGCTGCAGGCGATGGTGGCCGATCTCAGCGACCGTGAGCTGTTCGAAGCCATGGAGCGCGAGAACCGGGCCCGCAAGAACCTCAGCGCCTGGGAACAGGGCGCCATGTACAAGCGCGCCCTGGACGAAGGGCTCTATCCGTCGCAGCGCAAGCTGTCCGAGGCGTTGGGCGTGGATGTTTCACTGGTGTCGAAGAGCCTGTCGCTGGCACGCCTGCCCGATGTGGTGGTGGCCGCCTTCGCCAGCCCCTTGGACATCCAGTTTCGCTGGGCCCAGCCGCTGGCCGAGGCGCTGCAAAAAGACCCCGAAGCGCTCATCGCGCGGGCCAGGCAGGCGCGGCAGCCTGGCGTGTCGCTCTCAGCAGCCGATGTGCTGGACCGCCTGCTGGGGCTGGGGGGGCCGGCCGTGTTGAACCGTTCAACACCGTCGCAGCGCGTCATCGAAGGTCGCGCGGGCCGGCGAGCGGTGATGACGCGCGACGCACAGGGCAGGGTGGTCATCAAGTTCGCGCCAGGAGCCCTCAGCGACGCCGCCGAAGCCCAGATCGCCGAGGCCATTTTGCGGGTGATGCAGAAGGACAGCTAGGGCAGGGCGCCGTCCCGAAAACTCTCACCTCACTGCGAGCCCGTTCGCGACGGGGTGCTCTGCCGCCCTTGCGGCCCGACCGCGCGGCCCGTTCGGCCACCGTTGCGGCGGTTTTGGGTGGTGTCAGCGGATGCAGCAAAACGCCCGCAGCGCATTTGACGGAACTCGGCCGACAGGCGGGTGATCCGTCAAGCGATCCCGAAAACTCTCCGCTTTCGAGCCGGTACCAGCGCGAAAACGGCAGGGCAGGGCAGGGCAGGGCAGGGCGAGGCACTTGGCCGCCTGGCCGCTCAGCCACCCGCCCTCAGCGCTTGCCGGGCGTCGAAGAGCTTGGCGCGGGGCTGGCAAAGGCCGCCTGCATTGCGTGGTGCCGCCGGCCCTTTTCGGCCCGCACGTAGATCGAGGTCGTGGCCAGGCTCTCGTGGCCCAGATTGGCCTGCAGCACGTCCTGCGGCACCCCGCGCGCCGCCGCATGCGAGCCGTAGGTGTGGCGCAGCCAGTGGGTCGAGGCTTCCCGTATCCGCTCCGCTGCGCGCCGGTCCCGGGTGGCCACATCCAGCGCGCAGCGTTCGAAGGCGGTCACCAGCACCTCGTACAGCCGTGCCGCCGACAAGGGGGCATTCAGGCTCAGCTTGGCGATGATGGGCGTGCCGGGCGGGTTGGCCAGCAGATTGGTGTCCAGGTCGCGGTCGGCAAAATGGGCCTGCAGCGCCAGGACGGCCGGGTCGGGCAAGGGCACCTCGCGCCACTTGTTGCGCTTGCCCAGTACCATGATCGACCAAGCCCACTCGCCGTCGTCCAGTTGTTCGTGGCGCAGCCATTCCACCTTGCTGGCCACCAGTTCCGACAAGCGCATGCCCGACAGGTAGGCGTAGCTGAGGATGAAGCGCAGGCGGCGCAGGGCGGGGGAGGGTGCCTGTTCGTCCAGCCAGATCTGCACCCAGTCCCACTGCTTTTGCGACAGGGCGCGCAGCTGGGGCATGGACGGCGCGTCGGGCCGCTTGGGCACGTCGTCCCAGGGGTTGGAATCCAGATAGTGCCGGCGCACCAGCCATTCGCAGAGTGAGCGGACGATGGTCAGGGCCGAGGCCTGCGAGCGTGCGCTGAGCGGCCCCTCGAAGGGCCGCCAAGCCTCGCTCCAGCGCTGGGCGTTGCGCGGCCCGGTCCACTCCAGCCCAGGCGTGGCCAGGAAGTCGCGGTAAGCCACGCAATCGTCGCCGTCCAGCGACGACAAGGCCTTGCGGCGTTCCATCACCGCCCACAGCAGGAAGCGTTCGCCTTCTTTTCTGTAAGCCCGCCACGTGTGCGTGCCGGGCACCCGCAGGCGCAGCCAGGCCTGGATCGCCTCGTGGTCGTTCTGGGCCTGGAGCTTGCACCGTTGCAGCGGCGCCCGGTTGGTGCCCTGGCTGCCGTTGCGTTCTGACGGCGGCACGAAACGCTCCAGCGGCACGATGCCGATGCGCGGCGGCGGCGTCAGGGCCTGGGTGTCGATGAAGGTCAGCGGGAAGCGGGCAGGGGAGGGCAGGGCGCCCAGCGTGGCCTCGTGGTCCTGTAGCCAGCGCACGACGCGCGCAGCCCCTTCCGGGCCCACCTTGGGCACGCCCCGGTGCCAGTTGTAGCCTTTGGTGCGCACCCAGTAGGTCAGTTCTTCCAGCTTCAGGATGCCCGCCACGGCCAGGCGCTGCGCCAAGCGTTCGTCCAACCAGGCTGCGACCGGGTCGGCCGGCAGCGGCTCCCGCGCGGCGATGCGCGCCAGCCACTGCACGGCCAGCACCAGCCGGCCGCGCAGGCGCTGCTTGCGGCGAGCGGCACTGCGGGAATCCAGCGGCCCGAACTGCGCCTGGTACAGGGCGATCAGCTCGCGCTCGGTGTAGAAATCGGGTGGTTGCTGGTCGCGAAACGCATCCAGTGAGGGTGGCTGCGGCCCCTTGTCAGCGATGGATTCGGGGTCGCGGCGCAGCAGCACGGCCAGGTCGTCACGCTGGTGAGCCCGCGCCAGGCCGCGCAACTCGTCCAGCAAGCGCTGCAGCGTTCCTCGCGCCCGGCGGGCGTCGCCGGCGCCGTCCACGTAGAGGTAGCGGTTCCAGGACGTCACCAGGTCCAGGCCTTCCGCCCAGCAACGCACAAAGGCCATCTGCGGGTGACCGAGGCGCCGAACGGTAGAGAAGGCTGGAGATTTCATCGGTGAGGGGCGCTGCGTGGCTCGCAGGGACGCTAAGTCCTTGTCAGACAACGGCATGTACCCAGTTTGCCTGGACGATATGGGTTTCGAAGACCATTTATAGCTGCCATGATAATAAGGATTATCAAGGTGTCTTGTGGCTCCTGGAGCCGGGGAGGGCGGTCAGGTGGAGGCCCCCGTACTCCGTCGTGCCCACGTCGATGCGCCAAAGCGCGACGATCAGGCGTATGCCCCACTCTGCATGCGGGCGACGATGTTGGAGACGAGCGCCTGTCCGCCAAATGTGTCCATCAACTCGGCCGGCCTTTGTCCGCCCAGAGCCGGCAGCGGCCTCTCGATCCAGCGAGCGACCCACTCCGCGGCGTTGAACCCTTCGGGGTTGCCGGACTCCTCGACCATCGTCTGGACTTGCCCGATCAGGCTGGCCATGCCGATCACGCGAGATCCCTCATCGGCGGACAGTGGCTTGTTCTCGCGCATCTTGCGGTTGACCGTGGCGCATGCCAGTCCGAGTGTCGCCGCCAAACGTTCCGTCGAGATCGCCATGTCCTTGGCCATCTGCTCAAGCGCCTTGGCAGAAATGCCCTGTTTGATGAGGTGGATTCGGGTCATGGGATCGGCTTGGAACGCCGCCACGAACTTTGCAGTGGTCACTGGAACTGCAGCCTTGTTGGACTGGCCTCTAGCAGGCCGCGCATTCCCCAAGGCTTTCCTTGCGGCCACATCGTCAGTGGCCACGCCGAAGATGGCTCGCAGCAATGTCTCCTCTGGGGAGAGGCCGTGTGAGATCCCGTGGAGGCCAGCCTCGGAAGACAGGCGCCGAGGCTGGATGGGCCAGGGGTCGTGTTCGTGGGTTGGATTGCGCGGTGGATATGAACTTGGCGGTATCGCCCGGTGCGGGGGCAGCACGTCGAAATATGGACGACTGGACGCGGCCACGCAAGGGTGCCTTCGATCTGGCTGCGGACCTGGCACAGCGCCTTGCTACGACCGAGTGCATCGCCTGCAATGGGCCTGCAGACATGCGGCTTCCGCTGCCCAAAGTGACCAGTTCGCCGGGATTAATAGGGAAAGCGATAGTCCGACGATTATCGATATAACGGACGTTTCAGAGTGTTATCGATTAATCTGCGCGCCTATTTGACTGTCCCACCCTCACCATGACCAGACTGCGGCAAGCAGGTTTTTGGCTCCGATCACTGCTGGCCGTCGCAACGTTGGGCGCTGCATCGGCCTGCGCTGCTGCCTACCCAGACAGGCCTGTGAAGCTGGTAGTCGCTTTTGCGCCCGGCAGCTCGACCGATATCGTCGCGCGGCTCATTGCAGATCAAATGACCGCCTCGACGGGCCAGACCGTGGTGGTTGAAAACAAACCTGGCGCCGGCGGCAACATTGCCACGCAGCAGGTGATGAATGCGCCAGCAGACGGTTACACCTTGCTGATCCACAGCGTGGCCGTGTCGGTGAATCCTTCGCTGTTCGCGAATGCCGGCTACGACACCCTGCGGGACCTGGCACCCGTGGCCATGGCGGCGGTGACACCGAACCTCATCTATGTTCACCCGGACGTGAAGGCCACGAACCTGGCCGAGTTGCTGGCACTGGCGCGCGGCGGCAAGCTGGCGTACGCGTCGTCAGGCAATGGCACCACCACGCACCTGGGTGCAGAGTGGCTGTTCCGTGCACTGGCCAAGGTGGACATCACACACGTGCCTTTCCAGCCCGCCGCTGCGACCAACGCGGTTGTCAGCGGGCGGGTTCCTGTGGCCAGCACTTCCATGCCGCCCGCCGTGCCCTTCGTCAAGAGCGGCAAGGTGCGGCCGATTGCCGTGATGTCGCAAAAGCGCAGCCCTGCGCTGCCCGATGTACCCACGGTGGCGGAATCGGGGTATCCCGGCTTCGAGGCCAACACCTGGTTCGCCATCTTTGCGCCAGCCAAGGTGCCGGCGGAGGTGCTCGACCGCTTGAATGCCGAGGTCAACAGGGCCCTGGCCGCGAAGACGGTCACCGAACGCTTTGAGGCTCTGTCGTTGGAGGCGCATCGCCTGGACCGCCCGGCGATGCGCAGCTATGTTGCGGCCGAGGTGGCCAAGTGGAGCAAGCTGGTCAAGGACATCGGCGTCAAAGTGGAATGAAGCAGGTACACGCATGAAAGACATACGCCTCGACAACCTCACGCCGGCAGCCGCTGACAGCCTGGCCAAACTGCCCGACGCCCGCCAGCGTGAACTTCTGCAGCAGCTGGTTCTGTATCTGCATGCCTACGCCAGAGCCACCCAGCTCACGCACGATGAATGGCGGGCGGCACTGGGCTTTCTGCACCGCGTCGGCGACATCAGCACCGACAGCCGAAGCGAGTTCTCGCTGCTGTCCGATGTGCTCGGACTCACCAGCCTGCTCGACCTGATGGCCGCCGTGCCCGGCACCACGCCCGGCAGCGTGCTGGGGCCTTTCCACACCGTGGGTTCGCCGTGGCGCGGCAACCCCGCTGATCTGACGCCAGGCAATGACGGTGAGGTGGTGCTGCTGCGCGGCCGGGTGCTTGACACCCGAGGCCAGGCGCTGCCGCACGCGACGCTCGACTTCTGGCAGAACGCCGCCAACGGCATGTACTGGCAAATGGATGACCGTCAGCCGCAGGACAACCTGCGCTGTCAGATGCAGGTCGATGAAGCCGGCCGCTTTGCTGTGCGCACCATACGGCCGCAGCCTTACCAGATACCCACCGATGGCCCGGTGTGGCATGAGGTGGTGTCGCCGGCGGGGCTCAGCGGCTGGCGGCCGGCGCACTACCACGTCATCGCACAGGCCACAGGCTACCGCACGCTGGTCACCGAGATCTTCGACGCCGCAGACCCCTATCTCGACGGCGATGCGGTGTTCGGCGTGCGCGCAGCGCTGGTGCGGCCCTACGAACGCGTGGCCGATGCCGACGTGCCGGTGATGTTCATCGACATCGTGCTGGCCGCTTCGCCGGGCTGACGGGATGAGCAGGAGCCTTCGCATGTCCATGCCTTGCTGGTTTGCAGCAATGGCCGGTCTGGTGCTGTGTTGCTTGTCACCGGCATGGGCGCAACCTGTTCCACCGAAAGCAGCGCCCGACGAGTTCCGCGTCACGCTGCTCGGCACGGGCAGTCCGGCGCCCGTGATGAACCGCTTCGGCCCTGGCGTGCTGGTGGAGGCTGGCGGCAGGAAGCTGCTGATCGACAGCGGCCGCGGCAGCACGCAGCGTTTACGCCAGGCCGGTCTGGCACTGGGGCAGGTTGACGCCGTTTTCCTGACCCACCTGCATTCAGACCACATTGTGGGTCTGCCGGACCTGTGGCTCACCGGATGGCTGGAAGTGCCCTATGCCAACCGAAAAGGGCCCTTCGTGGTCTACGGCCCGGTCGGCACCCAGAGCTTGATGGATGGCTTGACGCGCGCTTTCGATTGGGACATCCAGGCCCGCATCGCAGACCAGCAGCTCAAGCCCGAAGCCATACGCGCGCAAGTCACCGAGATCAAGCCCGGCGTCACCTACGAACAGGCCGGTGTGAAGGTCACTGCGATCGAGGTTGACCACGGCGACCTGCTCAAACCCGCGTTCGGTTTCCGCGTTGACTACGCGGGCCGCTCGGTCACCGTATCGGGCGACACACGCTTCAGCGAAAACCTGATTCAGCAGGCCACAGGCACGGACCTGATCATTCACCAGGTGGCAGCCGTGGGCGAAGCGCTGCTGGCCAACCCGGCCTTCAAGGCCATCTTGTCGCACCACACCAAACCCGACGAAGCCGGCGTTGTATTCACCCGCGTGAAACCCAAGCTGGCCGTGTACTACCACTTTGTGCTGCTGGGCACGCCTGCGGTGCCCGCTGTCACCGAGCAGGACGTGCTGCAGATGACGCGCAAAACCTATGTCGGGCCCTTGCTGATCGGCGAAGACCTGATGGCCTTCCGGCTTGAGCGCGATCAGGTCGTGCAAATGAACCCGAAGGCGCCCTGAGCCCGAATGGGCCTGGGCATAGACCCGGGCATGCAACTCAGGCTTGGGTGCGTCGCCGGGCTTCGGTGGCCACCAAGGTCGATGTCCGGTTGTAGTGTTCAGTCAGCAGGCGCACCGCTTCGTCGGCATTGCCCGAAATGGCGGCCTCGAAGATGGCCGCGTGTTCGCCGTGTTCATTGCGCTTGGTAAAACTCTTGCCTGCTGCCAGTTGCCGGAAGCGATAGGCTTCTTCGGCCAGCGTGTCGCAGAAGTTGCGCACCCAGCGCGAAGGGCATTGCGACAGCAGCGCGCGGTGAAAGTCGCGGTGCAGTGTTTCCCACACGGGATTGGGCTTGTACTGGGTTTCAGACAGCGAGCGCGGCGTGCGCGACAGGCGGTGCAGCAACAGCACCAGCCGGTCCTCCCAGGCGGCGTCTCGCACGGCGATCGATTCGCGCAGGGCCATGCCCTCGATCTGAATGCGGCTGTTGGTCAGGATGGGCAACTCGTCCCACTTCAAGGCCGCGACACTGAAGCCGCGCTGGTCCGTGCGATCCACCAGGCCTTCGGATGACAGCCGGCTGAGCGCTTCGCGCAGCGGGCTGGCGCCCACGTCGTAGCGCTTGCACATCGCTTCCACCCGCAACTTGCTGCCAGGCTCCAGCGCACCTTGCGCGATATCGGCCCGCAACTGTGCATAGACCGAACTGGCACGGGTGGTGGCCACCGTCTGGCCATCGGCTGGATCGGCGTCCTGGGTCGGCGTGAGCGCGGGCTTGCGTGCCATCTGGGAACCTTGCTGAAGCGACGGGCGCTTCCCGTCTGCTGCAAGTTTAGGTCCAGGCCGCACAGCGCGGCGCCGCGTCGCACCCGCGGTCAGAGCCATGGCGTGGTCCGCTCCACCAGCCACCACAGGCCCGCTGCGACACCGAACATCGATGCCGCGTGCGCCAGCCGTACAGGGCCGGTCGGTCCGGCCAGCCGCGCCACGACAACGCTGCCCAGGGCTGCTGCCGCAGCCACGCCTACTTGCGCCAACTCAATGCCCAGGTTTAAGCCCGCCAGACTCCAAAGCAAGTTGGCGCCGGACAAGCCCAGGCTGCCCAGCGCGCTGGCAAAGCCCAGGCCGTGCACCAGCGCGCAGCCGAACACCAAAGCCAGTTGCACGGCCGGGGGGGCCCAGTTCGAGCGGTGGCGCTGCCACAAGTCGAACACCGCCATGCCGACGATGGTGGCCGCGATGGCGGGTTCGACCAACTGGGGTGCGATAGCCACACCACCCCACGCGCTGGCGGCCAGCGTGAGCGCGTGGCCCGCCGTGAAACAGGTCAAGATGCCCACCGCCTGCCGCCAGCCCCGGCCGGCGCCAGCCAGCGACGCCAGCACGACCAGCAGGAACAGCAAGTGGTCCGTTCCGCTCAGCACATGCTGGACGCCGGTGCGCAGATAGTCTGCGAACACCCGGCCTACCGTGGGCAGCACAGGATGAGCGGTCTGGCTGGGCGTGTAGCGCGCAGCCTGGGCCTCGGGCTTGCGCGTGAAGGTGATGTCGTACGCCTGCTCTGCGGGAGCGCGGCCGAAGAGGTCCAGCTTGAACGACAGCGCCGGATGCTCGGCGCCATGGATCGCTGGCCCCAGTGCATAGCGCCCCATGACCACGATCTGGCTGGCCGGTGCCATCGGCGCATCGTCGGGTGGCGACGGGTTCAACATCAAGCCCTGCAGCTCAAGGGGCTGGCCATCGCTCAGCAATTGCACACCCGCTTGCACTTGCTGCTCGATGCTGCCGGCATGCGCGCGAAGTTCGGCCAGGCTGAGCAATTGATCGCCGTCGTCGTCCACGCTCCTGAAGGCCGAAACCGGCAGCGACAACACCATGTAGGCGCCGTCACCGCTGAAGTTCAGTGTGCCTTTTTGCGCCACCATCAAGTGGGCATGCACTGGCAAGCCCAGCGCGCACAAAACAAGCACCAGCGCGCGCTGCCCGGCGCGCTGCAGCCAAATGGCCGTTCGCATCTGCATGACGGGGTTCAGCGGATGGAGGTCGGCGTGCCCTTCACGCAGCGCCCGATGAAGGGATAGGTGTCGGTGACCATGTAGTGGTAGATGCCAGACGGGAATTCCGGCGTTACTCCCGTGCGGCCATTGCATTCGTCCAGGTCACCCGAGCCGGCCGCGTATTCATAGTCCTGCGTGAAGGTGCCCATGGCGTAAGCCGTGGTCGATGGACGGTTCGCGTCAGGCGTGGTCTTCAGCCGGTAGCTGCCGCGCAGCACCTTCACACCCGAAGCCGCATTGGTGGCCGTGTTGTAGCCGTAGCGGGCGTAGATCGGAAAGCCGTCGGGCGCCCAGCCCACCAGGGTCATCGTCCCGGTGCCCTTGCCGAGTTTGACGATGTACTGCTCGGGCATGCCGTTGTAGTGGTAGGCCCCGGTGGGTTGCACGTGGGCGTTGTTCTCGTCAGTGCCGAAGTTGAAGGCCGTCTGGCCCAGGGCCTCCATGTTCCAGTTGCCGGTGCCCGCGGCCAGGTCGCAGGTGGTGCCACCGGCGTTGCCGCAAGTGCCGGCCGTGCCCGGTTCCATCTTCACGCCGTTCAGCCCGTAGCCGCTGGTGACCACTGTGGTGTTGACCGCCGCTGCAGTGGGGGTCAGCGTGTAGCTGGCCGACGTGGCCACGGCGCCTATGGTGTTGGGGTTGCCGGTGCGCGGAAAGGTGCCGACCGTGTGGTTGGGCAGCCCGTTGGACACCAGCGCGCGTGAAGTGCTGCTGCATGTCCAGCTGTAGGTCGCTGTCAGGCCATTGACCGTCGCCTCGCTGCCGCTGATGCCGCACAGCACGGCGGCCGTACCGCTGGTGCCGCCCGAGCTTGCAGCGGGCGTGACGCTCAACGCGGTCGATGCAGTGCCCGTACCCACCGCGTTGGTGGCGGTGACCGAGCAGCTGTAGGTGGTGCTGTTCGTCAAGCCGGTGACGCTGATCGGGCTGGCGGTTCCCGTGCCCGTGCGGTTGGTGCCGCCCGCCGTGCAGGTGGCGGTGTAGCCGGTGATGGCCGCGCCGCCGTCGGAAGCCGGCGCTGTGAAGGTGATGCTGGCGCTGGCGTTACCCGCTGTCGCGGTGCCGATGATCGGTGCGCCGGGGACTGTGTTGGTGGAGGCGGCGGGGGTTGTGGTGGAACTTCCGCCGCCCCCGCAGGCGACCAGCCCGCAGGCCATCAGCGTGACGGCCAATGCAAGCTTGGTCCGTTGGCTTGCCGGAGCGCGAGGTGTCGATGCAAATGAGGGCATGTTGTCGCAGCTTTCTGTTCTTGATCGCAATTGGAGTGGGGTGTGCGGCCGGGCAGGCTCAGCGGCGTGGTGCTGAGGCGCCAGCACCAGGACCGGCCGCTCCGCCCGGACCGTTCTTGGGCTTGCAGGCCAGCGGCTTGCCCTGCGGTGCCCAGCACGTCCCCGAGAGATCGCGTGCGTTGTCCTTGAAATTGCAGGCACTGCCTGCGGACTGGCTGTTGCATGCGGCTATCGCTGCGGCGGGCGGGCCACGTCGCTCGCTGCCAGCCTCGGCGGTGCCACGTGGGCCAACCTGCCCTTGCGCTGCGACCGGGGTCGCCAGCCAGGGCGCCAACAGCAGGGCCAGCATGCAAGCGCCGGCACCGCCCGTGTGCGCGCGACGCGAGGACGGGGCTTTGGCGTGAAGGACAGTGAAGAGTTTCAAAGCGAGGCTCCCATGTTGGCCAGATGCCGATGCAGGACTCTCGCTGGTGAATGTGGATGGATTGCGGGCGGGCCTCCACAGTCTGCCCACAATGAGCGAGCTCAATCACTTGCTGCTCATGCGCCTTCGACTCGTCCACACCCTGTCTCTTTGGCTGCTGGCTGCTGTCGGTGCCAGCGTGCTGGCCATGGGCGGCGTGAGCGCCTGGCACCTGGGCCAAGGCTTCGGTACCTACCTGCAGGCCCGCGATCTGGAACGGCTGGACAAGTTCGTGTTGGTCGTGGCCGACAGCGTGCGGGAAGCCGGCGGCATCACGGCCCTGCAGGAACGCCGCGTGACCATGCCGATGCTGCTGGCCACACTGGCCCGCCAGGAAGGCGACACCCGTCCGGGCCGACCCGGTTCCGAGCGACCGCCATCCGAGCCAGCGGCAGCGGGCGAAGGCCGCAGCGGCGACCTCCGCCAACGCGCCCGCCCGGCCGGCCCCCCCGATGCGTTCGGCGCCAGGCTGGCGCTTTTCAACCCCGACGGCAGCCCGCTGATCGGCCGGCCGCTACCGCCCGGGCCCGATGAGCTGATCGAACGGCCGGTGCTGCTGGACGGCCGCGTCGTGGCGCTGGCGCGCCTGCGCCCGCTCAGTCGGGTGGCCGACGAATACGAGGTGCGCTTCTTGCGTTCGCAATACCTGGGCATAGCCGGCGTGGCCGCCGCCTTGATGCTGCTGGCGCTGGCGCTGGCCGCCTGGCTGTCGCGCCAGTGGGCCCGCCCTCTGGCTGCGGTGAAAGAGGCAACCGCCCGCATCGCGCGCGGCGAGTTGCAGGTGCGTGTGCCGCTGGAGCGTGACGACGAGATCGGCGATGTGGTGCACAACGTCAACCTGATGGCCGAAAGCCTGCAGAACATGGAAGGCGCGCGCCGCCGTTGGGTGGCCGACATCTCGCATGAATTGCGCACGCCGCTGACCGGGTTGCGCGGCGAAATTGAAGCGCTGGTTGACGGTGTGCGCCCGTTCACGCCGGCCGCCGCCTTGTCCTTGCGTGATGACGTGCTTCGGCTGGGTGCGCTGGTGGACGACCTGCACCTGCTGGCCATGGCCGACCTGCAACGCCTGCCCTGCCACCCTGTGGCCTGCGACGCCAGGCAGATCGCGCAAGAGGCTGTGCGCCGTTTCCAGGTCCGCGCTGAAGCCCGGGGTCTGACATTGGTCATGACCGATGCGAAGGCGGTGCCGTTGGTGCTGGATGTGGTTTGGGACCCGGCGCGGATGGCGCAACTGCTGGGCAATCTGTTGGAAAACAGCCTGCGCTACACGGACGCACCAGGCCGCATCGAGCTGGGCCTGTCCCGCAGCGGCGGGCAGGTCGTGCTGACCGTGGACGACAGTGCACCGGGCGTGGCGGCAACGGACTTGCCGCGCCTGTTCGAGCCGCTGTACCGCGCCGACGTCGCGCGCAGCCGCCACAACGGTGGCAGCGGCCTGGGCCTGGCGATCTGCGAGGCCATTGCGCAGGCGCATGGTGGCAGCATGGCGGCCCACGCCTCGGTGCTAGGCGGCCTGCAGGTGGTGGTGACCTTGCCGGTGAGCGGTGAAAAGGAAGCCCCGTGACGGACCACCTCGACCGCCCCGACGCCCACGTTCTGGTGGTCGAAGACGATCCCAAGATCGCGCAGTTGCTCGTCGACTACTTGCATGCTGAAGGTCTGGCGGCCCGGCACGTGGCTGACGGCGCGGTAGCGGTGAACAGCGTGCGGCAAGCGCCGCCTGCCGTCATCCTGCTGGACCTGATGCTGCCCGGCCTGGATGGCATGGCCGTGTGCCGCGCGGTGCGCGCGTTCAGCGCCGTGCCCATCATCATGCTCACGGCGCGGGTGGACGAGGTTGATCGGCTACTGGGCCTGGAAACCGGCGCCGACGACTATGTGTGCAAGCCCTTCAGTCCCCTCGAAGTGATGGCCCGGGTGAAGGCCCAGATCCGCCGCTCGCAAGGCCGGCTGGTGGCGCAGTCCCTGCCTTGGTTGATCGACGAAGCGGCCTTGCGCATCGCCTGGCGTGGCCAGTGGCTGCCCTTGACGCCGCTGGAGTTCCGCATGCTGCGCCTGATGCTGGCCCGACCCGGACGTGTGTTCTCGCGCGCCAATTTGCTGGACAGTGTGCACGATGACTTGCGTGATGTCAGCGACCGTGCCATCGACAGCCACGTGAAGAATTTGCGGCGCAAGATCCAATCGGTAGAGCCGGGCTGTGAGTGCATCACGTCGGTGTACGGCGTGGGCTACCGCTTCGAGTTGCCGTCGTGAACGGACGCCGCCCGTTGGCGCCGCGTCCAAGGCCCGGGGCTCAGCGCCGGCTGGCCGGCGTGCCCTTCAAGCAGCGACTGATATACGGGAAGCTCTCGGTCATCACATAGTGGTAGGTGCCGCCAGGGAATTCTGGCGTCACGCCCGTTCGGCCGTTGCACTCATCCAGATCACCGGAACCGGCCACGTATTCGTAGTCTTGCGTGAAGGTGCCCATGGCAAACAGGGCCGGCGCCGGGCGGCCGCTGTCGGGCTGGGTCTTCAGCCGGTAGCTGGGCTGCAAAACGGCTAACGCTGACTGGGCGTCACCAGCGGCCTTGTAGCCGTAGCGCGCATAGATCGGGAACCCGTCAGCGGCCCAGGCCACCAAGGTCATGGCCGGCGCGCCTGGGCCCAGTTTGCTGATCAGCTTTTCAGGCAAGCCGTGGTAGTGGTACTGCCCATTGGGCTGCACATGGCCGTTGCTGTCGTCGGTGCCGAAGTTGAAGGCCGACTGACCCATGGCCTCCAGCCGCCAGGGACTGTTGCTGCGCGCCATGCGGCAGTCGCGGCCGCTGTCATCGCAACTGCCGGCGGTGCCGGGTTCCAGCTTCACGCCGTTGAGCGCATAGCCGGTGGTCATCACTTCGGTGTTCTGGCCGGTGCGTGCCGGGCTGAGCGTGTAGCGGGCGTTGGTGGCCACGGCCGCAATCGGGTTGGGGTTGCCAGGACCTGGAAACGTACCGACGTCATGGTTGGGCAAACTGTTGGATGACAGCATCCGGGCGCTGCCCGTGCAGGTCCAGCTGTAGATGGCGGTGAGCCGCACCGACTTGCTGTCGTTGAATTCGCTGCCGCTGATGCCGCACAAGACGCCCGCCGTGTTGATGGTGGGGGTGTTGGTGTTGGTCGCGGTGGCAGTGAGGGCGCTGCTGCTGGCAGGAGCGGCGGCCGGCAGGCTGCAGCCTGCGGCGCCACAGCACAGCGCCAAGACGCCGATACGGTTGATCTTCAAGCGGCTGAATGTCGTCATGGCGCGCGGTCCGATGTGTGCTGATGCCGCAGTCTGGCCACGGACTGTGGAGAGACATGGGATGGGTCGGTGATGGGGCCCCACCACGATTGCTCCACAGTTGTTTTGCATGCTTTGTGGAACGCTATCCATTTGCATCCTCTCAACCTTTTGCGCACAGCCACCATGCCCGAAGCCAAACCCAATTGCCACGCTGCCCATAGCCATCTTCCCGTGGCGCTGTCTGTCATGCTTTTGTGCGCGCTGAGTGCCTGCGGTGGCGGAACAGACGACAAGGTGGATGCCATGAATGGCAGTTTGGCTGCTGCCGACAGCGCTGAGGCACGGGCACAAGCCTTGGCACTGAAGACAGCCGTGGCAGACACCCAGGCGCTGGCGCCTGCAGGCACGATCAGCCCGGGCGGCTCGGTGGGCAGTTCGGCCACCAGCACCCTGACGGCGGCTTGCGGCCTGGCGGGCAGCGAGTTCAACAGCAGCCCATCGGTGAACACGACCGCCACCTACAGCTGGGCTTGCAGCACCACGCTGCGCAGGATGTCCTCGAACGGCATTCCCAACCACCCGGTGGGTACGTTTCCCAACGCAAACAACCCGAACCGCATCACGGTGCAGAACATCGTGGCCAGCTACACGCTGACGCCCGCCATCGTCAACAAGGTCGGCACAGCGGTCAACATCCCCGGCTACGGCCTGAACGGCGTGAAGTTCGAGCCGGGTACCGCAGGCACCTGCAACAACGCCGGCAACAGCTGCAACCTGGCGGGCAATGTCGGCATCTGGCGCATTGAAGCGCTGTACCAGACGGCCTTCAACTTCGGCGTCGACACCAACAACGCCCACGTGCAGCCCAACGGGCAGTACCACTACCACGGCATGCCCGAAGGCCTGGTCACCAAGCTGGGCGGCGACACGGCCATGCGCCTGGTGGGATGGGCCAGCGACGGCTTCCCGGTTTACGCCCGCAAGGGCTACACCAACAAGCTGGACGCCGCGTCGGCCCTGAAGACGCTCACTCCCAGCTACCGCCTCAAGGCCACGCCCGATGCCAACCGCCCGGCCACCAGCCTGTACGCCATGGGCACCTTTGCGCAGGACTGGGAGTACGTCGCTGGCCTGGGTGACCTGGATGAGTGCAATGGCCGCACGGCCGTGACCCCGGAATTCCCCAAGGGCATCTACCACTACACGGTGACCGACACCTACCCCTTCATTCAGCGCTGCGTCAAAGGCACGCCGGCAGCTTGACGCCCGCGTTGCACCCATCGACTCAACGCACCTGAGGACTCTCCATGTTTGAAGCTACCCGCTCGTTTACCCCTGCCATCGTTGCAGGCTTGATTGCATTGGCATCCGGCGCCGCCCACAGCGACACCACCGCCGTCGACGTGACTGGCGCCATCAGCTATGGCCTTGAAGGCGCTGCCGGCAACACCACCAAGATCATCACCCTGGCGCCCAACGCCCACGTCACGGCCGTCGGTTGGGCCGTGTCGCTGACCGCCTACAGCGGCAGCTGGCTCACCGACATGAAGGTCTCCTTGCTCGAATCAACGGGCGCGCTGGGCGTCAACTTAACCCCGGGCTATGCCGACAATTTCGCCGGTACCGCCAGCTATTCGAGCTTCGGCACGGTGGACCTCGTCGGCATCGCCAACGACTTCTACGTCGGCAGTGACGGCATGTTGAAGGTGCAGTTCTTTGAAGACTTCAACGACCTGGCTGCAGCGGATGGCATTTGGAATTCGGGCCTGATCACTGTGGTGTATTCGGTTGCTGCGGTACCCGAACCCTCAACCTGGCTCACACTCGGGACTGGGATTTTGGGGTTCGTCGGTTGGGCCAGACGGCGGCCAGTCATCAACGCCGGCTGACGCGCCGAGCGCTCCCCAGGGCCCCATTCCATGTGCGCGACCGATTCGGGGTGAACTCCAGCATGAGCGTTCAAATCAACCGACGTGACTTCCAGCGTTGGGCCGCCGCAGCGGCACTGGGCACAGGGCCGACGGCGCATGCCGCGAGCGAGATGCAGCTCTTCGACGCCCATATCCACTACAGCCACGACGCAGTGGAACTGGTACCGCCCAAGCAGGCCGTGGACATCTTGCGCAAGGCCGGCCTACGCGCTGCCATGGTGTCGTCTTCCGACGATGACGGTACGCAGAAGCTGGTGGCCGAGGCGCCTGAACTCATCGTGCCAGTGCTGCGCCCTTATCGGCGGCGCAGCGATCTGGGCATTTGGGTGCGCGACGAAGCTGTGTTGCGCTACATGGAACAGCGCCTGGCCAAGTACCGCTATGCAGCCATCGGCGAATTCCACCTCTACGGGCAGGACGCTGACCTGCCGGTTCCACGTCGCATGGTTGATTTGGCGCGCGAACGCAAGCTGCTGCTGCACGCACACTCTGACGTGGAAGCGCTCGATCGCCTGTTCGCGCAATGGCCCGAGGCGCGCGTGCTTTGGGCGCACTCGGGGTTCGAGCGGCCCGAGAAAGTGCGGGAGGTGATGCGTCGCCAACCTCGCCTGTGGTGCGACCTGGCCTTTCGCGGCGACCATGCTGACGGCACAGGCGTGGACCCGGCGTGGCGCGATGCCTTCACCGAATTTCCGGATCGTTTCATGATCGGGACCGACACCTTCACGCCCGAACGGTGGCACTACATCGGTGAGCACGCCCGCTATTCACGCGGCTGGCTGGCCAGCTTGCCGGCGCCACTGGCTGAGGGCATCGGCTGGCGGAATGCCGAGAACCTGGTACGAGGCTGGGCTTCGCCGCGAGCGTCCACCGGATGAGGGCCGCACAGCATCGCCCTCGCCTGCTGCGGCAAGCCGTGCTGGCCGGGGCTTTGGCGCTCTGGGCTGCGGCTTCGGTGGCTGCGCCGGCTTGCGGCTCAGACCTCAGCGGCGCGGGGCGGCAGCAACTTGACAACCAAGTTGTGCGCGTCGTCTTCAAGCCCAGCGTTTGGCCCGTACCCGTGGGCCAGTACTTCGGCTTGAAAGTGGCGGTGTGCACCCCGGGCGGTCTCCCCCAGCGCGCGCGCCTGCGCGTGGACGCCGACATGCCCGTTCACCGCCACGGCATGAACTACAGAACCACGGTGAAATCGCTGGGCACTGGCCAGTTCGCGGTCGAGGGCCTGATGTTCCACATGCCGGGCCGCTGGCGCTTCATCTTCGACATCGATCTCGAACAGGCAGACGGTGCTGGCGGTCGCGCCCAAGCGCAGCGCTTGACGCACGAGATCGATCTGGATTGATCGGCGTGCGCCCCGCGCTTCACAGGCCGTCGTTGAAGGTGTGGATGGCCGCTGGGTGGGTGGCGACCGGGATGGCACTGGGCGCCGCTGCGGCAGCGTCGGCTGCGGAACCCACGGGTCTGCTGGACTTTTCTCCCGCTGAGCGGCGCCGCATTGCGCAGCATGGACCCTGGCCGCCACCACCGGCGCGTGACGCCGGCAACCGTGTCAGCGGCCAACCAGCGGCTGTGGCCCTGGGCCGCCAGTTGTTCTTCGATGCACGCTTGTCCGGTGACGGCAGCCTGGCCTGCGCCAGTTGCCATCAGCCTGAGCGGGCCTTTTCTGATGGCCTGCCACGGTCGGTGGGGCGCGAGGTGCTGGGCCGCAATGCGCCGTCGCTGTGGAACGCTGCGTACGGGCGCTGGTACGGCTGGGATGGCGCCTTCGACAGCCTGTGGTCGCAGGCCCTACACCCCCTGCTGAGCCCGCACGAAATGGCCACCAGCGCGCTACAGGTGGCGGCTCTGGTCACAAGCGACGGCGGGCTTGCCCCCATGTATCGGGCAAGCTTTGGCGGGGCACCGGGTGCCGACCCGGAGGCCACCATGGTCAACGTCGCCAAGGCGCTTGGGGCCTTCGTGGCGTCCCTGGTGTCGAGCACGACACCGTTTGATGCTTTCCGCGACGCGTTGGCCCGTGGCGACCTCGTGGCGGCGGCCCGCTACCCCCTGGCCGCTCAGCGCGGGTTGCGTCTGTTCATCGGTCGCGGCCAATGTGGCACCTGCCACGTGGGCGCCCTCTTCAGCAACGGCGAGTTCGGCGACATCGGCCTGAACTTCTTCGTGCAGCCGGGCGTCGTGGACCCTGGTCGGCACGCTGGCATCGGCGCCTTGAAAGCCAGCCCTTACAACCTGCTTGCACGCTGGAGCGACGCGCCAGCCGCCGTAGCCCTGAAAACCCGGCATGTGCAGGCTCAGCACCGCAATTTCGGCGAATTCAAGGTGCCCTCGCTGCGCAATGTGGCCGACACCGGGCCCTACATGCACGACGGCCAGCTCGCCACCTTGGACGTCGTGCTGCAGCACTACGCCGAGCTGGATCTGGAGCGGCTGCACGCCGACGGCGAGCAGATCCTCAAGCCACTGCACTTCACGGCGGCAGAAGCCGATGACCTGAAGGCCTTCCTGGGCAGCCTGTCAGACCCGGGTGCACGGACTTGGCCGCAACGTCGGCCACCCCAGCGCTGAACGTGCAAGCACCGGGCTGCTGACTTTCAAGTCAGGTCAGCGCGGTCGACGCCCTGGTGCGCAAGCGCAAGTGGCAGGTGGATGTGAAAGGTGGAACCCTGGCCCTCCACGCTTTCGGCCTCCAGCGTGCCGCGCATGGCGACGATCAGGGCGTTGGACACAGCCAGGCCGAGCCCTATGCCGGGCACTTCACAGCCTTCGCGGTCGGCTCTGAAAAAGGGGGTGAACAGATGCGGCACGTGCCGGGCCGCGATACCCAAACCGTCGTCGCGAATATCGATGACACATTGGTCGGCCTGCAGCCGGACACAGATCCAGACCGAGCCGCCGGGCCGGTTGTACTTGACCGCGTTGCACAGCAGATTCATCACCACCTGCTGTAGACGGCCCGCATCGAACATCACGAGCGTGTCGTCCTCAACGTCGTGGAATTCCGGCGGGTGCCAAGCCACGCCACAACCGCCACTGGCCGCGCGCGCCAGTTCCCATGCCACCTTCAGGCAAGGCAAAAGGGGTTGTGTTGCGATGTCGGCTTCGGCGCTGCGCGACTCGGCGCAGCCCAGGGCAACGAGATCGTCCACCAATCGTGTCATCGACCTTCCGGCATGCAGGATGCCGTTGAGCCAGCGGAGCCGCTGTTCGGAAGGGTGCTGCGCACCCTCGGCCATGCACAGCAGGTGTCCGAAGCCCAGCACGGCATTCAACGGGTTGCGCAGTTCGTGCCCCAGGGTCGCCAGCAGGCGGGAACGCTCACGAGCGGCGGTCTCGGCGGCGTGCAGCGCCACTTCAAAGGTCCGGGCTGTTTCCTCGGCCGCTGCAGCACGATGCGCACTGCTGACGTCCACCAGCACACCCATGACCAGCCCGCGCTGGCGCGACCACTGCGCCCGCAGTTCGCGAACGGCCCCGCTGCGCAGGCCCAGTGTGAATTCGACGAAACCGCAGTCGCGCCCGAATGGCATCTCGGCCAGCTGATGCTGCAAGGCATCGTGGGAATTCGGCGTCACTGCAGCTTGCAGATCGGCCCATCGCAGTGCCGGCTCGTTCTGGCCCCTGTCGAGCATGCGCTGGGCGTCTGCGTCGAATTGCACGGCGCCCGTGACCGGCTCGATGGTCCAAAAGCCAACCGGGCAGGCTGTCTCAGCGTCATGGATGCGGCTGCACCGCGTGGACGATGTCTGTGCATCAAATCTGGACCCATCGCGACTTTGAATGGAAGACATCTCAATCCAAATAATTGGATGCAACTTTATCGTTTATATCTCAGCAATAGCATTAAAAACGATATGTTTTATCCACCATTTAGCCAGCCCGGTGGCCGAGGCGGACACTGTTTGAAGATGCGTCGCGTACAGGTCGCGCAGACAGTGGGGTCGAGTTGGGGAATGATGGCGCCCAAGGCATTCAGGTCGCCCATGGGGAACAGGTGGTCGCTACCGATCTCGTCCAGTTCGCCACTGCTGGCCAGAGACCGCAGCGAGCCTTCGCGCAGCGCAAAGAAAAACAGATCACCACCCAGCTTGCGGCGGCGTCGCGCCTCCTGCACCAACATCTGGGCACCGGCCAGGTCCACGAAGTTCACCCCTGGGCAGGCCAGCAGCAGAAACTTTTGCGATGGCGTGTGCCCATCCACATCGGTCATCGCGCTTTGAACATGGTTGGCGGCGCCGAAGAAGATCGAGCCGTTGACCCGCAGGATCTTCAGCTGGGGGCAATCCGGCAGGCCCGTCGTTGTGGTGAAGTGGTACTGGCCATCGCCGGTGGCCGGCTTGACGTCTTCGATCACCGGCCGTGAGGTGCGGTTCAGGTAGAGCAGCAGCGCCAGCAGTGCGCCCGCGCAGATGGCAAATTCCAGCCGCAGGAACAGCGTGGCCAGAAAGGTGGTCGCCAATACCGCCGACTCCTGGCGGTCGTTTTTCAGGATGTGGCGGATGTGCCCGAAGTCGATCAGGCCCCAGGCCACCAGGAACAACACGCCCGCCATGGCCGGCAGCGGCAGGTAGACGGCCAGCGGGGCCACGAATTGAACGATCACCACCAGCAGCAGCGCTGAAAACACGGCCGCCAGCGGCGTGCGCGCGCCGGCTTCCAGATTCAAACCGCTGCGATTGAAGGATCCACTGGAGGGGTAGGCGCTGAAGAAAGCACCGATGACGTTGCCCAAGCCCTGGCCGATGAGTTCCTGGTTGCCGTCCACGCGCTGACCGGTCTTCAGCGCCAGCGCACGGGCGATGGACAAGGCTTCGGTCATCGACAGGATGGCCAGCGCAACCGCCACTGGCAGCAGCAGTTGCACGGTGTCCAAGGTCAGGTCGGGTACCGACCAGGGTGGCAAGCCACGCGGCAGAGCCGCCAGCGTGGCGATGCCGGTGCGTTGCGGCCCGAGCCAGGCGTTCAGCCCGGCGGCGACGCCACTGCCCACCACCAGCGCGGTGATCATGTGTGGCACCTGCTTGAGATAGCGCCGGGCCAGCAGGCTGGTCAGCAGGGTGGCTACGGACACCGCCAGCACCCACGGGTTGACCTGGTCCAGATGGGTGGCGAAAGCCTGCATCACCTGCGGGAAGCTGGCGCCGCGCGCGATGGGCAGGCCGAAGAAGTTCTTGATCTGGCTCGCCGCGATGAGCACCGCAGCCCCCGAGATGAACCCGACCACCACGGTGTGTGAAACAAAATTCATCAGGCCGCCCATGCGCAGCCAGCCCAGCACCAGCTTGATGAGCCCGCACAGGAAAGACAGGGTCAGCGCCAGCTGCACGAAGCCCGCGCTGCCGGGTTCGGCCAGCGGGCTGAGCGACGCAAAGACGACGATGGACATGGCGGTGGTGGGCCCGCACACCAAATGCCACGACGAGCCGAACAAGGCCGAGATGACCACCGGCACCATGGCCGCATACAGCCCATATTCGGGCGGCATGCCGGCGATGGTGGCGAAAGCGACGCCCTGCGGCACCAGGATCAGGCTGCCGGTGAGGCCGGCGCCGAAGTCGGCGCGCAAGGTCTGGCGGTTGACCAGCCCCCACCAGGCCAGAAAGGGCAGCCAGCGTTGGAGGCCGAAAGACGGCGTCACGCTGATTTCCTGACGCGCACTTCGCTGTCGGTAGCAGCCCGCAGGGGTGACGGTGCGCGCGCCTGATCCGACCGTGACGCGAAAAAGATGCTGGGCAGGATCAGCGCCGCGCCCACCGCATGAAACCAATGCGGCCTTTCACCCAGAGCAAGCCAGGCGATGAGAGCTGCATAGATTGGCGACAAGTACATCGCCAACCCGGCGCGCGTGGCACCCAGTTCGCGGATCAGGAAACCATAGGCCTGGTAAGCCAGAAAGCCGGGCACGACGCCAGCCAGCACCGCCAATGCCAGACCACGCACGCTGGGCGACGCCGGGGCCTGCATCGAGACTTCCAGCAGCGTGAAGGGCAGCAGCACCAGCACACCCCCGGCTGTGATGGCTGCCAGCCGTTGGGGCGTTGTCAGTGCCGTGGGCCAGCGCTGCTGCAACACCGTGTAGGCCACCCAGCCCGTCGCTGCAGCAAGGATCCAGCCATCGCCCGCCACTGGTCGAACAGCCAGCAGGTTCAGCAGCTCGCCTTTCAGGATGACGAACAGCAAGCCCACCGTGGCCAGCACCAGCCCCACGCGCTGGCGCCTGCCAACCGGCTCACCCAGTAGGCGCGCACCCGCGATGGCGATGGCCACGGGCGTGGCGGCGTAGATCAGCGCGATGTTGGCTGCGCTGGTGGTGGCTGCGCCCACATAGACGAAGGCGCCGCAGACCCACATGCCTAGGGCGCCCAAGGTCAGCGTGTGCCAGCCCTCCGCGCGCATGGCGCGGCAAATCGGCAGCAGATCGCGCCCGCTCACCACCAGCATCAGCAACAGCGCCACCGACCAGCGCACCAGCGCCAGCAGGTGCGGCGCGATCTCGCCGCTGGCCGCGCGGGCGATGATGTAGTTGGACGAGACCAGGGCCGGCGACAGCCACAACAGCGCTTGCGCCTGGCGCTGCCGCGATCCTGCTTTCATGACGCTGGCTGCGCCAGCCCCTGCAGATGCGCGCTGGCCTCGGCGGCGGTCTCGAAGATGTGCGGTGCCACGCCACGCTGCCGCAGCGCGTCACCCAGCTTGGCGCGCAGGAAAGCGCTGGTGGTGTAGCGGCACACGGTGCTGTAGTGCGCCTGCGCCACCTCACTGGCCATGTCCACATAGGCGTCCAGCGCGTCGGGCAGCACGGTGAAGTTGTCGTAGTCCACCACCGCTGGCACCTTGCGGCCCAAGGGCAGCAGCCGCGCCAGCAGCAGCGCGCGGATCCGGTCCACGTCGGCCTGGTCGCGCACCACGCAGCCCGCGAAGTTGGCGAAGAACACGCCGCGCTCCAGGTCGAAGGCGAAGCGCGCTTCCAACGGCAGGCGCAGCATGTCGGCGCGCAACTGCATGGGTTCGGGCCGAAAAATGCGCGCGTCCATCAAGCGCGGCGGCGCGGGCATCAGCGGCACGAAGTCCATGCAGTCCAGCACGTCACGCTGCAAGTCCAGGCCGGGCGCAATCTCGACCAGCTCCATGCCTTGCGGCCCCAGCCGGAAGACGCAGCGCTCGGTGATGTACATCACCGGCTGCTGGCGCGCCCGCGCCACGCTGCCGCTGAAGGTGCGGTGTTCCACCTCGGCGACGAACTTGCTGTGCTGGCCAGCGTGCGTCAGCTGCAGCAAACCATCGTGCACCGCCAACACCTGTTTGCCGGCTGCGAAGGTGCCGACGAAGACAACCTTGCGCGCGCTCTGGCTGATGTTGATGAAGCCGCCCGCGCCCGCGAACTTGGGGCCGAACTGGCTGACGTTGAGGTTGCCCTGCGCGTCGGCCTGGGCCAGGCCCAGGAAGGCGATGTCCAGACCGCCGCCGTCGTAGAAATCGAACTGGTAGGGCTGGTCGATGATGGCCTGCGTGTTGATGGCCGCACCGAAGTCCAGCCCACCCGCCGGGATGCCGCCAATCACGCCGGGCTCGGCCGTCAGCGTCAGCAGGTCGATCACGCCTTCTTCGTTGGCCACATTGGCCACGCCTTCGGGCATGCCGATGCCGAGGTTGACGACGCTGTTGGCCTGCAGTTCCAGCGCGGCGCGGCGGGCGATGATCTTGCGTTCGTTCAAGGCCAGCGGCGTGACGCTTGTGGCGGGCACACGAAACTCGCCGCTGTAGCCCGCGTTGTAGCCCGCGTTGTAGCGGGTGCTGAAGGTCTGCCAATGGTTTTCGGGGTGGGCCAGCACCACGCAGTCCACCAGCACGCCGGGCACCTTCACCTGGCGCGGGTTGATGGCACCGCGTTCGGCCACGCGCTCCACCTGCGCGATGACGATGCCGCCGCTGTTGTGCGCAGCCATGGCGATGGACAGGCATTCCAGCGTGAGCGCCTCGCGTTCCATGCTGAGGTTGCCGTCGGCATCGGCGGTGGTGGCGCGGATCAGTGCCACGTGCACCGGAAAGGCCTTGTAGAACAGGCTCTCGCTGCCGCCCAGGTCGGTCAGTTGCACCAGGTCTTCGGTGGTGCGCGCGTTCATCTTGCCGCCACCCAGGCGGGGGTCCACAAAGGTGCCCAGGCCAACACGGCTCAAATGCCCCGGCCGCCCGCCGGCGATGTCGCGGAACAGGCAGCTGATCACACCCTGCGGCAGGTTGTAGGCCTCGATCTGGCCGGCCATGGCCAGCCGGCCCAGACCGGGCACCAGGCCCCAGTGGCCGCCCACCACGCGTGCCAGCAGGCCTTCATGCGCGAAGTGGTTCAGACCCTTGTCCCGGCCGTCGCCCTGCCCGGCGGCATAGACCAGCGTCAGGTTCCTGGGCATGCCGGTGTCGAGGAAGCGGCGCTCCAGCGCGATGGCCAGCTCTTCGGCAAAGCCGATGCCGACAAAGCCCGACGTGGCGATGGTGTCGCCGTCGTGGATCAGCCCCACGGCATCGGCCGCCGAGACCACCTTGCCCGCGTCATGGCGCGCGGGGGCGCGCAGAGCCTGCCGGGTCATGGCGGGCCTAGCGGGCTGTCCAGCCGCCCTCGATGGGCAAGGCGGCACCGGTGATGGATGCGGCGCTGTCGGAACACAGGAACAACACCAGGTCAGCGAGTTGCTGCAGTTCCACGAAGCGCTTGTTGGGTTGCGAGGCCAGGATGATCTCGCGCACGACGCGGTCCTCAGGCATGTTGTGCGCTTTGGCCTGATCCTGGATCTGACCTTCGACCAGCGGCGTGCGCACATAGCCGGGGCACACCGCATTGACCGTGATGGCCGTTTCGGCCACTTCCAGCGCCACCGCCTTCGTCAGGCCCAAAACACCATGCTTGGCCGCCACGTAGGCCGACTTGAAAGGCGAAGCCACCAGCCCGTGTGCCGAGGCGATGTTGACAATGCGCCCCCGGTTGCGGCGCTTCATGCCCGGCAGCACCGCCTTGATGGCGTAGAAGTTGGACGACAGGTTGATGCCGATGATCTGCTCCCACTTCGCGTCAGGGAACTCGTCCACGGGGGCCACGAACTGCACGCCGGCGTTGTTGACCAGGATGTCCACGCTGCCGAAGGCCGCTTCGGCCTGCGCCACCATTTGCGCAATCTCGGCCGGCTTGCTCATGTCGGCGGCGCTGTAGGCCACCTTCGAGCCGGTCTCTGCCGCCAGCCCTGCACGCAGCGCCTCAACCGCAGCAGCATCTCCAAAGCCGTTGAGCATGACGTTGTGTCCGGCGCGAGCAAGCGCCTGCGCGATGGCCAGGCCGATGCCGCTGGTCGAACCGGTGACGATGGCGCCCGATGTGCATGTCATGTGTGACTCCCTCTTGCTGTCCGTAGGCGTTGGCGTTGCCGCCCTGCGGCTGTTGCCGGCGGACTGCCCAGGTCAGCGCGTGTCCATTGCAGGCGGTCTGCGCGGTTGGCGATGGCTGAATGCGAACAACCGTGCTTGCAAGCCATGTCGCGCAGCGACAGCTGGCCCTCGCGGTAGTCCTGCTCAACGGCCAGCCAGTTGATGTCGAAGCGGTAGACGCGCGCTGGTTTTGTCTCAAGGCCCGCGCCGGGACAGTGGTGGTCGGCTGACATGGTGGTGCGCTGTTTGCTGAGCGAGCGCTCGCGTTACCACTCACCGATGCGCACGCCGCCGACCTTGGCACGGTCGCCACGGGCTCTGACCTCAGCGTCTGACATGGTGACGCGGTTGCGGCAGGCAGCGCGCCAGCGCGCGATGCGCGCTTCCATGTCGGCCTTGACGTCGGCATGGGTGTCGATGCGCCCGAGGTCGCACAGTTCGTCCGGGTCGTTCAACAGATCAAACAGTTGCGGGGCAAAGCCTTCGAAGCGCACGTACTTCCAGCGCCGGGTGCGAACCATGGTGGCCCGGGCGTTGTTGACACCGACGTTCAGTTGCCGACGCGCGTCGTAGAAGGCGTAGTCCAACTCCGAGAAAACGGCCTCGCGTTCATCGAAGGCGTCACCGCGCAGGATGGGCAACAAGGAGCGCCCTTCCAGCCACGGATCGTCGCCGGGCAAGCCGACTGCTGCCTTGAAGGTAGGCAGCAAATCGATGGCTTCCACCAACGCATCGCTTGCCGGAACCTGCCCCGCAGCGCTGGGGTCAACCACGATGAGCGGCACCCGCACGCTGGCCTCGTAGAACATCTCTTTCTCGCCCAGCCAGTGGTCGCCCAGCAAGTCGCCGTGGTCGGCGGTCAACACGATCAGCGTGTCGTCGCGGCGACCCAGTTCGTCCAGCGCTTGCATCAGGCGGCCGATGTGGTCGTCCAGTTGTTTGACCAGGCCCATGTAGGCCGGCACCACGGTGCGGCGGACCTCGTCTTGCGAGAAGGCCTGTCCTTCGGGATGCTGCCGAAAAGCCGCCAGCACGGGGTGCGCCGATGCATGTTCGGCTTCACTGCGCACTGGCGCGGGGATGTCGTCGGCCGTGAACATGCCGTGGTACGGCGCTGGCGCGATGTAGGGCCAGTGGGGCTTGATGTAGGACAGGTGCAGGCACCAGGGCGCGTCGCCCTGTTCGCGCATGAAGGCAATGCCGCGGTCGGTGGTCCAGGCCGTTTCTGAGTGTTGCTCCTGCACGCGCGCCGGCAGGCCGGCGTGGCGCATCTGCCAGCCACTGAGCACTTCACCATTGGGGCCGGCGCCTGAATTCGCGTAGTCGTGCCATGCGTTGTTCGCGTCGTAGCCCTGCGCCTTGAGGTACAGGTTGTAGGGCGCGTCGCCGTACTTCAGTTTTGCATCTGGCAGCACGCCGTCGTCGCGCGCATAGGGCTCAAACCCGCCTTGGTCCACCAGCAGGCCGTCCTTGGACTTCGGGTCCAGGCCCAGGCGGGCCATGCCGGCGCGGTCGCCGACGATGTGGGTCTTACCCACCACCGCCACACGCAAGCCCGCCTGGCGCAGGTGGTCGCCCATGGTCGGCAGGTTGGCGGCCAACGGCACGAAGTTCCAGGTTGCGCCGTGGCTGGTCACATAACGCCCCGTGTAGGTGGACATGCGCGAAGGGCCACACACCGTGCCCTGCACGTAGCAGTGGTTGAAGCGCGTGCCTCGTGTGGCCAGTGCATCGATGTTCGGGGTTTGCAGCTTGCCCTGCCCCTGGCGGTAGCAGGACAACATGTCCGCACGCAATTGGTCGGCCATGATGAAAAGCACATTGCGGATTGGGCTCATGATCTTCTGCGGCGTGGGTTTTACGATCTTGTGGGCTATGCGGGCTTATTCGAACTTCAGTCCCTGCTTCTTCACCACGCCGGCCCAACGTGCGCTCTCACTGGAGACGAGTGAGCCCAGTTGCGCGGCGCTGCCTGCCGCTGTGTCCACGCCGAGCTTGGCCAGGGACTGTTTCACTTCGGGGTCGGCCAGGGCCACGGTGAGCGCGGCGTTCAGCTTCGCGATGATCTCTGGCGACGTACCTGCTTTGACCATCAGGCCTTGCCAGTCCCGCACCACCATGTCCTTGTAGCCCAGCTCGGCCAGCGTCGGCACTTCGGGCAGCACCGGCATGCGTTGCGCACCCGTTACCGCCAGCGCCCGCAGGCGGCCTTGCTGGATGAAGGGCAGCACCGGCGCGCTGGCAGCGAACATGAACTGGTGGGTACCGCCAATCAGGTCGCTGATGGCCTGGCCGAACTGGTTGTAAGGCACGTGGACGGCAAACGTTTTGGTCTCGATCTTGAACAGCTCGCCGGTCATGTGCGCGGGCGTGCCCAGGCCACCCGTGGCGTAGGACATCTTGCCCGGCTGCGCCTTGAGCAGTTGGACCAGCTCGGCCGTGGTCTTCGCGGGCACCGAAGGATGGGCGACGAGCACGTTGTAGGACCAGACCATCTGGCCCACGGGCGCAAAGTCTTTTTGCAGATCGAAGGGCACCTTGGCCAGCATGAACGGCGCCACGGCCATGGGCATGAAGACCGTCATCAAGGTGTAGCCATCGGCAGGTGAGCGCAGAACGTCCTGCCCGCCCAAGGTACCCGAGGCACCGGCCTTGTTCTCGACAAAGATCGACTGACCCAGTTCCTTGCCCATGCGTGTCGTGACGATGCGCGTCACCACGTCGATGGGCGTGCCTGGTGCCGTCGGCACCACGGCGCGGATGACCTTCTCGGGGTAGACCGCGAAGGCACTCTGCGAGGCAAAGGCCAGCAGACTGAACAGCGGTGCCAGCAGGGGTGCGAGCAGGACGCGAAAGGCGTGTACGCAAGGCTTCATGACGTTGTCTCCAGTCGTTTGTTGTTGTGGCCGTCTTCAGAAAGCGACGTTGTCGCCGCCCTTCAGCGCCAGCATCTGGCGTGCCTCAGCCGGGGTGGCGATCTCGTAGCCCAGGTCTTCCAGAATGCGGCGGATCTTCAGCACCTGCGCGGCGTTGCTTTCGGCGATCTGGCCACGGCCCAGGTAGATGCTGTCTTCCAGCCCCACGCGCACGTTGGCGCCCTGAATGGCGGCGTAGGTCAGAAGGCTCATCTGGTGGCGGCCTGCACCCAGCACGCTCCAGTGGTAGCTGTCGCCGAACAGGCGGTTGGCCGTTTCGCGCATGAAAGTGACGTTGACCGGATCCGGCCCGATGCCACCCAGGATGCCGAAGATGGTTTGGATGAAAAACGGTGGCTTCACCAGGCCGGCATCGACGAAGTGCGCCAGGTTGTAGAGGTGGCCCACGTCGTAGCACTCGAACTCGAACTTGGTGCCGCAGCCGTCACCCAGGTCGCGCAGGATGTGGCGAATGTCGCGGAAGGTGTTGCGGAAAATGATGTCTTCCGTGCCCTCCACATAGGCCTGCTCCCAGGGGTATTTCCATTCCTTGATCTTGCTGGCCACCGGGTGGATGCTGAAGTTCATCGAGCCCATGTTCAGCGAGGCCATCTCGGGCTTGAAGCGCAGTGGCGGGGCCAGGCGCTCTTCCAGCGTCATCTTGGTCGAGCCGCCGCTGGTGATGTTGATCACCGCATCGGTGGCGGCCTTGATCGGCGCCAGGATCTGGGCAAAGATTTCCGGGTCGGCGCTGGGCCGGCCGTCTGACGGATCGCGTGCGTGCAGGTGCAGGATGGACGCGCCTGCGTTGGCGGCGTCTATGGCCTGCTGGGCGATGTCGGCCGGCGTCAGCGGCAGGTACTTCGACATGCTCGGCGTATGGATCGCGCCCGTCACGGCGCAGGTGATGATGACCTTGTTCGAGGGGCGTGCCATGGTGGTGTCTCCTTCAGCGGGGTTTAGTGGCCTTCGGCCGCGTTCATGGCCTTGAGGTGAGCCAGCACACGCGCGCGCAGCTCGGTCTGTTGGTCGGCAGTCCAGGTGCGGAAGCCTTCTCCGCTCTTCATGCCCAGCTTGCCGGCATCAATCAGTTGTTGCAGGTACGGTGAAGCGCCCGGCGTGTGGTCGATGGCGGGCAGCACCGTCTGGTGGATGGCCTGTGTCAGCTCAATGCCCACCAAATCGGCGTTTTCCAGCGGCCCCAGCACAGGCAGGCGGCGGCCGAAGCTGGCCTTGACCACGGTGTCCACCGTCTCGGCGTTGCACACCCCATCAGCCACCAGTGCCACCGCTTCGCGCCACAGCGCGTGCTGCAGCCGGTTGCCGATGAAGCCCGGCACATCTTTCTCCACCATCGCCGGCGTCTTGCCCACAGCGGCCAGCAGGTCGAACATGCGTTGCGCCAGGGCGGGGTCGGTGTCCGGCGTCTTGATGACCTCCACCAGCGGCACCAGGTAGGGCGGATTCCACCAGTGCGTGCCCATGGCGCGGTGACCGGTGCGCAGGCCCTGCATGATTTGCGTGATGGGGATGACCGAGGTGTTGCTGGCCAGCAGCGCGTCGGCTGGCGCCAGCAGTTGCAACTGTTCGAAGAGCTTTTGCTTGAACGCCAGGTTTTCGGGGCCGGCCTCGAAAACCACGTCGGCCCCGGCCACGCACTGCCCCAAATCTTCGATCGGAAACACCAGATCGGCCGCGCCCGCGTCCTGCCCCAGGTCGACCAGGTTGCGGCGCACGCGCTCGCGCAGCGTGACCAGGGCGTCGGCGTTGGGGTCGTACACCGTGACCACGTGGCCGGCCAGCGCAAAGACCTGGGCAATACCGTGGCCCATCAGGCCGGCGCCGATGATGGCGATCTGTTCCTTGTTGGTCACAGCCATCACCCTGCCGTGTAGCCGCCGTCGGCATAGACGGTGTGGCCGGTGTGGAAGGCCGATGCGCGCGAGCACAGGAACAGCAGTGGTCCGGCAAGGTCTTCGGGCTCACCCAGACGGCCGATGGGCACGCGGGCCAGGAAGCCTGCACGCACGGTCTTGGCCTTTTCGGTGTCCTCGAACATCCAAGCCGTCAACGGCGACCGAAACACGGTGGGCGCGATGGCGTTGACGGTGATGCCGTGCGAGCCCCACTCGCAGCCCAGGGCGCGCGTCAGCCCGTCGGTGGCGGCCTTCGACGCGCAATAGGCGGAATAGCCCGCTGGGTGGCCGAGCTTGCCGCGCGCCGACGACACCAGCACCACCTTGCCGCCCGTGGCGCGTGGAATCACACGCTGGCCGAAGGCCTTGCACAGCAGCCAGGTGCTGGTGACGTTGCCGTCCATCACGCCTTCGAAGCGGTCCAGCGGCATGTCGACGATGGGGCAGGGGTCGTTCAGACCGGAGCCGACGACCAGGATGTCCAGCCCACCGAAGGCGGCCAGTGCAGCGTCCATGATGGCGGCACAGTCGCCTTCGGTACCGGGGCGGCGCGCCACGGTGTGGACTTCTGCTCCTAGTTCGCGGCAGGCTGCAGCCGTCTCTTCCAAGACCTTCGCGTTGCCGGCCGCCAGCACCAACCGGGCTCCAGCTCCGGCCAGCACCTGGGATGCCAGTGCACCGAAGGCGCCGGATGCCCCAGTGACCACGGCCACCTTGCCACGCACGTCGAACAGGGACAGCGGATTCTTCAGCCAGTCACTCATGGCGCCTTCTCCGGGTAGGGCATCACCACCAGCATGGTCGCCACGGTGTTCCCGCGGTTCTTGACTTCACGCACCTCGTTGCCGGGGATGCAGCAACTGTCCATCGCGCGCAATTCGGTGGCGCGGCCATCGACGGTGATAGTCAATTCGCCGGTCAGCACGAAATAGACCTTCTCCAGCGGCGAGGCGTCAGGGCCTGCGCCGCCACCGGGCAGAAAATTCGAGAGGCCGATCCAGAATTTCTCGGGTCCACCGGGTTCGAAGCCCTGCAGGCGCAACGAGCGCATGTCGTAGTGGTTGGGTGCCACATACGGCTGGGCTTCGGCTAAGCGAGTGACTTTCATGGCGTGCCTCTCGTCTTGGATTTACTTGCCGGTCTCGATGCGGTACTGCCCGCTCGGGTCTACGATGGCGACCAGACGCACGATGCAGCCGTCGCCCTTGGTCCAGCGCCACGGAAAGGCCGCGAAGGTGACCCGCATGCCAGTGACGGCATCCAGCTCGCCCCCCACGTTCTCGAAGCCGCAGATGCCTTCTTTCAAGATGGCCTGGTGGCAGGGTTCCCACTCCGGGAAGTCCTCGATCACCTTGCGGCCGGTCTCGCGTTCGTATTCGCGGTTGATGTCGGGCAGCAGGCCGTTGGGCCAGCCCGGGCCGTGCGGGCCGATGGCCGTGCCCAGCGGGTGGTCCAGCGCCTGGGTGTCGCTGCCGATCATCTTGACCTTCTTCTTCGCAAACCACTCACCGGCTTCCTTGTAGAAGCCAGGCGAGTAGGCGTAGTACATGCGGCTGTCGCCGTAGTGTTTGTGCCAGCCGGTGTTGACGATGACGATGTCGCCTTCGCGGATCTGCGGGCTCGCGGCTTCCAGATCGGCGGCAGTGATGACTTCCCATTTCTTCTTCGGGATGGACACCACCACACCGGTGCCAAAGAAGTGCGGCAGCGGCACTTCATCCATGAAGGCGGTGCCTTCGACCACGTGGGCGGGCGCGTCGATGTGCGTGCCCGAATGCATCACGGTGGTGATCTTCTGCGTCAGCACGCCGCTGCGCGCCATGCTGTGCAGGCGCTCGATCTTCACGTCCTCGAAGTAGGGCCAGCACGGCTGGCCCAAGCCCCAGGGGTGGCTCAAGTCGTAGAACTTGAGCCCCATCTTGTTGTTGAGATTTTCCTCGTAAAGGGTGCCTCGAATGTTGATCGTCATGTTGCGCTCCTTGCCCAGTTTGAGAACCTGCCCGAGCCTGATGGCTCCTCGGAATCGCACCGCTTTTGCAGGACTTTTGTGACCATCTATCGGTACACGTGTATCACTATACGGTCACCAAGAATGATTCAGGTATTGGCGTTTTCCCGCAAGATGAACGGCATTCGAGCCTGGTGCGCCCCAGGCGGCACATAGCGCCCGACGGTCGGTTCTGGCCTCGCACTAAACTGTCCGCAGTGAATAGAAAGCGCTCATGGAATCCAGGGAACCTGAAGAAACGCCAACATCCGAACGACAGGGGATACAGGTCATTGCACGCGCTGCTGCGCTGCTGCGCGCACTGGAGCGCCGGCCCGATGGCTTGAGCCTGGGTGAGCTGGCCAAGGCGGTGGACTTGCCGCGGTCCACGGTGCAACGCCTGGTGGATGCACTGGACAACGAAGGCTTCGTCATGGCCGCATCGGCCACGACGGGCGTGCGACTGGGCCCGATGCTGTTGGCCTTGGCATCTGCCACGCGCTTTCATATCGCCGAAGTCGCACGCGAGACCTTGAAGGCACTGGCCAAGGAGACCAGCGAAACGGTAGACCTGTCGCTGATCGACCAGGACAAGGTGGTGTTCATCGACCAGGTGACAGGCACGCACCGCTTGACCGCCATGTCGGCCGTGGGCGTGGCCTTTCCTTTGCACTCGTCGGCCAACGGCAAAGCCTTGCTGGCGGCCATGACGGACGAAGAACTGGGCAAGGCCCGCAAGCGCATGCGCCTGACGGCGCTGACGCCCCACACGATCACATCCTGGGATCGGCTGGAGCGGGAAATCGAGGCGGTACGTAAGGCCGGCTGCGCATACGACCGCGAAGAAAATGCGCTGGGGATTTCGGCGGTTTCAGTGGCGCTTCGCAGCCCTTCGGGAGAACTGGCTGCGATATCGGTGCCGGCCCCCACGCAGCGCTTCAAGGCGGCCGAGGGCGATCTCACGAAAGCCCTCTTGAAGCACACCGCCAGCCTGCAGCGCTCGATGACCCGCTGACACCCGCCAGGCACCGCACCCTCACTGTGTGAGCGGGATGCAGATCTTCAGAAGTTGTGGCGCATCCCTAGGGCAAAGCCCTTCACGTCATGCCCACTGTTGGCATCAACAGTCGCAAGCGCCATGGTGTTGGCGGCCTGATTCTTGTTCTGCAGACCCAGGGCGCGCACGTACAAGGTTGAACGCTTGCTCAGCAGGTAGTCATAGCCCAGCACAAGCAAGTCCGCGTCGCGCGCACTGTTCTTGACATCGCGTTTGGCGGCCTCGATCTTGAAGACATTCAGGCCCAGCGTGTAGGTACCACCCAGCAATGTGGTGGTCGCCTTGAGTGCACCCGCAGCGTCGGAACTGACCACGGCGTAGTTGCCCGACACGGTGAACGGGCCCAGCGTGTAGACGCCGCCGACCACCTGCGTGTCCACGTGGAAAGCGCTGGCCGCCGAAGTGCCGCTGTTCAGTCGCTGGCCGGTGTAGTGCACGAAGTAGCTGCTGCCGCGGTGGCTGACCGACACGGCCGCAAAGCGCCCGGAGGTCGTGGCGCCTTCTCCTGGCGCGACTTGAAGGTCCAAGCGCCAACCCGGCGTGTTCTGGTCACCGTAGTGGTAATGCACCGCATTGCTCTGGCGCAGCACTGGTGCCAAGCCGGCGATGGCCGCCCCTTGGCCATCCGTCTTGGGCACCATTTGCGCCGGGCTCCAGTTCGGGTTGACGATGAAGGGCGATGTCGCCAGAAAATTGCGGAAAAGTGGCGTGAGCTGACGGCCGACTTCCACCGCGCCCCAGGCCCCTGAAACGCCGGCGTAAGACATGGAACCGAAGCCGCCGCCCATGTTCACCACACCTTCATCCATGCCGATGGCCATTTCCAGGCGGAAATAGGCCTTCAGGCCCCCTCCGAGATCTTCGACACCGCTGAAGTTCAACCGCGATGGCGCGCTGCCGCCGTCGCCCACCCGCGCAACCCGGGTACTGCCCTTGGCCGAGCCGACGTAGAGGTCGGCAATGCCACCGATGGTCACGCTTTGGGCCGATGCGGCCATGGTGGTGCAGCACAACGACGCTGCAAGAAGCAAGTGGTTAGGGCGGGCGGTCATGGTGTCTCCTGTTCGATGCGGATCTACTTTGCGTAAGCACCACCACGATGGCGGCGCCTCTGCGGATGGGTCAATCGATGAGGCCGAGGGCGTCGAAGTAAAAGCGGCTTGTGTAGCGCTCCCCGATGCGCTCGGCCAGCCGCGGCACTTCGACGACGCCATTGCGGCGCGAATAGGCGGCGTAGGCCGCTTTCAACTCGGCCAGCTTGTCGGGGTGCTTGTCGGCCAGGTCGTGCTGCTCTGCGGGGTCGGTGGCCAAGTCGAAGAGTTGCCAGTCACCAGTGCCATAGGGCGGCACCGAGTACACGGCCTTCCAATCGCCCCGGCGGTACGCCTTCTGGCCGGACAGTTCCCAGCCTTGCTCGAAGACAGGGCGCGCCGCCGCAGTGCCGCCTTTGAACAAGGCCACCAGCGATTGGCCTTGCAGCGGGGGCGCTTCACGGCCTTCGAAGCGGTCGGGATACGCGATGCCCGCGAGTTCAAGCACCGTCGGCGCGATGTCCACCACATGCGCCGGTGCGCCGGAAATCTGACCACGCCCCAAATGGCCCGGATAACGCACGATGGCCGGCACACGGGTGGCACCCTCGTAGCTATAGGCTTTGAAGACCCTGAAGGGCGTGGCGCCGACTTGAGCCCAGTTCGGTCCGTAGGCCGCGAAGGACGAGCCTTTGCCGAGGTTTGCGATCTGGTTGTTGCGGTTGTCGCTGACGATGGCCGGCGGGCGCCGGGGCACGTCCGCGCCTTCTGGGCCGTTGTCGGACAGGACGACGATGACGGTGTTGTCGTACTGGCCCGTGGCCTTGAGATACCGGACCACCTTGCCGATGTTCTGGTCCATCACGTCCACCATGGCGGCGTACACGGCCATGCGACGGGCTTCCTGCTTGCGCTGCGCCGGTTTCAGGCCTTCCCAGGTCGGGAAGGTGGCCAGCGCGGGCGCTGCGGCAAGGTCCTTGGGCACGATGCCCAGACTCTTCTGCCGCGCCGCGCGCTCGGTGCGCAAGGCTTCGTAGCCCTTCTCGTAACGGTGCTCGTACTTGGCAATCACCTCGGGGGGCGCTTGCAGGGGCCAGTGGGGCGCCGTGAAGGACAGGTAGGCGAAAAAGGGCTTGCCGTCGGCCTGGCCGTCCTTCAGGTAGGACAGCATCTTGTCGGCATAGAAGTGACTGGAATAGAAGTCCGCTGGAACCGTGGCCAGCTTGCCGTCTTCGCGGTACCAAGGGTCCTTGTCGTCGATGCGGGTGTTCCAGGGCTGCGGGACGTGGTCGTCGGCCGAGCGGAGCAGCGCGAACGAGCGATCGAAGCCGCGCGCCTTGGGGCTGCGTTCCTCCGTCAGCCCGAGGTGCCATTTGCCTGCCATGTAGGTGCGGTAGCCCGCCTGGCGCAGGAGCGCCGGGAATGGCACGACCCGTTCATTCAGGTAGCCCTCATAGCCCGGCTGGCCCTGGTGCTCGGGCACCGCCAACTCGGCCATGTTGCCGATGCCGGCGAGGTGGTTGTCAACGCCCGAGAGCAGCATGGCTCGCGTTGGTGAGCAGGCCGCCCCCGCGTAGAACGAAGTCATGCGCAAGCCTTCGCGGGCCAGCGCGTCGAGGCTCGGCGTTGCGATCTCCCCGCCAAATGCCCCGATGTCGGAGTAGCCCAAGTCGTCGGCCAGGATCAACAGGATGTTGGGGCGATTGACGCCACTTGCCGGCGGCGCGGCAGCTGCCACACCCGACAGCGCAGTGGCCGCAGCCACAACAACGACACAAACCCGAAGCGAGGGCCTCAGCATGGGCATGCACCTCAAGGCGCGAGCGCGGTTCGGTTTGCGGTATTCAACGGCGTGCTTCATGGTGGTTTGTCTATATCGACTATCAATACGAACTGCTTACTTAATCGACAATATTGAAAAGTGTGGCGTGCGCTGTTTATGGGGACCACGCTGGTTTCCACCAACGCGTCGGCTGGCAAGCCACTGCGGCGTGCAGGCTTGCGCCGGACCCGGCGATCCACGCGAATTCCCTTCTGGCTTTCAGTCCACCTTGACCGCTTGGTCCCCGTACGACAGCCCCGCCGCAATGGCAGTGCCTGCAACGCCGGTGAGTTGCCCCACTGACTGGTATTGACCTTGCAAGGACATGGCGGGTGGCGGCAAACCGGCGAACCGCAGGCGGACCATGTAGGTGCCAGGCGCAGCTTGTGCTGGCACCACGAAGTCGGCGTTTATCTTCGTGAGTTGGCGGCTGACGTTTGCGCCCGTGGCCAGCACGGTGGCGCCGTCAACGGTGACCAGCTCCACAGCCGGGGTGATGGACGCCAGCGGGTCGTAGTCCGTGATCGGCTGCCCACCCGCAAGGGTGACCTCCAGGCGGATCGACTGGCCGCGGCGCAGTTGCGCGGGCTTGATCGCCGTAGTGGCACCTTTGGTCGCGGGCGCCGCCTGCGTCGCGTGGGGGGCTGTTCGTACCAGCCTGACGCGGTATTGCGGTGTGGAAGCGACCGCGCGCTCGTCGGTGAAACTGGTTGTCAGTGGGACCAGCGAGTAGTAGCCCTCGCCAGCCGGCAAACGACCTGGGGTTGGTGTGGCACTGCGGATTTCAGGCGTCAACGCCATCCAGTTCAGGCCGTCGGCGCTGGCCTCGACGCTGTAGGTCACGCCCTCGGCCGAGGGCCACCGAAGGATTCGCTTGCTCGGCGTATCCAGCACGATCTGGAAGGCAACCTGTGACAAGGGCAGGCCCACCCTGTGTACTTTCACGGTCTCGGTGATGGCAGCCCGGATGACGTCCCCTGAAGGGTCCCCGCGAAACTGGCGGCCCACGGTGTAGGGGTAGGCAGCAAGACCGTCTTCGCCGACGGTCACGAAGTAGGCGTAAGTGCCGTCAGGGAAGTCGGGCGTCACGCAGTAACGGCCGTTGTGCCGGTCCAGGTCGAAGTCCCTGTCGGCCCCGTCACCCGGCTTGCCCTGATCGCTCAGGAACTCGTAGTCCTCGTTGTAGCGCCCCAGGTAAAAGTAGTTGCTGACATCCGGACCGTAGGTGGCCGGGCTGATGGCAACCCGGCCTTGGCCGTCGGCTGGGGCGGCCAGCGCATGCAGCTGCGCGGCCCATTTGCCGATGGACTTGCGGCCGGTTACGCGCAGGTCGGCCGTGCCCCGACTGCCATCGCGCAAAGCAAAGCCACTGCGCATGCGCCGAACTTCTGAACCGCTGCCACGGCAGTTGCCGTAGCCATAGGGCCCATAGATCGGATAGCCGTCGCGCGCCCAACCCAGGATCGGTGAGTGGTGCAGGCGGCTGGTGTCTTCCACATACTTTTGAAGCGCGGCATCCCACTTCACGTTGTCGCCCAACTGCATGCGCAGGGCCAGCGGATTGGAGTGGTAGTGGTAGGCGCCTATTGGGGGCTGGTGCGCGTTGGACGCGTCAAATGTGGGGCCCTCGACCGGGATGGCGTCGCGCACCCAAAGCCGGTTGGGCTCGGCCCCAAAGTTTGGGCCCATGGCTGCTCCACCTTGCACCTCAATCTGCCTGGCGGTATCGAAATAGGCGCCATCCAGTTGGTTGAAGAAGGCCACGCCATTGACCCACGCACCCTGCGGACCCAGGCCGGCCGGCTTCCTGTCGCCGTCCGGCAATTCGACGGGATGCTTGGGTAATTTGTAGACGAAACCCTGGCTGCGCGGCCAATTGCCGAACACGGTGCTGACGTTCCAGTACCAAGGCCCCATCTGGTGACTGGCCAGCCCAGACGCATCGACATAGACAAACTGCTCGGAATGACTGATCTTCTGCACATCCGAGTAGGTGGGCAAGGGCGAGCCACCGGACGTATCGGTCAAGCCCGCAGCCGGCCAGGTGCTCACGGGCTCAGTGCTGGCGGTTTCCACAACGCGGGCATAGCGCCCGGACAGGCCTGTCTGCCAGGAGTCAAGAACCGGCACAGGGCGCGGTGACGTGCTGGCGCTTTGCGCGGTGCCCGCGCTGCCAGAGGAACAAGCGATCAGGACGGCCAGGTTGCTGGCGATCAAGGCAAGCGCGGCGTGATAGGTGCACTTCACTTCGTTCGTCTCCTTGAAGGCTGGCGCGCGCTGACCCAGCGCAAGTACCAACCTGGAACTGCGCTTGCTGCCCGGACCCTGGCGCTAGTGAGCGATGGCGCCGGGTGCGATGGGCCAGTTCGACAGGGTGCGGGGCGCCCTCGGCGCAGCGTCCAGATCGGCGCGCAGCCTTTGCACGATGTCAGGGTGGGCGGCAGCCACATTGCTGGCCTCTTGGGGGTCGGTCACCACGTTGAACAGCAGTTCCGTCCTTGCCCCTGTCGGCTGAGGCGCAGAGGCCCCGCTGGCCGGCGTCAGCACAGGAAGACGCACCAGTTTCCAGGGAAATCGGTAGGCCGACTCGGCATAGCCTTTCGCACGGACCAGGTGGTTGCCCAGCACCATCTCAGCGCCAGGCGCCTGTTCGGCACCGCGCAGCGTGGGCATCACATCCCGCCCGACCAGCAAAGGGTCAACGGGCACCGTGCCGGCTGCGAGGCGGATCAAGGTCGGGAACCAGTCGAGCACCGTCACAACGGTGTCCAGCTTGCGACCGCCTTGCAAATGGCCGGGCCAGTAGGCCACCGCGGGTACACGCTGGCCGCCTTCGAAAGCCGTGCCCTTGCTGCCGCGCAAGCCCCCGCTGGAGCCGCTGCCGCCATTCAACGGGCCGTTGTCGCTGGCCCAAACGACCAGGGTGTCCTGCGCCATGCCTTCGTCGTCGAGCGTGGCCAGCACCCTGGCGAGTTGTGCATCCATGTGCTGAACCATGGCGGCATAGACCCGACGCCCAGGGTCTGCGATGTGGGCATTGCGCGCCACGTAGTCGTCGGGCGCCTGCAAAGGCGTGTGCGGTGCGTCATAGGCCAGGTACATGAACAAAGGCTTGGTTTTGTCGCGGCCCTTGATCTGCCGGACGGCGTCTTCCGTCATCAGGTCTGTGCTGTGCCCCGCTTCCGTCACGGGCTGGCCATTGCGCTGCCAATCCAGCTTGCCCGTCACATCGGTGTGGGTGTAGTGGTCGATGAAACCACCCAGAAAACCGTAGTAGTACTCGAAGCCCCGATTGAAGGGCATGTAGTCCGCCTTGGCCTTGCCCAGGTGCCACTTGCCAATCATGGTCGTCTGGTAGCCCAGGTCCTTCAGGTGCTGCGGCAGCAGCTTGAGCTGAGCGGGCAGGCTTTCAGCGGAGGCGATGGGGCCGTCCACGCCCGTCTCCAGCGACGAATGACCGCTCATCAGCGCGGCGCGTGTCGGGCTGCAGATCGAGTAGGTGTAGTAGCGGTTCAGTTCGACACCGCGCCGGGCCAGGCCGTCAATCGTCGGGGTCTGGATGTCTGACCCGTGGTAGCCAACATCTCCCCAACCCAGGTCGTCATTCAGGATGACCACGATGTTGGGTGGCCGACCCGGTGATGCGCTGGCCTGGGAAGGCGCACCGCCAGGTGCTGTGGCGCAGCCAACCACCGCGAAAACGAGTGCCACTAAGGCGCCTGCCGGCCGGCGTGCGCCCAAGCACCGAAAGCTCCAACCCGAGGGCAAGTGAATCATGATAAATCACCACTATGCGGTACACATGAACCGTATTGTGGCTTCACGTGGCGCGCCAAGTATCGGTAGATTCCCGCCCTGGCGCGAGACTCATCGCTTGAGTGCGTCGCCCAACTTGGCCACAACCGGTGCCCACTTGGCCGCTTCGGCCTTCACGAAAGCGGTGGCAGCCTCGTCGCCGATGTGCAGATCGGCGAACATGCCCTGCTCGGTCATGTTGGCGACCACGGCGGCGTCGCTCATCGCGCGCCTCGAGGCCTCGGCCAACCGCGCCCGCACGGCGGAGGGCGTGTTGTTCGGCACGGCCACCACGTGCCACAACATGGCTTCGAAGGGCGCGGCAAGGCCCGCAGATTCGGCCACGGTGGGGATGTCGGGCGCCATGGCCAGACGCTTGGCCGTTGCCACGCCAACGAGCTTCATCCGCCCGCTCTTGTGCAGCGGCAGCATGCCGCCCAGCGTACCGACGGCCATCTCGATGGTGCCGCCCATCAGGTCCTGCATCGCAGGGCCGCTGCCTTTGTAGGGCACGTGCGTGAACTGCCCGCCGGTCATCTGCAGCAGGCGCTCGGTGGCCACGTGAAGCAAGGTGCCCGTTCCGGGTGAGCCAAAGCTGTACTTGCCGTTGGCCTTCTTGGACGCCTCGATGGCGGCCTTGAGCGTGTTCGGCATGGATGTAGCCACCGCCAACGCCACGGGCGCGCCGCCCAGCACTGCCACGTAGTCGAAGTCCTTCGTGGCGTCGTAGCGCGGCTGGGGCTCGACGAGGTTGTACAAACCGTGGGTGGACGCCGTGCCGAACAGGATGTCGTAGCCGTCCGGCTTGCTGTTCTTGACCTCCAGCGAACCGATGACGCCCGAGGCACCCGCCTTGTTGTCGACGATCACCGTTTGCCCGAGTTGCTGACCCAAGGCCAGCGCATAAATGCGCGCAAAACTATCGCTTGGACCGCCAGGCGCGAAAGGCACCACCAAGCGCACGGGGCGCGTCGGATAGCTCTGCGCCCAAGCGCTTGAAGTGCTGGCCAGCGTGGCCGCACCGGCGGCAGAAATGAAACGGCGTCGTTGCATGGGGTCTCCTGAATGGGTGTTGACTTACGGTTGCGTGCACTGCGGCGCTTCGCGCCTTACAGCACGCTCTGGTCCCAAGTCGGGTTGGGTGCTGCGGGTTCGCAGGCCAGGCCCGCGGCCTGGATGGCCGCGATGGCGCAGAACTCGTCCTTGTCCGAGGTGTCGCCGCTGATCCCCACTGCGCCGATGGCAGCACCACCGCCGTCCAGGATCAACACACCACCGGGCACCGGAATGAACTGCCCTTGCGAGGCGGCGGCCAAAGCACTCTGAAACGCCGGCCTGGCGGCCAGCCGGTCGCGGATCAGGCGGGTGGACATGCCCATGCCCAGTGCCGCCGCTGCTTTGCCGCGGGCAATCTCGAAGCGCAGATTGCCGCAGCCATCTTCACGCTTGAAGGCCACCAGGTTGCTGCCGCTGTCCAGCACCACGACGGCCAGGGGCAGCAGCCCGTGTTGGTGTCGCTCGGCCAACGCAAGGTCGATGATCTTGTCGGCCTGGGCCAGCGCCAAGCTGGCGTGCAAGGGGCGCAGGTTTTCACTCATGAGGGCTCCTGGGAAGGTTGGATGTGCCGGGCGCGTTCAGGCCGTGACCGGGTTGGACAACAGGCCAACACCTTCGATCTCAATTTCGATGGTGTCGCCAGCCTTCATGAAGACCGGCGGCGTGCGCGCGTAGCCCACACCACCGGGTGTGCCCATGACGATCACGTCGCCCGGCTCCAGCGTCAATGCTTCAGAAAGCAAAGCGATGGTGCGCGCCACGCCAAACGCCATGTCGGCGGTGTCGGCGCTCTGCATCACCTGACCATTCAGGCGCGACTGGATGCGCAGGCCTACACAGCCCGGCGGCAGTTCATCGGCAGTCACCAGGCTGGGCCCGAAAGCACCGGTGGCGTCGAAGTTCTTGCCGATGGTCCATTGCGACGTCTTGCGTTGGTAGTCGCGCAAGGTCGCGTCGTTGAAACAGGCGTAGCCGAACACGGCCTGAAGCGCGTCCGCTTCTGACACCCAACGCGCACGCCGGCCGATGACCACAGCCAGCTCAGCCTCGAAGTCGAACCTGTCCGAGACCGAGGGCACGCGCAGCGGTGCGCCGTGCGCCAGCAAAGACGTGTTGCAGCGCAGGAACAAGGCTGGGTAGTCACCGATGTTGTTGCCGCCTTCCTTGGCGTGGTCCACATAGTTCACGCCCAGGCAGATCACCTTGCCGGGCTGAGGCACACAGGGCAGCAGCGTGAGGTCCGCCACAGCCACCGCAGCGGCCGAGACGGCACGGCCAGGAAGTTCCTTGACGAGCCGCTGCCAAAGGTCGGCATCGGCAAAGAGCAACTGCAAATTGGCAGGGACATCGGAACCCAACTGGTCACTGGGCACCACGCCGCGATCGGTCAGCAGTCCCCATGCGGGGCCTGCCGAGCCCATGTAGCTAATTACTCTCACAAAGCGCCTCCATATAAATCGATAAATTCAACATTTGAAAACAACATAAACGATGCTGCGTGCTTTGATCAATCCATCGATTTCGCGCAGCGCACACCGGCATGCGAGGTACCGCTGTCCACCGCAGAGCCTTGGCGTGCACCGGGTCGGTAGCGCGTGCAGTAGCTGTCATGGCATAGGAAAGAGCCGCCGCGCTGCACGCGGCGCAGCTCGCGGTTGAAGGGCTGCACAGGGCCGGGAGGGTCTACAACGGACTGTCCGGCACGGGCCTCGTAGGCATTGGCGTCAAACCAGTCCGCGGTCCATTCCCACACGTTGCCGGCCATGTCGTACAGGCCGTAGGCATTGGGCTTGAAACTGCGAACCGGCGCGGTTCGCTCAAAGCCGTCGGTGGCGTCGTTGCGGGTGGGGAAGACCCCTTGCCAGATGTTGGCGAACCAGCCGGTACGTGCCTTGTCGTTGGGCTTGTCACTGCCCCAGACGTAGGTCAGGCCATCGACACCGCCGCGTGCAGCGCGCTCCCACTCGGCCTCGGTGGGCAGGCGCTTGCCGGCCCACTGGCAGAAGGCTCGAGCGTCTTCCCAGGCCAGGTGCACCACAGGGTGTTCGGTGCGGCCTTTCAGGCTGGACGGCGGACCTTCCGGTGAACGCCAACTGGCACCCGGCGTCCACTTCCACCATTGCGACAGGTCACGCAGATCGACCTCGCCCACGGGCGTGACAAACACCAGCGACCCGGGCTGAAGCATCGTCGCCGCCGGTGGTCGGCTGCCGGGCGGCAACTGCGCCATGATGTCCTGCAACTTCACGGGTCGCTCGGCCACTGTCAGGTACCCGGTGGCCTTCGCGAAGCGCTGGAACTGGGCGTTGGTAACCTCAGTCTCGTCGATGAAGTAAGCGCGGCTCAGGCGCACTTTGTGGGCCGGTTTTTCTTCAGCCCATGCGCGTTCGTCGGTGCTGCCCATTTGGAACTCGCCAGCAGGAATCAATCGCATGCCAGGTGGAACGGCAGGTGCAGCCGCGCAAGACTGGCCTCCCAACAAACTGGCCCACACCAGCGCGGCGAAGCCTGCGCGCTTGCTACTTGTTCGTCTTGTTTGCATAGCCAGAGTCGCTCAGTGTCTTCAAGAATGCGACCAGCGCCGCCTTCTCCGCAGTCGTGAGATTCACGCCAGCCTGGTTGGGATGCTTGGCGATGTTGGGGTCCAGCGTCGCCGACGGCTTGGTGCCGGAACTGTAGTGTTCGACCACCTGCTCCAGCGTCTTGAAGCGGCCATCGTGCATGTAGGGGCCCGTCATCGCCACGTTGCGCAATGACGGCACCTTGAACAGACCCTCGTCCTCGGGTCGGCCGGTCACCAGCGCGCGACCACGGTCCTTGAAGATCAGGTCCAGGCCGTTGTTGTGGAAGCGCCCGTCGGTGAAGAGCGGGCCGCCGTGGCAATGAAAGCAGTCGCCCCCGCGCACGCCGCGAGCCGGGTCGTGTTCGGACAGGAACAGCCGCAAGCCTTCCTTTTCCTGATCGGTCAGGGTGGCTTCGCGTTTCAGCGCGCGGTCGAACCGGGAGTCCACCGACACCAGCGAAAGCATGAACTGCTCAAGCGCCAGCCCGACCTGTGCAGCGTTGATGCGGGGCTCACCGAAAACGGTCTTGAAGTCGCTGCGGTAACGGTCTTGAGCATTCAGACGCTGAACGAGCAAATCAACGGGCAGATCCATTTCTCGGTGATCGGAAATAGGTGCGAGGGCCTGGTCACGCAAACGCGCACGCCGTCCGTCCCAGGTGTAGCTGCTGTTCCAGGCCAGGTTGAACAAGGGCATGGCATTGCGGGTGCCCAGCGCCTGCTTCGCGCCACGGCTGAGGGCCTTGCCCCGGTCGCTGAAGGCGCTCTGCGGGGCGTGGCACGACGCGCAACTCTGGGTGCGGTTGATCGACAAGGCGGTGTCGAAGAACAGGCGCCGGCCGAGCCGAATGCCTTCTTCGGTGAGCGGGTTGTCGGGCGGCAAATCGGGCTGCGGAAAGCCCATAGGCACTTCCAGTTTCACCAGAGTGAGCGGACGCCTGTCCGCACCCTCTGCGAGAGACGGAGAGCCAGGGGCTAGGGTTGGTCTCCCAGGTGCGGCGCTGCTGAGCCTTGGCACTTCAGCGGCAGATAAGGAGCGGACAAGAAAGCCTGCGGGCATGGCTTGAGCCAGTGCCTTCGCCAGTTTGTCTTCGGGGGACGAGTGGGTGCGGTCACTGCCCTGCGTCTCTGAAATCGGTGTCTGGATGGCCTGGTTCATCAGGGTCGCTATGTTCAGTTCCAGCGCCAGGGTCTGCCCTTTGGCGTCTTGCAACGCAGGGGCATTCAGGGCCGCGTCCACTTGCATCAGGTTCTGGTCATTGGCCACATGAAACACAAACCCACCCAGACGGCCCGGCGTGCTACCGCCCAATTCGTAGCGGCCTTCCAACGCCAGAAAGACGTAGCCCCCTTTCCAGTCCCAGTGCAGTCCATTGACCATTGGGTTCAGCGGATGTCGGGCAGGAAACACGGAAGGGTCCGCATGGTTGCGTGCGCGCTCAACGCCCACGTTGAAGCGGATACGCCTGTAATCGCCTGGCGGCACATCGGGCACATGCAGCGTATTGAGCTTGGCGTCAATGTCGATGTAAGCGTCAACACCAGGCAAAGACAACACCTTGCCATCCGACGAGACCAAAGTTATCTGCGTCAACAGCATGGCCAGCCGCGTGTAGCCAATCAGGTCGCCCGCCGCCGTGCGGTAGCGGACATCGTTCAGACGCAGCGGCTCTCCATTGAAGTGCGGCTGGACGATCAAGGTCAGCCCTTGCGGCGCAGCAGCTGCGGCCGCTGCGCCTGCTGATGCAGACGCCGACGCAGGCGCAGCGATCTGTGCCCGCATCAGCGGCGCGTGGCGCACAGCCCAGCCACCTGCGACCACCAGCAGGACCACGGCCAGCAACCACCCAAGACGCTTCATGCTTTGAAGGTGGTGGGCTGCGCCAGACCGACGGCCGCAAGACTCAATTCACCGCCACGGGCCGGTCGGTGTAGACGACACCGGGTGCCAGTGCCGTGGCAGCCACACCGGTGGTCTGGCCGACCGATCGGTACTCGCCCTGCAGGGCTGCGTTGGCAGGTGTCACGGCAAACTTGACACGCGCCATGTACGCGACCACCGGCGCGGTCGTGCTGCTGGCTTGCGCCGTGGCGGGGATGACAAAGTCGCCCGAGATCTTGGTCAGTTTCCGGACCACATTCGTGGCGGTGGCAATGACCGTCAAGCCATCGGTCGTGACCAACTCGAACGCCGACGGCGGAATCGACGCCAGTGGGTCGAAGTCGGTGATGGGCTGGCTGCCTGACAAGGTCACTTCAAGCCTGACGGTTTGCCCCCTCGTCACGGCGGTGGGCGCCACGGCGGTGATGACCCCCTTCGTGGTTACCGCTGCAGCGGAAGTGTTCGCCGCCAGGGTGGGCAGATTGATCCGGTACTTCGGCGTCGTGGTCACCGTGCGGTTGTCGATGTAGCTGGTCATCAGCGGGTTGAGCGCGAAGTAGCCGCTGCCGCCAGGCGTGGGGTCAGGCGCCGGCGATGTGCCGCCCACACTGGTCGCCAAAATGGTCCAGTTGATGCCGTCTGTGGTGGACTCCACCACATAAGAGGCACCTTCCGCCGAAGCCCACTCCAGCACGCGCTTGGTGGGTGTGTCGACCGTAACCTTGAAGGCGACCTGCCCGGTGGGCAAGCCGTCCTTGTAGCTGGTCAGCGTTTCCGTGATCGCCGCAGCAGCCACCACCACACCCTGCGGGTTGCCGCGGAACTGACGCCCCACGGTGTAAGGGAAAGCGGCCTTGCCTGCGGTATCGATAGCCACAAAGTAGGCGTAGGTACCCTTCGGGAAATCCGGCGTGACACAGAAACGGCCGTTGTGGCGGTCCAGGTCGAAGTCGACGCCAGCGACCTTGCCCATGTCCCCCAGGAATTCGTAGTCTTCGTTGTAACGCCCCAGGTAGAAATAGGTGCTGATGTCAGGCCCGAGGTTATTGGCGGGTAATGCGACCCGCCCGCTGGCGTCAGCAGCCGTGGTGACGCCATGGAGTTGCGCGGCCCACTTGCCGATGGTCTTGCGGCCGGCGATGCGAAGGTCCGTGCTGCCGCTGCCCCCGTCGCGCAAGACAAAGCCGGTGCGCATGCGTTTCAGCTCGGAACCCGTGCCGCTGCAATTGCCATAGCCATATGGGCCGTAGATCGGGTAGCCATCAGCAGCCCAGCCAAGAATGGGCGAATGATGAAGCTTGCTGGTGTCTTCAACGTACTTGCCGAGTGCCCCATCCCACTTCACGTTGTCGCCCACCTGCAGCCGCAGCGCGAGCGGATTCGAGTGGTAGTGGAAAGCGCCGGTGGGTGGCTGGTGGGCATTGGAGGCGTCGAATGTCGGCCCCTCCACAGGAATAGCGTCGCGTATCCAGATGCGTACCGTGTTGGCGCCGTTCGCACCGTCTTGCACTTCCCTGTTCAACGCAGTGTCGAAAGAGGCGCCGTCCAACTGATTGAAAAGAGGCACGCCATTGACCCACATGCCCTGCACCCCAAGCCCGACGGCAACCCGCACGTCATCGGCCACTTCAACCGGAACCTTGGGCAGCTTGTAGATGTAGCCGCGACTGCGTGGCCAGTTGCCGAAGAGCGTGTCCACGTTCCAATACCATGGACCCATGGGGTGACTGGCCATGCCGGAAGAGTCGATGTAGACGAAGCCGTCCGATTGGCGCACGCGTTGAACGTCGGAGTAGGTTGGCAGCACCGAAGGGCCAGACGTGTCCGTCAGTGTGGCCAGCGGCCACTTGGTGACTGGAAAAGTGGTCCTGGTTTCCTGTACCCGTGCATAACGGCCGGACAGGGCGGTTTGCCAGGAGTCCAGGATGGGCACCTGTGCTGCCGCTGGGGGCGTGATGACTTCGGTGCTCTCGCCGCTGTTGTCGTTGCCACCACAGGCAACGAGCACCGCAGCGGCGATCGTGGCTAGCATCGAAAGGCAGATGTGTTGTTTCTTCATGGTCTTGGTCGCCTCAATGGGGGCTGATGCGGATGTAGGGGTGGATTCAGTTCAAGGCGCAACGACGACAGGCCACTCAGACAGCGAGGCCGGCGCACGCGGCGCGGCATCCAGATCGGCCAGAAGCTGTGTACGAATGCTGGCGTTGGCCGCAGAGACATCGGTCGTCTCGTTCGGATCGGTCACCACGTTGTAGAGCAGCACGGTCTTGGCAAATGGCGCCGTGGGCAGCGGCCCGGTGCCGGTCAACAGGAAGGTCGGCAGGCGCACCAGCTTCCACGGGAAGCGGTAGGCCGACTCGTAGTAGTCCGGGATGCGGTTGTTGCGATTCCCCATCACCAAGGTGGCGCCGGCGGCTTGCGTGCCACCGCGCAGCAGCGGCATCACGTCGCGGCCGACGACCAGGCTGTCCGTTGGCAGCGTACCGCCGGCAGCCTTGATCAGCGTCGGGAACCAGTCCAGCACCGAGACCAATGCGTCCGACTTCAGCCCGCCCGCGAACTGGCCCGGCCAGTAGGCCAAGGCCGGCACGCGTTGACCACCTTCGAACGACGTGCCCTTCAGGCCGCGCAAGCCGCCCGAGGAACCACCGCTGTTCTGCTGGTTGCCGTTGTCGCTGGCCCAGATGATCAGCGTGTCCTTGGCGATGCCTTCGGCCTCCAGGGTCGCGAGCAGTTGCGCAATGCGGTCGTCCTGCTGCTGCATCATGGCCGCGTAAGTGCGTCGATTCACGTCGGCGATGTGCGCGTTGCGAATCATGTATTCATCAGGCGCCTGCAAGGGTGTGTGCGGCGCGTCGTAGGCCAAGTACATGAACATCGGCTTGGTCTTGTCGCGCCCCTTGATCTTGGCAATGGCCTCGACGGTGAACAGGTCGGTTGTGTGGCCTGTATCCACCGCATCCACGCCGTTGCGCTGCCAGTCGTATTTGCCTTCTGCATTGATGCGGGTGTAGTGGTCTTCGAAGCCGCTGATGAAGCCGTAGAAGCTGTCGAAGCCGCGCTTGTGCGGCAGGTATTCGGTCTTGGACCCCCCCAAGTGCCACTTGCCAATCATGCTGGTCTGGTAGCCCAGGTTCTTCAGCTGCTGTGGCAAGAGCGTCAGGCTGGTCGGCAAGGCCTTGTCCGTGGCGATGGGTGCGTCCACACCAGTCTCCAGCGACGAGTGCCCAGACAGCAGTGCCGCACGTGTCGGGCTGCAGACCGAGTAGGTGTAGTAACGGTTGAGCTCGACGCCCTGCTTGGCCATGCGGTCGAGCGTCGGGGTCTGAATGTCAGAGCCGTGGTAGCCCACGTCGCCCCACCCCAGGTCGTCGTTCAGGATGAAGATGATGTTGGGCTGCTTGGCCGTGGCCACAACGGCGGCTGGCGCGGCCGTCTCACCATCGTCGCCGCCGCAAGCTGCCAATGCCAGGCTCGCGGACAACGCGGCGGCAAGGGCGCGCAGGAACCAGCTTGAAGCAAAGCGGGTCTGAATCGGTTGATTTCGCATGGTCTGTGTCTCCTAGGTCTTGTCAGTCAAGTTCGGCCTGTCGGCTAGCGGCAAAGTCGTCGCCGGTCTCAACTTATCGATAAAACGCTTGTAACAATCACTTAATGGAAATTATGTCCGCACACCTGGTTTTTTGAAAACGAGTTGACCCGTGCTTTCCCTTAGACGAAGGTTCGGCCGCGCGCAGCACGGCAGTTGCGAAACAACGACCAGATGCGGACCGGTGCAGGACGCTCAAGGCGCGGCACGCCCGGTGGCTGCGACGCCGCCGGGCCTGGTTTTTTTGTTGCGGATCTGATTTGGGACACGCGTCGTGGGGCGTGCTCGTGCCTTCAGGCGTTCCTGCGCCAGGAAGCCAGCATTGCTCGCGGGCGCCGCCGATCAAATCCATCGCCCGAGGTGCAGATATGTCGTCGGGGAACGTGCCAGTCAACGCCGCCGCAGCTGCCTGCCCCATCCCCTGGGTTCGGGGCGCGACGCCATGGGTAGCGCGGCGGCGCGTGCGGGGGGTCTCATCCTCGCAACGCAGCGACCAGCCGCAGAAGGTGCCCAGGGTCAGCAGGAAGCAGCAGGCGATGGCGTCGTGCACATCGCGATAGACCAGCAGGACAAGGCCGATGATCGCCGCGTACACATACAACAGCCAGCTTGGGGTCTGAGCGCCTACCCTAGTCCGAGCAACGCGGCTGCAAGTTCTTCCACGTTCGCCACGGATGCATCCGACGGCGTCCAGTCTCGCCCAAGGCTCGCAAACGGCGAGCGTTGCCCAAGCTGGACTCTTGGCCTCTCAAACCAGGCTCGCATACCGATGGCGTTGTACCCGCCGGCGAGACTGAATGTGATGCGGCGCACCCATTCCAGACGTCGCGTAGTCAGCTTCAGTTCAACGTCACCGCGGTCTGACGGCGCCGCAGTCCGAACCCGAAGGTTCAGCCCGAGCATCGGGCTGGGTGTCAACGCGGCTGCCGCCCAGACGCCTAGCCCCGGGGCTTGACGAACTTCAGGATGAACTCGTCCTTGGGCACAGCCGGCTCAGGCGTTTCCTTGTCGCGCGGGTCAGCGGGGTTGCGCAGGAACGAACCCGAAGCTTCCAGCTTGAAGCCGGCGGCCTCGACTTCTGTGCGCAGGAAAGCTTCCTCGACGCGGTGCAGCGTGTTCGATTCCGAAATGCCGGTGCCGGGCCGCCCCGAGTGATCGGCGACGACGTAGACGCCACCCGGCTTCAGCGCCGCGAAGATGGCGCGATTCATCTGCGCGCGGCCCTCACCCAGGCTGCCGAGGTCGTGGTAGTTGAACATCAGCGTCACCACGTCGAGGCTGCCCTGGGCCAGTTCGGGCGGCGCGGGGTCCACCAGGCGCTGCAACACCAGCGTGATGGGCGCTGCCGGCACGTTGGCAGCGCTCAGCCGGGCTGCACGGTCCATCAAACCGGCTCCCGGCGGACGTGCGCCGGCCGGCACGGGACGGCTCGGGTCGCGGGGCTGGGCCTGGCCGTAGACCTTGCCCGTGGGACCGATAGCGCGCGCCAGCAGCTCTGTCGTGTAGCCACCACCGGCCACCACGTCCAGCGCCATCATGCCGGGGCGCAGGCCGATGAAGGCCAGGATCTGCTCGGGCTTGCGCCGCTTGTCGTTGCCACGGTCGGCGGCCGTGCGGTCCGGGCTGTTGACGATGAGGGCGATCTGCGCATCGGTCAGGGTCGGCGGCGAACCTGCGACGGTCGTGCAGGCGCTGACAAGGCAGACGGCAGATGCCAGCAGGGTCGCTCGCAGCAGGCTCAGGGTGCGTGTGTTCATGGGCTCGAGTTCCAGGTTGACGCGTGGCAGCAAGGCCCGCGCTACGTACGATAGAGCCACCAGCGTCAAAGCGCGCATCCGAAGAGGCCACGCTGGGCCCAACACACGAAGGAGTCCGAGCATGGCGTCGACACGCAAGGTCGCATTGATCACCGGCGCCGGGACCGGCGTCGGCGCCGCCACGGCTCTGATGCTGGCCCACAAGGGCTACGACATCCTCGTCAACTATTCGCGCAGCGCCGTCGAAGCCGAGTCCAGCGCTGCCGGCTGCCGTGCGGCAGGCGCCGATGCGCTGGTGATGCAAGGCGACGTGGCGCAGGACGCGGACTGCAGGGCGCTCGCCCAGGCGGCGCAGGACCGTTGGGGCCGCATCGATGCGCTCGTCAACAACGCGGGCATCTCGGTATTCGGCAAGGCCGCAGAATGGGATGCGCTGGACGCCGAGTCCTTCCAGCGCATCTTGGGCGTCAACACGCTGGGCACTTTCCAAATGGTGCGCGCCTGTGTGCCGGCGCTGCAGCAGGCCCTGGGCAGCATCGTCAATGTGTCTTCGGTGGCTGGCGCGCTGGGTGTCGGTTCGTCGATGCCCTACATCGCGTCCAAGGGTGCGATCAACGCCATGACGCTGCACCTGGCACGCACGCTGGCGCCGACCGTGCGCGTCAATGCTGTCTGCCCGGGTTTGATCACCTCGCGCTGGTTCGTGCAGGGCATCGGCCAGCAGGGCTACGAAGCGGGTCTCAAGGGCTACGAGGCCGGTGTTCCGCTCGGCCGTGCCTGCTCACCCGAGGATGTGGCCGAAGCCATCGTCTGGCTGGTCGATGGCGCGAAGACCGTCACGGGCGAGTTGCTGATGCTGGACAGCGGCATGCATCTGGCGGGGCTGCGGCCTTCGCGCTGAGGCCACGCCGGGGCCGCCCGTCCGTCGAAGCCGGCTGGGCTGTCGGCGCCGATGCAAATCTGACCCACCGGGGGTGCGGCCAAAAACTTGGACTGGTTAAACAGCGATCCCCAGACTTCTTCGGTGCTCGGTGGGGCAGAGGAAGCCGAGTGCCATCTTGATCCGCGCCTCGTTGTACCAGTGGATGTAGGCGTCCAAGGCCGCGACGAACTCCTCGATGGTCGTGGATAGCCAGTTGCGCGAGACCTTGTCCAGCGGGCACGGCGCCTTGCTGTCGCTGATGGTGGTACGAACGACCTTGCCCCGCTTGACGCCACGCAGGCCCAGTCGCCGCATCAACCGCTCCACGGTGCAGCGCGCCACCTCGACACCCTCACGGTTCATCTGCTTCCAGACCTTGCCAGCGCCATAGACCTGCAGGTTGTTATTCCAGACCTGCTCGACCATGGGCATCAATTCGACGTCGCGTTGCGCCCGCGCGCTCAGCAAGGCCTGATCCCGGCACCGGGCCGCGTGCCGGCGATAGGCCGACGGGGCGATCTGCAGCACAGCACAGATCGGCTCGACCCCGTGGACAGCTCGGTGCTCGTCAACGAGCCCGTACATCACTTCAGCCGGCGGTCGAGCTCCGCCTGGGCGAAAAACGCGCTGGCCAGCTTCAGGATCTCATTGGCCCGGCGCAATTCTTTGACCTCGCGCTCCAGTTCCTTGACTCGCTTGGCTTCGACGGTGGACACCCCAGAGCGTGCCCCGGTGTCAACTTCGGACTGCTTGACCCAGTCCAGCATCGTCGGCGGCACGCAGCCAATCTTCGGTGCTATCGATTCGATCGCGGCCCACAGCGACGGGTATTCCCCGCGGTGCTCCTGCACCATCCGAACGGCCCGCTCACGGACCTCAGGTGAGAACTTCTTCGACTTGTTCATGGCTCCATCTTCTCAAGAGTTGGAGCCTCCTCAAAAACCGGGGCGGTTCAGTCGCTGCGTCTGGCGAGGTGTTGGCTTGAGGTCTTACCGAGCACAATCTGCGCGCAGGGTGTACCTGCGCCCCCTGACCATGGCCATGACCAGCCCTGTGACCACGACTCTCAACGTCAAGCCCGATGGAACGCCGGGCTTGCGTCGAGGCGCGACGGGCGGCCACTTGATGACGCACCCATGACGAGCGCGGGACTCGTGCAGAGCCCCGTCCGCTCGGACTTGGTCTTCGCGCTGCTGGCTGAGTCACCGAATCGACAACTGACGCTCGCGCGAGACATGGCGACCGACATGCGCTCGCTGCAGAGAACCGTGGCGTTCTGAAGTGACCCTGCTCAGTTTCGAATCCTGCCAGGTACACCTCAAAGTGCGGCAACTGGTCGTCGGCGATCGGGTCGTCGATCTGCAGCCGCTGGTCTTCGACCTCCTGGCCTACCTGGCGCAGAACCCCAGAAGGGTCATCTCGAAGGAAGAACTCCTCGCGGCGGTGTGGAAGTCGACCCATTTGTCAGAGTCGGTGCTTGCACGGGCCGTCATGAAATGCCGCCGCGCCATCCAGGACTCTGCCGCAAGCCCACGGTGGCTGCACACCGTGCATGGCCGGGGCTACCGGCTGGACGTGGATGTGTCCGTCCAGGAAGAGCCGGCAACCTCAGTGCACTGGACGCTGGATCCATCATCCTTGCCCGGCGCCCTGGGTGTACTGCCCTGCTGGAACCGTACCGACGACAGCAGTCTTGACTGGACATGCCTGGGATTGGCCGGCCTGATTCACCACCTGCTTGACGCGGCCAATGGCTTGAAGCCAGCACCGATGGCGGCCACCACGGCGTTGTGGCGCACGCTCGACCAGGATGACGATGTCTTGCGTGTCACCTGCGAGGCGCTGGGTGTTCGTGAAGCCCTGGCCTGCGAGTTGACTCGCGATGGGCAGGGCTGGAAGTTGAGAGGCTGGCGTGGAACATCCATGCGCACTGCCACCGAGATCAGCGTCTTCGCCACGGACATCGTGCAGCTCGCAACTCGCTTGACCGAGGTCTTGAGGGGTGACCCGTTGCCTGCTGACTCGTTGCCGCAGGACCCGTTCTGGCGCGAACAATTGGCCCAGTCCATCGGGCTGTACGAAGCCGGGAGTCACCGCCAGGCGCTGGAGTTGCTGGGCACCTGCGAACCCCACTTCCTGCCCAATGCACGCATCACGCTGCTGAAGTGCAACATGCTGTACCGCAGCGGGCAAGCCGAAGCGAGCCTGCGCGCCGCGCGGCAGGCCCTCGAATTGGCCCGCAGCGAGAACTTGCTGGTGACGGGTGTACGGGCGCATCACGCGCTGGCCTATGCGCTGCACGACCTGGGCCGGATGGATGAGGCTGTCGAGCACGCCGAGGCAGGGCTGAAGATGACGGAACAGTCGCCCGAGGCCTTTGTCATGCGCCCGGCGGTGCTGTGTTGTCTGTCGCGCACGGTGATGCAGCAAGGGCATCTGCAAACGGCCTTGAAGCTCGTTGAAGAGGCGGTTGACTTGAGCAGCGCCATGGGCCAACTCGACGACGAGGCGCAGGCGCTGGTGTGGTCCGCTTTCCTGCTCGAAAGAATGGGCCGTGCCGGCCGGGCCACGGTCGCCATTGACCGTGCATCCCAGTTGGCGCAGCGAGGTGGCAACCCCGACCGACAGGCCAACGTCGTGCGCACCCAGGCGGTCATCCTGCATTGGCAGCAGCGCCCCGCTGCCGCCCTGGATGCCTGCCGGCGCAGCATCGCGCTGTGGACCCGGTCGGGAAACCAGGTTGGCCGTAATTGGGCGTTGGTGCACGTCCTGGAATTGCTGGCCGAGGCGGGCGAAGGCGGCGCATTCGAGACCGAGTACCTGCGGTTCAAGGAGCAGCCCGGACTGAGCCAGGCCATGCTCGACACCGCGCGCTGCGCCCATGCGGTCTGGCTGTGGAAGCAGGGGCAACAGCATGCAGCCGTGGAGACGCTGTCGGCACTGTCGCGTGACGTCGACCCCAGGGCGCTGCTCTTGCGCGGCGCTGTTGGCGAGGAGCTGGTCTTCATGCTCGCCCAGCTGGGTGAGACCCACAGGGCGCAGGATGAACTGGCACGGCTGCCCGAGGCCGACCGCCCCATCCGCAGGGCCCGCTGCCGGGCTGCGGTGGACTTGGCTGCCGGAGATGCAGCCTCGGCGACCCGACGACTGCGCGAGATCTGGGAAAGCAAGGAGGGTTACGGGCAGGGTGCCGTCGAGTTGCTGACCGACCTGGGCTGGCTGCTGCTTGAAAGGTGGTCGCCGGGCGACAGCGTGGATGAACTGGAGTCGCTGCACATCCTTTCGCTCGACCACCCGCGTGACCACCTGCCCAGCGTCGTGTTCCGCGCCGCCTGGCAGCTGCGCAAGGCGCTCCATGTCGGAAACGCGACCCAGTGGGACGCCACCATGCAACAGGCGGCGAGTCGGCTTCGGCACTTTGCCTGGATGACCGAGCCCGGCTACCGTGACCAGCTGGCCACCGGTCGGCCCCGCTGCCTGGCCGTGCTGTTGACCAGAGCCTTCAGCTGAGCTGCGCGCCGGCCCGCCTGTATCGGGTCAAGGATTGGTCATGAAAACCCGCTTGGCTGCGGGGGACTGTTGCCGGGGGTGATTCGACACACTCCGGCATGTCAACACTTCAGTCCTGAGTGCATCTGTATGTCTTCACGCCCCCCATTGCGTTTTCCCGCCGGCCGACTCCTGCGTTGTACCGTCGCCTGCGGCATGCTGGCGGGCGGCCTGGCCCTCGGCACGACCGCCCACGCGTCGCTGACGTTCACCTTTGACTACTCGACCAACACCGCGGGTGTCGGTTTTGATCATGCAGTCACCGGCGCTGCGCGCAGGGCTGCGCTGGAAACCGCCGGCACGCGTTTCTCGACCATGTTCGGCACCTTCTTCAGCAACAGCGCCAACATCGTTCTGACGGCTACCAGCACGTTTGATCCGGGTGGCCCCGGACTCGCATCTGCCGGCACCGGGATCAGCTATGTGCCAGGCTTCGGTGGCGGTGAGGCGGTGCGCGCCAAGCTGGTCTCGAACGGCGCCACCGACGTCAACGGCGCCAGCAACGATGGCGGGGTCAACGTCAACTGGGGTGCTGCATGGCAGCTTGACCCCGATGCACCGGTTACTGACCTGGACTTCGATTTCTACACAGTCTTGTTTCACGAGTTCACCCATGCGCTGGGGTTTCTCAGCCAAATCGGTCAAGACGGCACAGACGCATTCGGCGACGGCACGGCTGGGGGTACTGGCTTCGCCGGTACCTGGGCCAAGTTTGACCAATACCTGACCAACTGCGCCGGCACTTCGTTGATTGACGCCGGCACCGGGTTCACCAACCTGGCGGTGTACACCCCGGCCATCACCTCGGCGGTGTGCTTCGAAAGCGCCGAGGCTGGCTCGGTCAAGATGTACACCCCGGGCCTCTACGCCCCGGGCAGCAGCGTGAGCCACCTCGACAAAGTCAACGGCAACGAGACCGCGTTGATGAAGTACGACCTCGGCACGGGCCCGGGCGGAGCGCGCGCGTACAACACGGACGAAGTCAACATCATGACCTCGCTTGGCTACACTCGTGTCGAGGCGAACGGGGTGCCCGAGCCCGGGTCCATCGCGCTTGTCTTGGCGGCCCTGGGCGGCGCCGCATTCGCCCGCCGCCGCAAGGCTTGATCACGCAGATTTCTTGCGATCACAGCGGGGCTCCAGCAGCGGAGCCCCGTTTTCGTTCTTGTTGGAACAATTCGATGCCAGCACGATGTCAACGATGGTTCAAAACCCTGCTGTTGCTTGGCTCTTGGGTTGCCGGCTTTCCGGCCATGGCTGCTGAGCACAAGCCAGGGGCCGACGGCCCGCCACGGACTTATCGGCTTGACGACGTCACTGTTCGTGTACAGCGCCAGTATGGTCACGGTCAGCCGACGGGCCAGCTGATGCTGCCCGGCAAGGGCCCAGCCAGCCTGCAGTCGGGCGACCGGAAGCGGCTTTTCGATCATGCCGCCAAGGACCATTTGAACGTGCTGAACGGCTTGTACAGCATTCGCTTTTTCGACCTGCCCGCGCAAGTGCGGTCGCCGATGTCTGTGCTTCTCAGGGACGACGGCAGCGTTGGTACGCAGATGCTGAAAATGGCCGATGCCGGCAGCACGACGGTCTGCTTCAACCTGCCCAACTACGAGAAATGTGTGGGCTATGAAGCCAGCGGCCCGCGCGAGCTTGAAGATTGGGTTGCCCGCGTGTGGGCCGACGCCCAACAGCGCGCCGCATCAGGCACGGTCGCCAAGTAGGCCCACGGCAACGTCGTTTGCCGTTTTGAGCCTCATGACCCCACGGCCCTTATCGATTCGCCTGCCAGCGCTGCTGGCAGCGGCCGCTCTGGTGCTGTCTGCCTGCGGCAAGCCGACGCCAGAAAGCTCCCTCGCCGCGGCCCGCAGCAAGCTGGCCGCCAACGATTTCAGCGGCGCCGTCATCGAGGCCAAGAACGCGCTGCAGCAAAACCCCGAGCTTGCCGAAGGTCGCTACCTGCTCGGCCTGGCCTTGGTTCGCAGTGGTGAACCTGTCAATGGCGAAGCCGAACTCACCAAGGCGCTGGCGCTGGGCCAACCGGCCGAAATCGTCGAGCCTGTCCTCGCGCAAAGCCTGCTGGCGCAGCGCCAGTACCGGCGGCTGATCGCCCAATACGCCGAGCTGCAGCCGGCGCAGCCGGCAGCCCTGGCGAATTTGAAGACCACCTTGGCGGCAGCCCACTTCCTGCTGGGCGAAAACGAATTGGCCCAGGCGGCGTTGGCGGCTGCGCTTCAAGCCGAGCCGGCCAACAACCTGGCGCTGATGCTGCGGGCCCGCAGCCAGGCCGCGCAGGGCGATTTGGACATGGCCATTGCCGGGCTGGACCCACTGCTCGCCCGCGCGCCCACCGACCCCGCAGTCTGGAAGCTCAAGGGTGACCTGTTGGCCACGGCCCCGGGCCAGGCCGCGATGGCACTGGCCGCGTACCAGAAGGCGGCCGAACTGGCGCCCGGCGATGTCGCCGTGCAGAGCGAAGTCCTGGTCATGCTGCTGCGGCAGGGGCAGCTCGACGACGCGTCCCGACAAAGCGAACCGCTGCTCAAGCTGGCGCCCAACAACCCCCGGGTGCGCTATCTGGAAACCTTGCTGGCCTACGACAACAAAGACTTCACGAAGGCGAGCACGCTGGCGCAGCAGCTGCTGGTTCTGGCGCCGGCCAACCCCGGCCACCTGCTGCTGGCCGGCGACATCGAGCTGGCACTGGGCGCCCCGGCCCAGGCCGAGGTGCATCTGGAACAAGCCCTGAAGATCGCGCCGCAGTCGCTGCTGGCCCGCCGCTTGCTGGTCACGAGCTACTTGCGCACCAAGCAGAGCGCCAAGGCCGTGGCCACGCTGCAGCCTTTGCTGGACGGCGCCGCCCCCGACGGCGCCACGCTGACCCTGGCCGCCGAGGTTTACCGCCAAAGCGGCGACACGAAAAGGGCCGCAGCCCTGCTGGCCAAGGCCACCCAGCTGGACCCCGGCAATCAGCATGCGCTGAGCGCCCTGGCGCTCAACCACTTGGCCAGTGGCGGCGGCGACGCTGCGTTGGCCGAGTTGCGCCGCATCGCCGCTTCGAATGCCGACGCCACCGCCGATCTGGCCCTGATCGGCGTCCACATCGTGCGCCAGGAATTCGAGCCCGCGTTGAAGGCCATCGACGCTTTGGAGAAGAAGCAGCCCGGCCAGCCCCTGGCAGCCAACCTGCGCGGGCGTGCCTTGTTGGCACGCCGCGACTTGGCCGGCGCGCGCGCCAGCTTTGAGCGCGCCCTGTCGATCACCCCAGGCTACTTTGCTGCCGTCGACGGCCTGGCCGCTGTGGACCTGGCCGAGGGCAAGCCCCAGGCCGCACGCCAGCGCTTCGAATCCTTGCTGGCCAAGAACCCCAAAAATGTGCAGGTGCTGGTGGCGCTGGCCACGCTGCGGATGGCGATGGGGGGCGCAAAGGAAGACCTGAAGGCAGAAGTCACCACGCTGCTGCAACGTGCGGTGGCGGCCAGCCCGGGGGACAAGCGGCCCTGGCTGGCACTGGTGGACTTTTATCTGCGCAACAAGGACGGCGCTTTGGCGTTGGCGGCGGCCCGGGACGCAGTGGCTGCCGTACCCGACAACCCCGATCTGCTGGACACGCTGGGCAGGACCCAGCAGGCCAGCGGTGACCTGAACCAGGCAATCGTCAGCTTCACCAAACTGGCAGCGCTGCAGCCGCAGTCGCCAGGGCCGCAAATGCGCCTGGCAGGCGCGCAACTGGCCGCCAAGGACAAGCCGTCTGCAGCCGCCAGCCTGCGCCGGGCACTGGCGATCCAGGCTGACCTGCTGGATGCCCAACGCGGCCTGGTGACGCTGGCCGTTGAGGGCAATGACTTTCAAGAGGCACGCGACATCGCCCGCAAAGTGCAGCAGCAGCGTCCTGTAGAAATTGTGGGCTACTTGTTTGAAGGCGAGATTGCGGCGGGCTTGCAGCAGTGGGACAAGGCGTTCGACGCCTACCAGCGCGGCCTTCGGCAACTGCCCTCAACCGATCTTGCACGTAGGGCGCATGCTGCGCTAGGGGCCGCAGGCAAGACCGCCCAACGCGACCGCTTCGCCACCGACTGGCTGAAAGCCCACCCCAAGGACACCTTGTTCCACCTGTACCTGGGCGATGTCAGCGCCGCCCAGCGCGATTTCGCCACTGCCGAGCGGCAC
>JANPHI010000258.1:0-15996 GCA_031424355.1 Betaproteobacteria bacterium
CTGCGTGAGGGTCGAGCGGTGCGTGTCCACGTCGGCCGCGTCGTCCTTCAGGCCCTGTTTCATGGAACGCAGGTTGAAGAACAGCTTGCGCTGCGCCTTGGTGGTGGCCACCTTGACCATGCGCCAGTTCTTCAGGATGTACTCGTGGATCTCGGCCTTGATCCAGTGCATCGCATAGCTGACCAGGCGCACGCCCTGCTCGGGGTCGAAGCGCTTGACGGCCTTCATCAGGCCGACATTGCCTTCCTGGATCAGGTCGCCCTGCGGCAGGCCGTAGCCCAGGTACTGGCGCGAGATCGACACCACCAGGCGCAGGTGCGACAGCACCAGCCGGCCGGCGGCCTGCACGTCACCGTCGTCGCGCAGGGCGCGGGCCAGCCGGGTTTCTTCGACCGCCGTCAGCATCGGCAGGCGGTTCACGGCCGAGACATAGGCGTCCAGATTGCCCAGTGAGGGCACCGGCAACCAGGGGTCGCGGACAGACAGGGCGGAAACAGTGGAAGCGTTCATGGTCTTGTTGACTCCTTCAGGAGACATCGGTGTCGCAAATATTAGCACTCTCGGCTTGAGAGTGCTGATCGGTGTAGCTGAAGATATGCAAAGCGTGGGTGACATGCCGCCATACAAAGACTTTAATGAGAGCCTGCGCTCACATTCAAGTCAACCGGACGGTGATTCGGGCTTTGTAACTCGGTGTGTGGGCGGGCAAACAGACGCCTGCCTTGCCGCCGGTGCGCATCTGTTTGTTCTTGCATGAAGAACGACGGTCTTCTATGGTTGACGGCCGCCGGAATCTCCACGACAGTCCAGCGCCGCGCCCGACGCGGTGACGGCGCCGATCGAGCGCCCCAGGCCCACACCGGAGACTTCACGCATGGACCAGCCCATACGCTGGCGCCTGAACGGCCAGCCGGCGCGTTCCAGCGCCGAGGCGCAGACGCCCTTGCTCTACGTGCTGCGCAACGAACTGGACCAGCACGGGCCGCGTTTCGGCTGCGGGCTGGCGCAGTGCGGCGCCTGCACCGTGCACGTGGATGGCCGCGCGACGCGGTCCTGCGTGACGCCGCTGACGGTGGCCCAGGGCCGCGACGTGACCACACTGGACGGCCTGGCCGCGCGCTGGCGGCAGTCGCAAGGCATCAGCGACCCGGCGGTGCTGCACCCGGTGCAGCAGGCCTTCATCGACGAGCAGGCGGCGCAATGCGGCTACTGCATCAACGGCTGGATCATGACCGCCGCCGCGCTGCTGGCCGAAAAACCGCAGGCCAGCGACAGCGAACTGCGGCAGGGCCTGTCGGGCCTGAAATGCCGTTGCGGCACGCAGGTCAGCGTGCTGCGCGCCGTGAAGCGCGCGGCGAAGGTGATGCGCGACGCCAAGACCCGCGAAGCCCAGATCGACGGCCCCAAGGTGCTGGCGTGAAGGCGGGCACGACGGCGGACACGGTGGCCGGCCTGGTCGCCAGCGCCCCAGGTGGACCGCCGCTGGACCGGCGCAGCTTCCTGGCCGCCGGCACCGGCTTGCTGGTGACCCTGGCGGTGCCGGCCTGGGCGCAATCGGAAGGCGGTGGCGGCGACGGGGTCGGAGACGGCCAGCCCCGCGACCGGCTGGACACCTGGCTGGCCATCGACGCACAGGGCCGCGTGCTGGCCTCCGTCGGCAAGATCGACGCCGGGCTGGGCATACCGACGGCCTTCGCGCAGATCGTCGCCGACGAGTTGGACGTGGCCGTCGAGCAGGTCAGCATCCGCATGGGCGACACCGCCACCACGCCCGACCAGCGCGGCACCGGCTCCAGCAACGGCATCACCGACGGCGGCGCCGCCCTGCGCGCGGCGGGCGCCCAGGCGCGGGCCTTTCTGCTGGCCCGTGCAGCCGAGCGCCTGGCCGTGCCGGTGACGCAACTGGACGTGCAGGGCGGCGTGGTCCGCGTGCTCGCCGATCCGACCCGCAGCGTCAGTTACGCCGAACTGCTGAGCGGCGGCCGCTTCGATCTGGCCTACGACGCCAAGGCCCAACCCAAGACCCCGGCGCGCTACCGCGTGGTCGGCCAGCGGGTGCCGCGCAGCGACATCCCGCCCAAGGTCAAGGCCGAATTCCGCTACCTGGTGGACCACCGCCTGCCGGGCATGGTCCACGCCCGCGTGCTGCGGCCGCCGACTGCCGGCGCCCGCTTCGTCGGCATCAAAGCGCTGCCGGCGACCAAGGGCTTCATCCGTCTCGTGCAGCAGGGCAATTTCGTGGCCGTGGTCGCCGAGCGCGAAGAGCAGGCCGTGCTGGCAGCGCGCAGCGTGCAGATCGAATGGTCGGCGCCCCAGTTGCGCTTTTCGAAGGACTACGACGCGCTCTACGAAACCCTGCGCACGGCGCCGAGCAAAAGCCGCAAGGTCGACCGCAGCAACGGCGATGTCGATGCCGCCTTGCAGGCTGCGGCACGGCGTGTCGAGGCGTCCTACGAGTACCCCTTCCAGTCGCACGCCTGCATGGGCCCGGCCTGCGCGCTGGCCCAGGTGGAAGCGGCTGGCGTGACGGTGTGGATGGGCGGGCAGAAGCCCTATCCCTTGCGCAAGACCGTGTCTGAAATGCTGGGGCGCCCGGCGAGTGATGTGCGCGTCATCTGGATGCCCGGCCCCGGCTCCTACGGCATGAACGACGCCGACGACGCGGCGGTGGACGCCGTCATCGTGGCGCAAGCCGTGGGCCGCCCGGTGCGCCTGCAGTACGCGCGCAGCGACGCCACCGCCTGGGACCCCAAAGGCCCGCCGGGCGTGTTTCGCCTGCAGGGCGGGCTGGACGCCGCCGGCCGCGTGGTGGCCTTCGACTACCACTCGCGCGGCTACTCGGGCCGCACGCGGCCGTCGGGTACGCAGCGCTACGGCGACACGCTGGCCGCGCAGCTGATCGGCAATGGTGTGACGAAAAGCGAAGACCTCTACCAGGTGTCTGCCGAGAGCTACCGCTTCGACCACCAGCGCGTCAGCGGCGAACTGATCGACTGGAGCGCCTCGCTCAGCACCGGCCTGCGCACCGCGCACCTGCGCGACCCGGACGGCATGGCCACCACCTTTGCCAGCGAAAGCTTCATCGACGAACTGGCACTGGCCGCCGGGCAGGACCCGGTGGCCTTTCGCCTGCAGCACCTGGGCGACGCGCGTCATGCCGCGGTGGTGCGCGCCGCTGCCGAGCGCGCGCAGTGGCTGCCGCGGGTCGGCCCGAATCCCGCGAGCACCGGCAACAACAGCGGCGCCACGCTGCGCGGCCGCGGCATCGCCTACGCGCCGCGCAACGGTGCGGTGGTGGCCATCGTGGCCGAGGTCGAAGTCGAACGCGCCACCGGGCAATGGCGCGCCACGCGCTTCGTCGTGGCCCACGACTGCGGCCTGGTCATCAACCCGCTGAGCCTGGAGCGCGTCATCGAATCGAACCTGCTGATGTCGCTGAGCCGCACGCGGCACGAAGAAGTGCGTTTCGACGCCGAGCGGGTGCACAGCGTGGACTGGCTGAGCTACCCCATCCTGGACATGACCGAGGTGCCCGACCGCATCGACGTGGTGCTGGTCGGCAACCAGCCCGGCCGCAGCTACGGCGCGGGCGAACCGTCCACCCGCCCGGTGGCGGCAGCCTTGGCCAATGCCCTGTTCGACGCCACCGGCCGCCGCCTGCGGCGCGTGCCCTTCACGCCCGAGCGCGTGCTGGCCGCGTTGAGCGCCAAGGCCGTGCCGGCCTGAGGCCGCCCCGGCGGCACGCCGATCTTTCTGTTCTTCAACTTCTGCCCCAACGCATGACGCACCCTGAATTCTTCCCGCCGGCCACTCGCCGCCGCACCCTGCAATTCGGCCTGGCTTCGACGCTGGCGGCCATCGCGCCGGGCGTCGCACGCGCCCAGGGCGACTGGCCCAGCAAGTCCATCCGGCTGGTGGTGCCCTACGCGGCCGGCGGCAGCAGCGACACGCTGGGCCGGCTGATCGGCCGCCACCTGCAAGATGCGCTCAAGCAGACGGTGGTTGTCGAGAACAAGGGCGGCGCGGGCGGGCTCATCGGCTCCAAGGAAGTGGCCCGGTCGGCGCCCGACGGCTACACGCTGGTCATTTCCGGCATCGGCTCGCACGTCATCGCGCCGGCCGACACGCCGGGCAGCATCGACCCGATGAAAGACTTCAGCCACATCGCGTTGCTGGGCGGCCCGCCGCTGGGCATGGTGGTCAACGCCGAGCTGCCGGTGAAGGACGTGAAGGGCTTCATCGCCCAGGTCAACGCCAGCCCGAAAGGCCTGAGCTGGGGTTCACCGGGGCAGGGCACGCACGGGCACTTGACGGGTGAGTTGTTCCGCCAGGCCAACCACCTGAACATGGTGCACATCGCCTACAAAGGCGCGGGGCCGGCGGTGGCCGATTTGCTGGGCAACCAGATCCCGGCGGCCTTCATGACGCTGAGTTCGTCCAATGCCCACGTCGACAGCGGCAAGCTGCGGCTGCTGGCGGTGTCTTCATCGAAACGCGTGGCCGCCTACCCCAACACGCCCACGCTGGCCGAACTGGGCTACCCGCAACTGACGGGCACGACCTGGTTTTCGGTGTCGGGCCCGGCCGGCATGCCGCCGGCGGTGGTGGACAAGCTGAATGCCGAGATCCGACGCGGCCTGCAGAGCGCGCCGGTGCGTGCCGCGATGGCCGCCGAAAGCATGGAAGCCGGTGACTTTGATGCGGCCGGCTTCACGCGCTTCGTGGCGGCCGAGATCGCGCGCTGGGCGCCGGCGGTGAAGTCACTGGCCAACCAGACCAAGTAGGCGCCTGCAGCGGCAAGGACAGACCGGCAAGGCCGGTCGGCCCCCTTCCCCGGGGGTTTCAGACCTCGATGGACACGTAGCCGTCGGCGTCGACCACGGTGCGGTAGGTCTTGATCGGCACCATGCACGGCGGTGTCACCACGGCGCCGGTGCGGATGTTGAAGGCGCCGTTGTGGAAGTCGCATTCCACCGTGTCGCCTTCGATGCAGCCTTCCGACAGCGAGCCGGGGCCGTGGGTACACAGGTCGTCGGTGACGAAGTACTCACCGTCCAGATTGAACACCGCCAGGGTCAGGGCGCCCTTCTCGATGCGGATGGCCTTGCCGGCTTCCACGGCCTCGGGCCGACACAAGGCGATGCGTTCACAGGGTGCTGACATGCCCCAAGCTCCAATTGACAATCGACGAGGGCGGATGATATCGTCGTTTTGAATAAAGGAACACTGTTCTTCTATAAAGAACGGTAGTCGAAGAGACAGAACGAAGGTGCGGCCATGCTGAAGAAAGAACAGAACGATCTCGTCACGCAGACAGGCCCCGGCACGGCGATGGGCCATCTGTTCCGCCGCTACTGGCTGCCGGCCCTGCTGGCCGAAGAGCTGCCCGAGCCCGACTGCGCCCCGGTCAAGCTGCAGCTGCTGTCGGAAAAGCTGATCGCCTTTCGCGACACGCAAGGCCGCCTGGGCGCCATCGACGAGTTCTGCGCCCACCGCGGCGTTTCGCTGTGGTTCGGCCGCAATGAAGAAAGCGGCCTGCGCTGCCCGTACCACGGCTGGAAGTACGACGTCACCGGCCAGTGCGTGGACGTGCCCAGCGAGGCCGAAAGCGGCTACTGCGACCGCATCAAGCTGAAGGGCTACCCGCTGGTCGAGCGCGGCGGCGTGTTGTGGATCTACATGGGCCCGCCCGAACTGCAGCCACCGCTGCCCGAATTCGAATTCGCCACCGTGCCGGCCAACCAAAGTTTCACCAGCAAGCGGCTGCAGGAATGCAACTGGCTGCAGGCGCTGGAAGGCGGCATCGACAGCAGCCACGTCAGCTTCCTGCACAGCGGTGCGCTGAACACCGACCCGCTGTTCAAGGGTGCCAAGGGCAACCAGTACAACATCGCCGACAAGAAGCCGGTGTTCGACGTGGCGCAGGCCGATGGCGGCCTGTTCGTGGGTGCGCGCCGTAACGCCGAAGACGACCAGTACTACTGGCGCATCACGCCGTGGATCATGCCCTGCTTCACCCAGGTGCCGCCGCGTGGCGACCACCCGCTGCACGGCCATTTCTGGGTGCCCATCGACGACCACAACAACTGGGCCTGGAGCTTCGACTACCACCCCGTTCGGCCCTTGAAAGACAGCGAAGTGCAGGCCATGAAAGATGGCCAAGGCGTGCACGTGAAGTACGTGCCCGGCACCTACATCCCGCTGCAGAACAAGACCAACGACTACCTGATGGACCGCGCCGCGCAAAAGGCCGGCACCCAGTACAGCGGCATCGAAGGCATCGCGATGCAGGACGCTTCGCTGCAGGAAAGCATGGGCGCCATCCAGGACCGCACCCGCGAAAACCTGGTTGGCACCGACAACGGCATCATCATGATGCGGCAGCGTTTGATGAAGGCCGCCAAGGCCCTGGCCGACAACGGCACGCCCCCGCCGGGCATCGACCCCGAGCACCAGAAGGTGCGGTCGGCCGCTGTGCTGCTGAAGCGCGACCAGCCTTTCAAGGAAGCTGCGCGCGACGCCCTGCGTGCCGTGCCGGGCACGCGCCAGTCATCGGTCTAGATGCACCCCCGCCACGCGGAACCGACAGCGCGCCATGTTCAGCACGCTGGCGCAAGGCCCGCAACACGAGCAGGCGGTGGCGCAGGTGGAAGCCTGGGTGCGCGAGCGGTTTCGCCTGCCGCCCGGGGCCGTGGTGCTGGTCACCGAACTGGCCTGCCAGTTGCCCGGCTGCCCGCCGCTGGAAACGGTGGTGGCCTACTGGATGGAGCCGGCGGACGAGGCCGTGCGCCATCATCTGAAGGTCTTCAAGCCCGTGCAGCAGGTGCAGCCCGATGACCTGCCGCCCTGGTGGATGCGCGACGCGCTGGCGGCGCCGCCCGACTGGGCTTGCGGCTGTTGTTGAAACGATGCGTTTGAGAACAAGAAACACAACACACCAGGGATGAGAGGCACATGGCCGGACCTTTGCTCAAGACCGTCACGCGCACGCAGGGCAACAACGCGGCGCTGAAAGACGGCAGCGTTCAGCCCGAGGGCTGCACTTTGGTTTTCGACGACGTGCCGGTGCTGATCGACGGCTTCAGGCGCATGGTGCGCGGACTGGAATTCGATGTCAGCGAAATGGCGCTGACCACCTACGTCTGCGCCCGCGCCCACGGCAAGCGCTTCACGGCCTTGCCCATCTTCCTGGTGCGCGCTTTTCACCACGGCGCCATCGTCGTCAACACCGAACTCGGCATCCGGCACCCGAAGGACCTGGAAGGCCGCAAGGTGGGCGTGAACCGCGGTTGGACGGTGACCACCGGTCTGTGGGCGCGCAGCGTGCTGCAGCACCAGTACGGTGTCGACCTGAAGAAGATCACCTGGGTCTTGTCGGGCGACGAACACGTGGCCGAGTACCGGCCGCCGGCTTACGTGCAGCCCATTGAGAAGGGCCGCAAGATGGCCGACATGGTGGCCAGCGGCGAGCTGGCCGGCGCCATTGGGGTCGAGGTCGATGCACCCCACGTCAAGCCCTTGATCGCCAACGCCGCGCAGGCCGGCCTGGACGCGCTGCGCGACCACGGCCACTACCCCATCAACCACCTGGTGGTGGTGAAGGACGAGGTGTTGGCCGCCCACCCGGACGTGGCCCGCGCCGTCTTCGACGCCTTCGCCGAAAGCAAGCGGCGCTACGTGGAGCGGCTGCGCACTGGCAGCCTGGCGCCGATGACGCCCGTGGACCAGATGCACCGCCGCGTGATGGACGTGACCGGCGCCGACCCGCTGCCCTACGGCATCGCGCCCAACCGCCGCATGCTGGAAACCGCGCTGGCTTCGGCGGTCGAGCAGGGCATCATCGACCGCGCACCCACGCTGGAGGCACTTTTCGCACCCAGCACCCACGCCCTGGTGGCGTGAACCCCGAACAGGATCCGCCATGTCCAGCGCCTCGCCCACCACCTTGACCGTGCCCGCCCTGCAGCAGATGAAGCGCGACGGCAGGAAGATCGTCGGCGTGGTCGCCTGGGACTGGCAGATGGCGCAGATCGTCGACCGCGCCGGCGTGGACATCGTCAGCGTGGGCGACACGGTGGGCATCAACCTGTGGGGCCACGCCAACCCGCTGGAAGTGACGATGGAGGAAATGCTGATCGTCACCAAGGCCGTGCGACGCGGCGTGAAGCGGGCGCTGGTCAGCGTGGACTTTCCCTTTGGCCCCTTGCAGGAAGGGCCCGATGCCGCCCTGCGCGCTGCCATCCGCTTCGTCAAGGAAGCCGGCGTGGACATGGTCAAGCTCGACGGCGCGGCCGACTTCCCCGAAGCGGTGGCTGCGATCACGCGCGCCGGCATACCGGTGTTCGCGCAGTTCGGCATCACGCCGCAGACGGCGCTGAAGCACGGCGTGGACTACAAGAACACCTTGAAAGTGGGCGTGCAGTTGCCGCCCACGTTGACCGCGCAACTGGTCGAAGAGGCCCAGCGCCTGGAAGCCGCCGGCGCGGCGCTGCTGGACTTCACGCACAGCGGCCCGGTGGCCGGCCCGGCAGTGGCGGCGGCGGTGAAGATACCGGTCATCGGCGGCCTGGGCGGCGGCCCCTGGCTGGACGGCCGCATGCGCATGGCCAACGCGGCCATCGGCTACGCGGCCGCCACCATCGACCACCCACCCGAGACCTACGCCCACACGGCGCGCGCCACGCTGGACGCGCTGACCGCGCTGGTGGACGACGTGCGCGCCGGCCGCCAGATCAAGGGCGGCATCCCCATCGCCACGCACTGACATGCCGACGGTTCTGATAGCCGGCATCGCGACGCGCTACGAGGTGGTCGGCAGCGGAGCGCCGCTGCTGATGTTCTCGCCCGGCGGCTTCGACGCGACGCTGGAAAAGTGGTCGTCGCTGGGCGTCTACGGCAAGACGAAGATGCTGGGCGCTTTGACGGCGAATTACCAGTGCATCCTGTTCGACCGCCGCGAGACGGGGCAGAGCGGCGGGCGTGTCGAACGCATCACCTGGGCGCATTACGTGGCGCAGGGCAAGGGCCTGCTCGACCACCTGGGCATTGCGCAAGCCCACCTGATGGGCGGCTGCATGGGCTGCGCGCCCGTGGTGGCCTTCGCGGCAACCTACCCCGAGGCCACGCGCAGCATGCTGCTGTACTGGCCGGTGGGCGGCGCGAAGTACCGCATCAACGGCCAGCTGCGCTTTGCGCAGCACCTGGCCTTTGTGCAGCAGGAAGGTTTGCCCGCCGTGCTGGCGCTGGCGAAGAGCAGCGGCAAGAGCTTCGGCGAAGACCCGCGCGGCGGGCCGTGGGTCAACGAATTGCGCCGCAACGCCGACTTCGCTGCCGCTTACGCCGCGCAGGATGTCGAGCGCTACAAACTGACGGTGGGCGGCATGGCCCGCGCGCTGCTGGACCGCGACACCGCGCCCGGTGCCGAAGCCGAACAGCTGCTGCAGCTCGACATCCCCGCGCTCGTCGTGCCGGGCCGCGATGCCTCACACGCCACATCGGCCGCGCGCTATCTGGAAGAGTGCCTGCCGCGCGCCGAATACTGGGACGCGCTGCCCGCCGAGCAGACCGACGTCACGGCACCGGCGCGCCTGCTGCAATTCCTGGCGTCGGTGGACGCCGCCTGATCCCGAAAGCGAAACATGACGACCGGCACGACAACAGACCTGAACGACATCCGCCGCGACTTCACCCGCATCGACGCGGCCCTGGTGCAGCAGGCTTCGGCCTACGCCGCGTCCATCCTGGCCGACGTGGCCGGCCGGCGCGGCACCATGGACGGCCGCATCGCGCCGCTGAGCCCGAACATGCGCGTCTGCGGTCCGGCCTTCACCATCGAAGTGCGGCCCGGTGACAACCTGATGATCCACGCCGCGATGGCGATGGCGAAACCGGGCGACGTGCTGGTCATCGACGGCAAGGCCGACCGCAGCGCGGCGCTGATGGGCAGCATCATGCTCAACGCCTGCAAGCGGCTGGGCTTCGCCGGCGCGGTGCTGGACGCGTCCATCCGCGACACGGAAGAACTCATCGAACTGGGCTTCCCGGTGTGGGCCGTCGGCGCCAACCCCAACGGCCCGACCAAGAACGTGCCGGGCCGCATCAACTGGCCCATCGGTTGCGGCGGTGCGTCCGTCAACCCGGGTGACCTGATCGTCGGCGACGCCGACGGTGTGGTCGTCATCGAACGCGAAAAGGTCGCGTCACTGCTGCCGCTGGCGGCCGCCAAGGTGGCCGACGAACGCAAGCGCATCGCCGACATCACCGGCGGCGGGCCGATACGCCCGAAGTGGCTGGAAGCCGCGCTGGTGGCGGCCGGCGTGTTGAAAGCCGGCGAAGCACTTTGACGCTTTGAACCGGCGCTGAGAACTGGCGCCAAGAACGCGCCTGCGAATATTCGAACACCTGGAGACTGGCCATGGAAAAAGTACAAGCGGCGGTGAAGACCGGTCCGAGCAAGATCGAGATCCGCGAATACGACATGCCCGAGGTGCCCGAGGACTGCGCGCTGCTGAAGATGGAAGTGGCCGGCATCTGCGGCACCGACGTCAAGATGTACAAGGACCCGCTGAAGGGTGCGCCGGTCATCATGGGCCACGAGAACATCGGCACCATCGCGAAAGCCGGCCGCGAGTTCACGCGCAAGAAGGGCTTCAAGGAAGGCGATCTGGTCTTCGTCGAGCACTATGTCGGCTGCATGCAATGCGAGTGGTGCCACCGCGGCGAATACCGCCACTGCAAGGCCACCGACTGGCGCGGCAACCCCGACGGCCTGCGCTTCGGCTACACGTCCACCGAAAAGGCGCCGCACCTGTGGGGCGGCTTCGCGCAATACGTCTTCCTGCCGTGGAACAGCATCGTGCACAAGGTGCCGGCGGGCGTCACGCCCGAAATGGCCGGCCTGGTCACGCCGATGGCCAACGGCGTGGAATGGTCGCTGTTCGACGGCGGCGTGAAGTACGACGACATCGTGCTGATCCAGGGGCCGGGCCAGCAGGGCCTGTCGCAGACGGTGATCTGCAAGCAGGCCGGCGCCAGCATGATCATCGTCACCGGTACCGGCAAAGACGCCGCGCGGCTGGAAGTGGCCAAGCTGCTGGGCGCCGACCACGTCATCGACGTGACCGCAGAGAACCCGCTGGAACGCATCCACGAACTGACGGGCGGGCGTGGCGTGGACGTGGTGCTGGATTGCACCGCCGGTGCCGGCACCACGCCCATCCTGCTGGGCATCGAGGCGCTGAAGCGCAAGGGCGGGCTGATGGTGGTGCAGGGCGAAATGGGCGACTTCCCCAACTTCCCGCTGGCCAAGATGACGCTGAAGTGGATCACGCTGAAAAGCGCGCGCGGCCACAGCTACCGGGCCTGCGAACTGGCGCTGGCACAGCTGGCGTCGAAGCGCTTCCCGCTGGAGAAGGTGACCACGCACCGCTTCGGTTTGAAGGACACCGACCTGGCGATCCGCTCGGTGGGCAATGCGGGTGTGCCCAACGTGATCCACGCGTCCTTGATGCCCTGGGAGTAACGGTCGAAGTGTCTGACACGCCGGCGGACACCCGCATCCCGGTGACGGTGCTGACCGGCTACCTGGGTGCCGGCAAGACCACGCTGCTCAACCGCATCCTCAGCGTTGACCACGGCCAGCGTTACGCGGTCATCGTCAACGAGTTCGGCGAGATCGGCATCGACGCCGAACTGGTCACCCACAGCAACGAAGAGTTGTTCGAGATGAACAACGGCTGCATCTGCTGCACCGTGCGCGGCGACCTGATCCGCACGCTGCACAGCCTGCTGGCGCGGCCCGGCGCGGCTGGGCGCTTCGACGCGGTCATCGTCGAAACCACCGGCCTGGCCGACCCGGGGCCGGTGGCGCAGACCTTCTTCGTCGATGCGAAATTGCGCGCGCAACTGCGGCTGGACTCGATCACCACGCTGGTCGATGCACACCACATCACCGGCCAATTGGCCCACAGCTTGGAGGCCGCCGAGCAGATTGCCTTTGCCGACCAGATCGTGCTGAACAAGACCGACCTGGCGACCGAGATCGAACTGCAAGCGGTCGAACGCCGGCTGCGCCACCTGAACCCGCTGGCGCCCATCCAGCGCGCGCTGCGCAGCGGCGTGGCGCTGGACACGGTGCTGGGCTGCGGCGGCTTTGACCTGGACCGCATCGCGGCGCTGGAGGCCGGGCATGTGCACGACGAACATTGCCACCACGGCGACCACATCCACGACAGCGGCATCACCAGCGTGTCGCTCGTGTCCACGCAGGCCATGGACGCTGCGCGCGTGCAGGCCTGGTTGACGCAGGTGGTCGCCACACAGGGCGCCGACATCCTGCGTGCCAAAGGCATCGTCGATGTGGCGGGCGACGAGCGGCGCATGGTCTTCCAGGCGGTGCACATGATTCTGGAAGGCGACTTCCAACGCCCGTGGCGCGCCGACGAAGCGCGCAGCAGCCGGCTGGTCTTCATCGGCCGCCACCTGGACGCTGCCGCGCTGCGGGCCGGCTTCGACGCCTGCGCCGCCGGCTGACTTCGCTTAAGGTCGCAGCCGCAGGCCGCGCTGAACCCGGCGCTGCACACCGCGCGACGCCCGCGCAGACGCACCCGCCCAGGACATCCCCGCCATGACCGTCATTCCCAGCACCCGCCGCCTGATCGTCGCCATCACCGGCGCCTCGGGCGTGGCCTACGGCGTGCGTGCGCTGCAACTGCTGCGCGAGATGGGCGGTGTCGAAACGCATTTGATCCTGACCGCTTCGGGCGCCCGCACGCTGGCCGAGGAAACCGACTTCAGCGCGGCGCAGGTGCGCGAAATGGCCGACTGCGTGCACAGCGCACGGGACATCGGCGCCTCGATCTCTTCAGGCTCCTTCAAGACCCTGGGCATGCTGGTGGCGCCCTGTTCGATCAAGACGCTGAGCGGCATCGCGCACAGCTACAACGACGAACTGGTGGTGCGCGCGGCCGATGTCTGTTTGAAAGAACGCCGGCGCGTGGTGCTGTTGCTGCGCGAAACCCCGCTGCACGCCGGCCACATCGCGCTGATGGCGCAGGCCACGCAGAACGGCGCCATCCTGATGCCGCCGGTGCCGGCCTTCTACAGCCGGCCGGCGACGGTGCAGGACATCATCGACCAGACGGTCGGGCGCGCGCTGGACCTGTTCGAGCTGGACGCGCCGGGTCTGCACCGTTGGGACGGTGGCGCACGGGGTGCGGCGCCCGCCAGCTGATCGGATAATTTCAGGCGCAACGCCTCAACCACCGGCCACAAGAGATAAACGCCATGCTGATTCAACTGACCTATGCCAGCCGCACTTCGCGTGCCATCACACCCGAAGACCTGACAGCCATCCTGGACGCGTCACAGCGCAACAACGCCCGCGTGGGCGTGACCGGAACCTTGTGTCTGGCGAATGGCATTTTTCTGCAACAGCTCGAAGGTGATCGCACGGAAGTCAATCGGCTTTATCACCGCATCCTGGCCGACCCGCGCCACCGCGAGCCTGCCGTGCTGGATTTCAGCGAAATCAGCAGCCGCCGGTTCTCGACCTGGGCCATGGGTTCACTGGCGCCGATTGCGGCCAATCGGCACATCTTTCTCAAATACTCCCGCTCGGCCAGTTTTGACCCCTATGGCATGAGCAGCAGCACCTTGAAAGAATTTTTCAACGAGCTTTTGGCCAATGGTGAATGGATCGTTTGACGAAACCCGGTGGCGACTGCGTACAGATCGAAGAGGGGTTGCAACGTCACGGTTTGGGCACGGCTTCAGTCAACCCGCGTGCGGTGGAAGGTCGGCTGCACTTCACCACAACGGCACGCCCCGTTGCACCTTGTCCAGCATCTCCTGCTGAAACGCCGCCGGGCCGTAGCCCAGCCGCTGGCCGTTGACCGAGTAGTAGAAGGGCGCGCCGCTGTGCCGCGCCCAGGCCTTCATCCAGTCCAGCATTTCCGGGCCAGCGTCGTTGCCGGCTGGCAGCAGCACGTGGCAAGGGCTGTCCCGCCAGCGCATGGTCACGATGATGACGCCGGAGATGTCGGGTCGGAAGTCATCGGGAAAGGGGCTACCCGGCGCCAGCCAGCCGCAGACGAAGTTGCGGCACGGTGATTGCGGGCGTTCTGCGTAGATGCTGCAGGTGCCGCCCCGGCCACCGGCCAGGAAGTGGCAAGGCTGACCCGGGTGCATGCGGTGGCCGCGTATCTCGCCTTCGGCCCAGCCTTCGCAGCAGGCGGTGCAGGGGCCGCACTGGCGGGGCGTGGCGGTGCTCGAAGCGGTGTCCGTGGTGGGGACGGCGGCGGCAGCGGTGGCCGGTGCGGCCGTGGCCGTGCTTGGTGCCGCGATGGCCACCGCACCGTGGCAGAGCTTGTATTTGCGGCCGCTGCCGCAGGGGCAGGGCTCGTTGCGGCCGGTCTTGGACACGGGGTGTGCAGGCTTCGTGCTGAGGGCTTTCAGTATCGCGCGGGTTTGCCCCGAGCGCGGCCGCGTTGACAACGCGCAGGGTGAACACCACCATCGCGGTCTCTCTATTTGGACCGTCGTTCCTTTATTTGGAACGTTTCTGAACGACCTCCCGGCCAGGAAGCACCATGGAAAGCCCCGAACAAAACCAGCTGCTGACCCAGGTCGGCCCCGGCACGCCGATGGGCGACTTGATGCGCCGCTACTGGCAGCCCTTCGCCGCTGCAGTGGATTTGTCCGACAAGTGGACGCAGCGTGTGCGCCTGCTGGGCGAAGACCTGATCCTGTTCCGCGACCGCAGCGGTGGGCTGGGCCTGATCGCCGAGCAGTGCCCGCACCGCCGCGCGTCTTTCCTGCACGGCATCCCCACAGCACGCGGCATCCGCTGCCCGTACCACGGCTGGGAATTCAACGCGGCGGGTGCCTGCCTGCACCAGCCTTTCGAAGCCGACAACCCGGCCTTCCGCGCCAGCACCGGCACCACGGCCTACCCGGTGCAGGAACTGGGCGGCGTGCTCTTCGCCTACCTGGGGCCGGTCACGTCCGAACAGCCGCTGCCGGTGCTGCCGCGCTTCGACGGCTTCGTGGCCGAGGGCGCGATCCGCATCATGGGCCGCGTGGTGCTGCCGGTGAACTGGCTGCAGATCATGGAGAACTCGCTGGACCCGGTGCATACCGAATGGCTGCACGGTCACCAGTACGAATTCCAGAAAGAGCAGGAAGGCGTGAAGGTGGCCATCAGCACGCCGCACCTGAAGATCGATTTCCGCGAATTCGAATTCGGCATCACCAAGCACCGCCTGCTGGCCGGCCACAGCGAAGACAGCGACGACTGGCGCATCGGCCACCCCATCGTCTTCCCCAACATCCTGGCCGTCGGCAATGGCGACCCGAAGGCGCGTTACCACTCCTTCCAGATGCGCGTGCCGGTGGACGACACCCACACGCTGCACCTTTGGTACAACGCCTACCTGCCGCCGGCCGGCGCCCAGGTGCCGGCGAAGTTGCTGGCCAGGTTGCAATCGAAAGTGCACACCTACGAAGTGCCCTACCTGGATGCGAAAGGCGACTTCATCGTCGACAACATCGACGGCCAGGACATGATGGCCTGGGTCACGCAGGGCGCCATCGCCGACCGTTCACAAGAGCACCTGGGGGCATCCGACAAGGGCGTGGCGATGTACCGCCGCACGCTGAAGCGCGAGATGAAGAAAGTGCAGCAGGGGCAAGACCCGATGGGCGTGCTGCGCGACGCCACGCGCGGCCGCATCGAACTGCCGACCGAAACCAAGAAGCACCACAACAGCGACGGCTTCGCGGCCTTCATGCTGCGCACCCACGCCAAGTACGCGCCCATCGCGCAAGACCTGGTGCAGATCTACGAAGGCCAGCCCGAACCGCAGCTGACCGAGGAAGCCACATGAATGCCGCCACTGCGATGACCGAACTCGAAGCCCGCGAAAAACTGATTGCCGCCGGCTTGATCCTGGACGCCGCCGACCAGGGCGACCTGACGCGCGGCCATGTGTCGCTGCG
>JANPHI010000259.1:0-28159 GCA_031424355.1 Betaproteobacteria bacterium
CGTACATCAGGCCGTCCAGCATGCTGGCCGCCACACCGCGCAGGTCGTCGGTGGGGTGGTTGGGTTGCAAGCGCACCGCCAGGTGGCCGGGCAGGCCGAGGGTGTTGCGAAAGGCGGTGCTGACCTGGCACTTCTTCGCCACGGCCATCAGGTCCTGCAGGCGCATCAGCTTGCTGACGGCGGCGGCCATTTCGGGCATCAGGCCGGGGGCCAGCGCCTGCAAGGCGGCCGGCGTGGCGGCGGGCCCGAGCAGCCAGTCGCGGAAGTCGCCGATCGTCAGGTGCGCCACCGCCGCGAAGGCCGCCGCGTCGTGGCTGTCGATGATCAGCCGCGTCACCTCATCGTCCTCGTAGGGGACCAGCGCCTCGCTGAGGAAGGCCTTCAGCGGCAGGTCGGCCAGCGTCAGTTGCGCGGCGATGCGCTCGGCGGCGGATTCGGCGGCCAGGCCGGCCAGCGCGTCGCCGGAACGCAGCGGGGTGGCCCGCGCCAGCAGCGTCTTCAGGTCATCGAAGCGGTGCGTCCGACCGGCCAGCGTTTGCGTCCAGGGCATCGCCGCAGTCTAGCGGTGCACCTCGGCTTCGCCGTGCGCGGCCAGCAGTTCCATCAGCAGCTTCCTGATCAACATGCCGGGCTTGTCGCTGTCCATCGAATATTCGACGCCGCGCCGCCGCGTGTCCACCAGCGCGTCGGGGTCGGTCGATTCGAGGATGTCCTTGTCTTCGCGCGTGATGACCTCGTCGAAATGCACCAGCATCGCTTCGGGGCAGTCGGCTTCGGTGTCGTTGCGGAACAGCCATTGGCAGAGCTGGATGTGGCCGTCGTCGATGGGCGTGAAGCAGTTGATGATGACGTGGCGCACGCCAGGCTTGCCGTCGTCCTTGTCAACCCCGGCGGGGTATTCGATGTCCAGCCGGCGCGAGAACGGCAGGTAGTAGGCGTTGCGCATGTGGCGCTGCGTGATGGGGCCGGTGTTGCCGCTGACCCGGTGGTAGGCCTCGGGGTTGGCGGCGGCGATGATGGTTTCGGCGTAGAAACCGCCATCGGTCTGCACCAGTTCGTACTTGCTGGGCTTGGGCTGGTCGGCCACGCCGAAGGTGGCGCGGTGGACGAAGCTGAAGTGGCTGTTGTCGAAGCTGTTTTCCAGCGCGCGCACCGGGCTGGTGGCCCAGGTTTCGTAGAACTGGAAGATGGTGCGCCAGCCCGGGGCGTCGAATTCGGGGATGTCGGGTATCGGTGCCAGCGGTTCATCGCCCGGCGGCACCAGGGCCACCCAGGCGTAGCCGTGTTTCGCGGCGCAGCGGTAGGCCGGCGTGCAGTAATCGGCCGGTATCGCGCGGGCTTCGTCGTACTGCGGGATGCGGATGACGCGGCCGGCGGCGTTGTAGGTCCAGCCGTGGTAGCCGCATTGCAGCGCGCCGTTCACGCACTGCCCCTTGCTGAGTTGCGCGGTGCGGTGGCAGCAGCGGTCTTTCAGCGCAGCGGGCTGGCCGTGGGCGTCCAGGAAGAGCACGATCTTTTCGCCCAGCAGCGTGAAGGGCTGCGGCGTGCCACCGGCCAGGTGGGACAGCGGCATCACGGCGTGCCAGAAGCGGCGGAAGACGGGTTGTTGGGTGACCAGCATGGTGGCGTCTTTCGAGGGGTGAAGTGAACCGAAGGCGGATGGGCCTTCAGGCCTGCATGCGCCGGACCAGCGCCTGCGCATCGGCGCGCAGTTGCGCCAGGTCCAGCCCCGGCACCGCGTCGTTTTCGACGACCACACGCCCTTGCACCAGCAGCGCCCGCAAGGTGGTACGACCACCGCTGGCCACCGGTGCGATGGCCGGGTCGTGCAGGCCGAAATGGCGCGGCTGGTCCAGGTCGTAGATGGCGATGTCGGCCGCCATGCCGACCTGCAAGCTGCCGACGCCATCCAGCCCCAGCACGCGCGCGCCGCCGGCGGTGGCGATGTGCACCACGTCTTCCACCGTCAGCGCCGCCGCGTGGCCGCCGGGCTGCGTGCCGCCCTGCTGCGCGCGTTCACCGGCGCGCGGGTCGGCCCGGTGCATCAGCCAGGCCGCGTGCATCTCGCTGGCCATGTCGGCGGCTTCGTTGCTGGCCGCGCCGTCCACCGCCAGCGACACCGGTATGCCCAGCGCCAGCGCTTCGGGGATGCGCGCGATGCCGCTGCCCTGGCGCGCGTTGCTTTGCGGGCAGTGGGCGATGCCGGTGCCGGTGCGGGCGCAGATCTGCAGGTCGCTGTCGTCCAAATGCACCATGTGGGCGTACCAGACGTCGGGGCCGACCCAGCCGTGTTGTTCAACGAATTGCAGCGGGGTGCAGCCGTGCACCTCGCGCGCCCAGCGCACGTAGTCGTAGGTCTCGCTGAGGTGGCTGTGCAGGCGGATGCCGAGTGAGCGCGCCTGTTCGGCCATCGGCTTCAACTCATCGGCGCGGCAACTCCAGTTCGGCGTGGTGATGGCGCTGACGACGCGGCGCATCGCCATCGGTGACGGGTCGTGGAATCGCTGCACGTCGCGCGCCATGGCGGCCATGAAAGCGTCCAGCGTTTCCGGCGCCACTTGCGGCGGCGCCACGGCGTCGGTCATTGCGCGCGCCACCGTCTGGCCGCCCCGGCACAGCACCATCCGCAAGCCCAATTTTTCGGCTTCGTCGAAGACCGCCGCGCTGGCGTCGAAGGGCATGTCGGGGTAATGGTGGTACTGGTGGTCGGCCACCGTGCCGCAGCCCGACAGCATCAATTCCACCAGGCCCACGCGGGCCGCCACGCGCAGGGCTTCTTCATGGTCGAAGTGCCGCCGGTAGGCCACCGGTACCGCCGCCAGCCAGGGCACCAGCGCCAGGTTGATGCCGGCCGGTATGCCCTTCAGCAGGCTCTGGAACAGGTGGTGGTGGGTGTTGACCGAGGCCGGGTGGATGACGCAGCCGCTGGCGTCCAGCACGCGCTCGCCGGGTTCGGGCGCCAGGTGGCCGATGGCGGTGATCACGCCCTGACGGATGCGGATGTCGCAGCCACCTTTGACCGGGTCCACCCGCATCGCGTCGCCCCGCAGCCCGGTCCACAGGTGGGTGGCACCTTGAACGAGCAGGTCAGTCATGCGCCTGCTCACTGTCATGCCAACCGCCCAAGGCCCACTTCGAAAGCCCCGCCATCGCCGCGAACAGCAGCACGCCGGTGACGGTGATCAGCAGCAGTGCGGCGAACATGCGCGGGATGTTCAGCTGGTAGCCGGCTTGCAAAATCTGGTACGCCAGCCCCGTGCCCGTGCCGCCGGTGCCGGCGACGAATTCAGCCACCACGGCGCCGATCAAACTCAGCCCGCTGCTGATGCGCAGTCCGCCGAAAAAGTAGGGCAGCGCGCTGGGGATGCGCAGCCGCACCAGCGTCTGCCAGCGACTGGCGCGGTTCAACTTGAAGTAGCTCAACAGCCCCGGGTTCACGCTGCGCAAGCCCAGCGTGGTGTTGGCGATGATGGGGAAGAGCGCGACCAGCGTGGCGCAGATGACCAGCGACGCGGTCGGGTCCTTGACCCAGATGATGATCAGCGGCGCGATGGCCACGATGGGCGTCACCTGCAGCAGCACGGCGTAGGGAAACAGCGCCGTTTCGATGACCCGGCTCTGCACGAAGGCGAAGGCGATCAGCACACCCAGCAGCGTGGCACAGGCGAAGGCCAGCAGCGTGATCTTCATCGTGGTGAGCAGCGCGCCGAACAGCAGGCCGGCGTCTTCGAACAGCACCTGCGCCACGCGCAGCGGCGGCGGCACCAGGAAGACCGGCACCTCGAAGTAGAGGACCAGGCCGTGCCACAGCGCGATCAGCACCACGGCCACCATCAGCGGCCAGATGAACCTCTGCGCGCTGGGGTTCATGCCAAGTCCGCCTCAGCGCCACTCGCGCGCAACAGGCTGTCTTGCAAAACTTTCGCGTGCTGGCTGAAGGCCGTCGAAACGCGGAAATCGGCCGTGCGCGGATGCGGTTCATCGATGGTGAATTCCTCGACGATGCGGCCCGGCCGCGCCGCCATCACCACCACGCGCTGGCTCAGGAAAACCGCCTCGTGGATGGAGTGCGTCACGAAGATGACGGTCAGCTTCTGGCGCTGCCAGAGCGCCAGCAAATCACTGTCCAGCCGATTGCGCGTGATCTCGTCCAGCGCGCCGAAAGGCTCGTCCATCAGCAGCAGTTGCGGCTGCGTCACCAGGCCGCGCGCGATGGACACGCGCATCTGCATGCCGCCACTCAATTCGCGCGGCAGGCTGTCGCCGAATTTATCCAGGCCGACGAGTTGCAGCGCGCTGTCGACACGCGGCGCGGCCTCGGCAGCGGGCACGCCGGCCAGGTCCAGCGGCAGGCGCACATTGCTGCGCACGCGGGCCCAGGGCATCAGCGTGGCTTCCTGGAAGACGAAGCTCAGGCGGTGGCCGCCGCCAGCAACCGTCCCGACCTGATCCACCGGTTTGCGCCACAGCAGCAATCGGCCGTCGCTGGGTGGCAGCAAGCCGGCCACCATCTTCAGCAGCGTGCTCTTGCCGCAGCCGCTGGGGCCCAGCAAGGTGACGAATTCGCCCTCGCGCACCGTCAGGTTGACGGGCAGCAGCGCGCGCGTGCCGTTGGGATAGGTCTTCTCGGCCGAGAGGACTTCGACTGCCGGGGTGTCGCTCATCGCAGGCCGGGGCGGGAAGAGAGCAACGGTTTCAGGGCAGCACCTTCAGGTCCTTGATGAACTGCGTGGTGTAGGTCTTCTTCAAGTCCACCTTGGCCGGGTCCAGCAGCTTCATGCTGACCAGCATGTCGTAGGTTGTCTTCATGCGCGCGTCGGTGATCACGCCCACACCCATGGTTTTCGCGTCGCCACCCAGAACCATGCCGGTCTGGTTCAGCAGGCGGATGCCGTTCAGCAACTCGTCCTCGCCCATGTTCGGGTTGTCCTTGCGGATCAGCGCGTTGGCGGCTTTCGCGTCACCCGTCATGTAGTCCTTCCAGCCGAGCATGCTGGCCTTGACGAAGGCCGCCACCTGCTTGGGTTTCTTCTGCAAGGTGCTTTCCATGCAGACGATGGTGGTGGTGTAGGGCGGCCAGCCGTGGTCGGACAGCAGGAAGGCATTCGGCTTGAACTTCGCCTGCTTTTCGATGGCGTACGGCTCGCTGGACAGATAGCCCTGCTGCACCACGTTCTTGTCCGCCACGAAGGGCTGGATGTTGAAGGTGTAGGGCCGCACCTGCTTCTCATCCAGCTTGAAGGTGGCCTGCAGCCAGGGCCAGAAATTGGTGCGGGCGTCGCCGGAAATCAGGATGGTCTTGCCCTTCAGGTCGGCCATCTGCTTGAAGTTCTCGGGGTGGCCGATCATCACCTGCGGGTCTTTCTGGAAGGCCGCCGCCACCGTCACCGCGGTGATGCCCTGCTCGCGCGCCTTCATGGTCTGCACGTCGTAGCCCATCATGCAATCCACCTGGCCGGCGGCCAGCAGTTGCAGGCCGTTGATCTGCGGGCCTCCCATGCGGATGCTGACGTCCAGACCTTCTTTCTTGTACAGCCCGGACGCCAGCGCCTGGTAGAAGCCGCCGTGCTCGGCCTCGGCGTACCAGTTGGTCAGGTAGACGAATTTTTCGGGGGCTTGCGCGCTGGCGGGTGCAGCGCCGGCCAGCAGCGCCAGGGTGAGGGACAGGGTCGGCAGCTTCATGGTGTCTCCGGTGTCGGGTTCACCGCAGAGTGTCTTGCAAACCCATACGCTGCAAGGCCCAGGGGGTCAGGGAAGAACCCGCAGGTCTTTGACGAACTGCGTGCTGTAGCTCTTCTTCCAGTCCACCTTGCCGGGCTCGATCAGCTTGTGCAGCACCAGCATGTCGTAGGTCGCCTTGAAGCGGTCTTCGCGCAGGGTGCCGATGCCCAGCGTCTTCGCGTCACCCGCGCCCAGCACGTCCAGTTCCTTCATGCGCTGGATGCCGTAAGCGATCTGCTCGTCGGTCATGTTCGGGTTGTCTTTTTTGATCAGCGCGATGGCCGGCGCCGGGTTGACCATGAAGGTCTTCCAGCCTTCCATGCTGGCGGCAACGAAACGCCGCAGCACCTCGGGCTTGGCGGCGATGGTCTTTTCCATCGTCACGATGGTGGTGCCGTAGGGCGGGTAGCCGCTGTCGGCGAAGAGGAAGAAGTTGGCCTTGACGCCGGCCTTCATCGCCGCGAAAGGTTCTGAAGACGGGTAGCCCTGCTGCGCCAGGTTCTTGTCGGCCACGAAGGGCTGCACGTTGAAGGTGTAGGGCCGCGTCTGCTCTTCGCTGTAGTTCCATTTGGCCTTGACCCAGGGCCACCAGGTGCTGCGGCCGGATGTGGCCACCAGGATGGTCTTGCCCTTCAGCTCGGCCAGGCTCTTGACGTCCTCGTGGGTCATCATGCCCTGCAGGTCTTTCTGGAAACTGGCCGCGATGGTCACGGCTTCAACGCCCTGTTCGCGGCCCTTCAGCACGGCGATGTCGTAGCCCATGATGGCGTCGGCCTGGCCGGCGGCCAGCAGCTGCATGCCGTTGACCTGCGGGCCGCCCATCTTGATGGTCACGTCCAGCCCGGCTTTCTTGTACAGGCCCGTCGCCAGCGCCTGGTAGAAGCCGCCGTGCTCGGCCTGGGCGTACCAGCTGGTCAGGAAGGTGAAGGACTCTTGCGCGTGCGCGGCGGGCGCGGCCAGCAGAGCAAACCCGGCGACAAGATGGGCCAACACCGAACGGCGGGCGGTTTTCAGGACAGGCATGCGGGTCTCCAACAGAGATGGACCGCTGCGTCCTGCAAGCGATATGCCAATGCCACGCCCCAGATCGGGGCGCCTGCCCTCAGGGCAGGGCCGCCAGGTAAGTCGCCAGCAGCTCGATGTCGTCGGCTGTCATGGCCTGCGCGGCCGATGTCATGTTGCCGTCCATGTCAAACCGCGTTTGCGCCTTGAAGCCCTGCAGCTGGATGCGCAAATAGGCCGCCTGCTGCCCGGCCAGCCGCGGGATGTGCTGCTGGCCTTTCAGCGCCGGGCCATGGCACTGCACGCAGTTCAGCTGTTCGGCGCGCGCGCGCCCGGCCTTCTGGTGCGCTTCGCTTTGCGGCGCTGCGGTCGCCATCGCCGGCAGGGCGGCGTAGTAGCCGCCCAGCGCGTTGATGTCGGCATTGCTCATGCTGGCGGTCAGCGCGGCCATCACCGGGTTCAGGCGCCGGCCCTCGCGGAACATCACCAGTTGGGTGGTGATGAACTGCTTGGGCTGGCCGGCCAGCGAGGGCACCTCGGGCGTCGGCGAATTGCCATTGGCGCCATGGCAGGCGCCGCAGGTTTGCGCCTGCGCGCGCAGGGCCTCGGCGTCGGCGGCCTGCGCCGGCAAGGCCGCCAGCAGGCACAGCGCCGCCAGACTGCCGGCGGTGTGCAGGCCGCTCATTTCGCGTAGCTGACGCGGTAGACGATGCCGTTGTAGTCGTCAGACACCAACAGCGCGCCGTCCTTCATCACCAGCACGTCCACCGGCCGGCCCCACATCGGCGGGTCGGCCTTGGGGTCGGTCAGGAAGCCTTCCAGGAAGGGCTTCATCGTCGGCACGCCCTTGGCGTCCAGCGTCACCTGCATCACGTTGTAGCCCTGCTTGGTGCTGCGGTTCCAGGAACCGTGCATGGCGATGAACATGCTGTTGCGGTAAGCCGCCGGGAACATCTTGCCGGTGTAGAAACGCATGCCCAGCGGTGCGATGTGCGCGCCCAGGTTCATCGCCGGGGCGTCGAACTCAGCGCAGCTGCGGTTCTTGCCGAATTCGGGGTCGAGCAGGTCGCCCTGGTGGCAGAACGGGTAGCCGAAGTTCATGCCCTTCTTGGCGGCGCGGTTCAGCGTGTCGTTGGGCAGGTCGTCGCTGACCCAGTCGCGCGCATGGTTGGTGAACCACAGGTCTTTGGTTTTCGGATGCCAGTCGAAGCCCACCGTGTTGCGCACGCCGCGTGCGTACTGCTCCATCACGCCGGTCTTGGGGTCGACCCGGTTGATGCTGGCCTGCACGGTGCCCGGCATCACGATGTTGCCCGGCGAGCCGATGTTGAAGTAGAGCTTGCCGTCAGGCCCCATGGCCAGGAATTTCCAGAAGTGGCCGGGCTGCTTCGTCGGGTCGAGGTTGTCGATGACAACCTTGGCTTCAGGCGGGCTGTCCAGCCGGTCTTCGATGCCGTCGTAGCGCGTGATGCGGTCGCGTTCAGCCACGTAGAGCGTGCCCTTGTCGAAGGCCACGCCGTTGGGCGACTTCAGGCCTTTCAGGATGCGCTTGACCTCGCGCTTGCCGTCTTTCTCGACGATGGCGTAGACATCGCTCAGGTTGCGGTTGCTGACGAAGACCGTGCCCTTGTCGCCCAGCGCCAGCGAACGCGCTTCGGGGATGCCGTCGGCATAGACCTCGACCTTGAAACCGGCCGGCACCTTCAGCGTGTTCACCGGCAGTTCACTGGCCGGGCGGCCGGTGAAGATGGGCGCGATGGGGTGCAGCGGCGAGGCGTTCTGCTCGGCCGTGCGGCCTTGCTGCCATGACGGTGCGGGCGGGGGTGCCGCGACGGGTGCGGTGGCTGGCGGGGTCTGGGCCTGGGCCCAGACCGCGCTGCCGGCCAGCCAGGCCGCAGCGATCAATTTGTGGCGGGGAATGCGCATGTCTTGTCTCCTGTCGTTTTTGGGTTCTGCATGCCCGGGTTCGACGACGCGCAGCGCGCCGGCGACCCTGGCTCGTTTCAGTTTAGCGGTCTGCCTCTGAATGGAATGCCTCACCCCGCGTCGGCCAGGAACCGGGGCGGGCGGCGCATGCGGCTGGCCTGTTCGTAGGCGTGGGCGATGCCCAGCAATTGGGCGTCTTGCCAGGCCAGCGCGCCGAAGGACAGGCCGACGGGCAATTCCGCCACCAGGCCCATCGGCACGGTGACGTGGGGATAGCCCGACACCGCGAACGGCGCGGTGAAACCAGCGCGGGTGCTGAAGTCGCCCAGGATGTGGTCGATGCGCCAGGCCGGGTTGCCGGTGGCGGTAACGACAGCGTCGAGCTTGTGTTCGGCGAACAGCGCGTCCAGGCCTTCGGCGCGCGCATAGCGGTGGTTGATGGCCAGGGCTTCGGTGTAGTCCTTGCTGTCCAGCCCGGTGGTGGCCTCGGCCTGCAGCACCAGTTCCTGGCCGAAGAAAGGCATGGTCTGCGCGGCGTGGGCGGTGTTCCAGGCGATCAGGTCCTGCAGGTTCTTCACCGGCGCGTCGGGCTGGAAAGCCGCCAGGTATTTCGCGACGCCGTCCTTGAACTCGTGCAGCAGCACCGTCGATTCGGTGGTGGCGTATTTGTCGCGGTTAGGGATGTTCAGGTTCTCGACCAGCACCGCACCCTGCGCCTTCAGCACGGCCAAGGCCGCTTCGAACAGGGCCAGCGCCTGCGGCTGGTTGGGCAGCGGGCTGCGCACCACGCCGATGCGCGCGCCTTGCAGGGCGTCGGTTTTCAGCGCGCCCAGGTAGTCGGGGCTGGCGGCCGACGGAGGTGCGGTGGCGGTGGCCGCGTCGCGCGGGTCCGGCCCGGCCAGCACCGACATCAACAGCGCCGCGTCGGCCACGCTGCGTGCCATCGGCCCGGCGGTGTCTTGGGAAGCGGCGATGGGGATGATGCCGTCGCGGCTGACCCGGCCCAGCGTGGGCTTGAAGCCGACCAGGCCGCTGCGGCTGGCCGGCGACACGATGGAGCCGTCGGTCTCGGTGCCCACCGCGAACACGCACAGGCCGGCCGCCACCGCCACGCCCGAACCCGAACTGCTGCCGCTGGGCGTGCGCGTCAGCGCGTAGGCGTTTTTGGTCTGGCCGCCCCGGCTGCTCCAGCCGCTGCTGCTGCGCGTGCTGCGGAAGTTGGCCCATTCGCTGAGGTTGGTCTTGCCCAGGATCACGGCGCCGGCCGCGCGCAAACGCGTGACGATGTGGGCGTCGCGCTGCGCGTGCAGACCGGCCAGGGCCAGCGAGCCGGCGGTGGTGGCCATGCGGTCAGCGGTGGCGATGTTGTCCTTGATCAGCACCGGCAAACCGTGCAGCGGCCCGCGCAGCCGGCCGGCCTTGCGCTCGGTGTCCAGCATGCGCGCCTGGGCCAGCGCGTCGGGGTTGATCTCGACCACCGACCGCAGCTGCGGGCCGGCATGGTCGATAGCCGCGATGCGGCGCAGGCAGGCCCGCGTCAGGCCCAGCGCGCTGAGTCGGCCAGCGGCCATGCGGGCCTGCAGCGCGGCGGCGTCCAGCCCTTCCAGCGGCGACGGCGGCACGGCGGGGGCGGCAGCCTGGGCGCCGTTACTCATCACGCTGCTCACAGCCGCAGCGGCGGCGGCCACGGGCAGGCTGGCGGCGATGAAGCCGCGTCGGTTCACGGGTGCGGTCATGCGGGTGGCTCCGGCTCATGGCGTGATGGATCGGGGGGCGAAAAGTGATTAGAACTTTAGGGCAATCAAGGCCGAATGGCGCAGCACTTGCACGCAGTCGTGCAACTCGCCCGCGTGTATTCGGTTTGAATTGGGCCCAACTTCCGAAACCCCGTTCTGCAAGGTGGAACGCAAGATTGCAGCGCCCCGTTGTGGTGTCGCCAATTGGCAAATCACAGGCACGGAAATGGCTAATGCGATAGCCTTGAATTCAGGCGTATCAAATGCAAACCCATTGGACTTAATTGGTCTGAATGGGCCGCGCACAGCTCCTCCATAGGAGCAACGCCCATCAGGGAGTCCGCTGTCGGGGCCGTGGGGTCGCGACAGCAACAGCAGCCACCACCCCCCGAGAGGAAAACCGCATGCGTCCTGCCCACCTTCGTTTTCGCCTGTCCACCGTTGCGACCGCGCTGGCGCCCCTGCTTTTGCTGAATGCGCAAGCGCAAGCGCAAAGCACCGCCGAACGCATCGAAATCACCGGCTCGTCGATCAAGCGCATTGCCGCCGAAACCGCGCTGCCGGTTCAGGTGCTGAACCGCGACGACATCGCGCGCACGGGCGCGTCCAACGCCGAGCAACTGCTGAAGAACGTGATGGCCACGTCCACCGCCGGCGCTTCGCAGGTGGCCAACAGCGGCGCCGGCGGCGGGCAAGGCGGGGCCAGCGGGCAGTCGCTGCTGTCGCTGCGCGGCCTGGGCACGTCGCGCACGCTGGTGCTGGTCAACGGCCGCCGCAGCGCACCCGCCATCGGCGGCTCCTCGGGCGTGGACATCTCCAGCATCCCGGTGGCCCTGATCGAGCGCGTGGAGGTGCTGAAAGACGGCGCCTCGGCCGTCTACGGCAGCGACGCCATGGCCGGCGTGGTCAACTTCATCCTGCGCCGTGAATTCAAGGGCGTCGAGCTCAGCGCCACGGTGGGCGCGCCCACCCGCACCGGCGGCGGCACCGAAACCAAGGCCGGCGTGATTGCGGGCTTTGGCGACTTCGACACCGACAAGTTCACCGCCACGGTGTCGGCCAGCATCGCCAAGGTGCAGCCCATCTTCGGCTCCGACCGCAGCTTCGCCCGCAACATCGACGTGGCGGAACAGCTCGACAAGACCAGCACCACCTCGTTCCCGGCCAATGTGCGGCTGCCCAGCGGGCAGATCGTCAACCCGAACTACCCGAATTGCGGACCGTATTCACTGGTCTCGCCGCTGACCACGCTGGCCCAGTGCCGCTACGACAACGCACCCTTCATCGCGCTGCAGCCGCAGTCCACGCTGACCAACGTGGCCGCCGCGGGCCGGCTGAACCTGGGCAATGCCTTCGAGGGCTACGCCGAAGCGGGTTTCACGCGCAACAAGGTCGAAGACACCACCCAGCACGTGCTGATCAACGGCGCCGCGCAGTTGCCCAACAGCCCGTACTTCACGTCGCTGACCAACCTGGTCAACAGCAAGTACCCGACCCTGCCGACGGCCGTGCGCAATGCGCTGTTCCCGCCGGGCACCACCGGCGTGGCCAATGCCTACGCGCTGCTGCCGCCGACCAGCCCCTACTACCCGACGGCCTTCGCCACGGCCAACGGGCTGACCGGCCAACCGCTGGTGCTGCTGTTCCGCTCGGTGCCCACGGGCACGCGCAAGACCGAGAACGTCATCGACAACACCCGCCTGGTGACGGGCCTGCGGGGCACGCTGGCCAACTGGGACTTCGACATCGGCGGCGTCTACAGCAGGAACAAGGTCACGACCAACCTCACGCAAGGCTGGACGTTGACCGACAAGTACCTGAACCTGGTGAACACCGGCGTCATCAACCCCTTCGGCGACACCACCGACGCGGCCGCCCGCCAGGCCGCGCTGGACAGCACCTACAACGGCCTGTTCAACGTCACCACCAACACCGTCAAGGGCATCGACGCGAAAGCCTCGCGCGAACTGTTCGCCCTGCCGGCCGGCCCGGTCAGCTTGGCCGTGGGTGCTGAATACCGCAAGGAAGCGCTGGACGTGGCGCCGTCCGACGCCAACAAGCAGTTCCTGGTGTCGGGCTTCGGCGCGCCGGCCGTGCCGCTGGCCGCCGCGCGCAACGTGACTTCGGGCTATGCCGAAGTCAATGTGCCGGTGTTGAAGTCGCTGGAAGTCAACGCAGCCGTGCGCTATGACAACTACCAGCGCGTGGGCAGCACCACCAACCCCAAGGCCTCGGTGAAGTGGCGCCCGGCCGAAGAAGTGCTGCTGCGCGCCTCGGTGGGCACCGGCTTCCGTGCGCCGCTGCTCAGCGACCTGTACAGCCCCGAAGCCCGGGGCATCACCAGCAATGGCAGCCGCGACCTCTTGCGTTGCCCCGTGGGCACCAGCGGCATCATCGACTGCAGCACGCAGTTCGTGACCATAGCCGGCGGCAACCCGGCGCTGCAGCCCGAGAAGTCCACGTCCTACACCATGGGCCTGGTGATCGAGCCGGTGAAGAACGTGTCGCTGGGCGTCGACCTGTACAAGGTCGAGATCAGCGAGGTCATCCGCAGCGCGCTGTCCACCGCCACCATTCTGGGCGACCCCGCGCGTTACGCGGCCTACATCCAGCGCGGCGCACCCGACGGCAATGCCAGCGGCGTGGGTCCGATCACCGGGATCCTGCAGGGCCTGGTGAACCTGGGCAAGATCCAGGTCGAAGGCATAGACCTCGACCTGACGGGTCGCGTGGCCCTGACCCCGGCCGACCGGCTGACCTTGCGGCTGAACGGCAACTACGTCAGCAAGTACGACGTGCAGAACACCGACGGCAGCTACACCTCGTCGATCAACAACCCGGCGGCCGTCGGCATCGGTGTCGTGCTGCGCTGGCGCCATGTGCTAAGCGCCACCTGGGACAACGGCCCGTGGTCGGCGACCTTCTCCGAGAACTACCAGGTCGGCTACCGCGACCTGCGCACCGCGCTGCAGACCGCCGCGACGACGCCGACGCCGCGCCAGGTGGGCAGCTACGAAACCTATGACGCGCAGCTGTCCTACAGCGGCATCAAGGCCATGAAGCTCACGCTGGGCGTGAAGAACCTGTTCGACAAGGACCCGCCTTACACCAACTACGGCGCAGGCTTCGTGGGCGCCTACGACCTCAGCTACACCGACGTGCGCGGGCGCTTCGTGTACTTGACGGCCAGCTACAAGTTCATGTAAGCGCGCTGACTGCAACGCTGCGGCGGCGCCGCTGCGGCGTCACGCCAAACAGGCTCGGCGCCAGGCCGGGGTGCGGTACAACCGCGCCTCGGCCTGCTGCCTTCTGCGCGCCCGCCACCCACTTCGAGGTCTTCATGAACCGTCCCGTCCTGACCCTGCTGGCTGCGGCCAGCATCACCGTGGGCTGCACGACCACGCCGCCCGCTCCCAGCGCTGCCATGAACGCAGCCGCCGTGCCGTTGATCGAACGCAGCCGCCTCTTCGGCAACCCGTCCAAGGTGGGCGGCCGCATCAGCCCCGACGGGCAATGGCTGAGCTGGATCGCCCCGCGCGACGGCGTGCTGAATGTGTGGGTGGCGCCTGTGGCCGACCCGGCGCAGGCCCGGCCGCTGACGGCCGAAACGCAGCGGCCCATCCGCGCCACCTTCTGGTCGCCCGATTCCAGGACCGTGCTCTACATCAACGACAAGGGCGGCGACGAGAACTTCCGGCTCTACGGCGTGGACGTGGCCAGCGGCGCGCTGAAGAACTACACGCCTTTCGAGAAGACCACCGTGCGGGTCGTGGCCATCAGCAACAAGGTCAAGGACCGCATCCTCGTCGGCGTGAACAACCGCGACGCGCGCTGGCACGACGTGCACAGCCTGGACCTGGCCACGGGCAAGCTGACGCTGGTGCTGAAGAACGACAGCTACGGCGGCTTCGAGGCCGACGACGCGCTGACGCTGCGCCTGGCGCAGAAGCCGCGTGCCGACGGCGGCGCCGAGTACTTCCGTTTGAAAGACGGTGTGGCCGAGGCCACGCCTTTTGTCAGCGTGGGCCTGGAAGATTCACAGACCACGCAGCCGCTGCAGTTCACGGCCGACGGGCAGACGATGTACTGGACCGATTCACGCGGCCGCGACAAGGCCGCGCTGGTGGCGCAGAACCTGGCCACCGGCGCCACCACCGTGGTGGCACAAGACGCGCGCGCCGACATCGATTCAGCCCTGTACGACCCGCAGACCGGCAAGCTGCAGGCCTACGCCGTGAACTACCTGAAGAGCGAATACGTGGGCCTGGACCCGGCCATCCAGACCGACCTGAAACGCCTGCAGGCGGCCACGCCGGGCCAGTACACCATCACCTCGCGCAGCGAAGACGACAACCGCTGGCTGGTGGCCATGGACCCCGTCACCGCGCCCAGCAGCACCTGGCTCTACGACCGCCGCGCGCAGCGCCTGAGCAAGCTCTACGTCAGCCGCCCCGATATGGAAGGCGCGCCGCTGGTGCCCATGCAGCCGCTGGAAATCAAGGCGCGTGACGGGCTGACGTTGGTGTCCTACCTGACGCTGCCCAAAGCCGTGGACCCGACGGGCAGCGGCAAGGCCGCACAGCCGGTGCCGATGGTGCTGTTCGTGCACGGCGGGCCCTGGGGGCGCGACGGCTACGGCGGCAACACCTATCACCAGTGGCTGGCGAACCGTGGCTACGCCGTGCTGTCGGTGAACTTCCGCGGCTCCACCGGTTTCGGCAAGGCCTTCATCTCGGCCGGCGACGGCGAATGGGGCCGCAAGATGCACGACGACCTGCTGGACGCGGTGGACTGGGCCGTCAAGGCCGGCGTCACCACGCGCGAGCAGGTGGCCATCATGGGCGGCAGCTACGGCGGCTACGCCACGCTGGCCGGCCTGGCCTTCACGCCGCAGGCGTTCGCGTGCGGGGTGGACATCGTCGGGCCGTCGAACCTGTACACGCTGCTGGGCACGATTCCGCCGTATTGGGAGGCCTTCAAGCAGCAGATGTTCCGCCGCATGGGCGACCCCGGCACCGCCGCCGGCAAGGCCTGGCTGACCGAACGTTCACCGCTGAATTCGGCCGACAAGATCGTCAAGCCGCTGCTCATCGGCCAGGGCGCGAACGACCCGCGCGTCAATGTGCGCGAGTCGGACCAGATCGTCGACGCGATGGCCGCCAAGAAGATCCCGGTGACCTATGTGCTCTTCCCCGACGAAGGCCACGGCTTCGCACGGCCGGTGAACAACATCGCCTTCAACGCCATCACCGAGAACTTCCTGGCGCAATGCCTGGGCGGGCGGGCCGAGGCCATCGGCGGCACGCTGAAGGCCTCGACCGCGCAGGTCAAGCACGGCGCGGCCTACGCGCGCGGGCTGGCCGAGGCGCTGGCCGCGAAGTAGCCGCCCCGCAGCCAGAACTCAAGCGGCGGCGCCAGCAGCCGAAAACCGGACATAGCCTGGCCGCGCACCCGCGCGGCTGGGCACATCTGCGCCGGGAGAGCGACTGCAATGAACGGAATCGGAAACCTGAAGATCGGCACGCGACTGGGTTTGGGCTTTGCCCTGTTGATCGTGCTGGGCCTGCTGATGGCGGTCTATGGCCGGGTGCAACTGGGTGCGGTGGACAGCGAACTCGACCGGCTGACCGAAGACCGCCTGGCCAAGGTGCTGGTGCTGGTCGAAGTCCGCGACAACACCCAGTCCATCGCCCGCACGGTGCGCAACGCCATCCTGTTCACCGACGAGAAGATGCTCGCCAATGAACAGAAGAACCTGACCGAGCGGGTGGCCCTGAACACCGAATTGATCAAGAAGATCGAACCGACGATCACCAGCGAAAAAGGCAAGGCGCTGCTGGCCCTCATCAACACCGCCCGGCCGCCGTATTCGTCGGCCGTGGACAAGACGATGGCGCTGGCCGTGTCGGGCAAGAAGGAAGAGGCCCTGGCCGCGCTGATGGGCGATGTGCGGCCCAGCCAGGTGGCCTATTTCAAGGCCGTCGATGACCTGGTGGCGTTTCAGAAGCTGCTGATGAAGGAATCTGCCGCCAGCGTGCAGGCCACCACCGAACGCGCCGGCATCTGGATGCTCGCCATCGCCGCCGCTTCGGCCGTGCTCAGCGCCGTGCTGGCCTGGCGCCTGACGCTGTCGATCACGCGCCCGCTGGCCCAGGCCGTGGCCGTGGCCCAGGCCGTGGCCCAGGGCGACCTGACTTCGCGCATCGAGGTGCACAGCAGCGACGAGACCGGCGTGCTGCTGGGTGCGCTGAAGACCATGAACGAGAGCCTGTCCGGCCTGGTGGGCCAGGTGCGCATGAGCAGCGATTCCATCGCCACCGGTTCGGCGCAGATTGCCACCGGCAATGCCGACCTGTCGCAACGCACCGAAGAGCAGGCCGCCAACCTGCAGCAGACCGTGGCCTCGATGGAAGAGCTGGCCGCCACGGTGAACAACACCGCCGACACGGCCCAGGCCGCCGCGCAACTGGCGCATGCCGCCAGCGCCGTGGCCGAACAGGGCGGGCAGGTCGTGGGCCGCGTGGTCGCGACCATGGACGACATCACCGCCAGCAGCCGCAAGATCGCCGACATCATCGGCACCATCGACGGCATCGCCTTCCAGACCAACATCCTGGCGCTGAACGCCGCCGTCGAAGCGGCGCGTGCCGGCGAACAGGGGCGCGGCTTCGCGGTGGTGGCCAGCGAGGTGCGCAGCCTGGCCCAGCGTTCGGCCGCCGCAGCGCGCGAGATCAAGTCGCTGATCGGGCAGAGCGTCGAGAAGGTCGCAGCTGGTTCGCGCCTGGTCGGCGAAGCCGGCAGCACGATGACCGACATCGTGGCCCAGACCGGCCGCGTCACCGACCTCATCGGCGAGATCAGCGCCGCCGCCCGTGAACAGAAGCAGGGCATCGGCCAGGTCACCGAGGCCGCCGGTCAGCTCGACCAGGTGACGCAGCAGAACGCCGCGCTGGTGGAAGAGTCGGCCGCCGCCGCCGACAGCCTGCGCCAGCAAGCCAGCCGCCTGAGCGACCTGGTCAGCGTGTTCCGCGTGGCGGCTTGAACCCGGTCTAGCAGCCGTCGCCGCCCATCAGCGGCGGCTGGTCCAGGTCGGCGTCAAAACCCATCAGCACGCTGGCCAGCGTGAAGGCCCGCCACAGGTGCGGGGGCATCTGCAGGATGGCCTCGGGCGTCTTGCCGGCAGCGATCCACGCGCCGATCTGGGCGTGCTGCTCGTCACTGAGCAGGTGCTGGCTGCGCATGTCGTCGAGCGTCTGCATGGCGGGGGCTCCTGGTGTTGCGGCAGGCATCGCAGCGACGCCCGCCGCGCAAGCATACCGACGGGCCGCGCCCGCGCGGCGACAAACCCGCAGCGCTTGGGCAGAATCGGTCCACACGCCCCTTTTTTGGAGTTGGCCATGGCCGAAGACCCACGCTGCTGCGGCAGCGGCACCTGCATCATCGACACCGAAGGGCGCTGCTGGTGCGGGCAGCAGTGGGACGGGGAAAAGATGGCCGCGCCGCCCGCGCCCGCCACGCCAACGACCACCGACCCCGACATCGAATCGCACCCTTGACGCACCCCATGAGCCGCCTCAACCGACTGCCGGGCTTCCAGCGCTCGCCACACGGCCTGGAATGGGTGATCTGGAAGCGCCTGCCGGCCGTGCTGGGCTGGGGCAGCGCGCTGCCGCTGGCGCTGGCCGGGTTGCTGTGGCTGCTGTCGCCCGGCCAGCCTGCCGGCGCCCCGCAGGACGGGGTCAGCCTGCTGCTGATCTACCAGCTGGTGGGCCTGGTGGTCCTGCACTGGACACTGGTGCTGACGGTGGCCATCGGCTGCGGCATCGTGATGCTGATGAAGGGCCCGGCCTACGTCGCCGACCCCTACCCGCCGCCCGGGCGCGCGCCGCCAGACCCGAATGCGGACCGGGGCAGCGGCTTGTAGGCCCGAACTTTCGGCCATCATCCGGCGCGTGGTGCCGCTTTCGGCGCCGGCCTTGAAAGCGAGACCTCCATGCTGGTTCGAATCCTGTACGTCAGCCGCGCGGTGGGGCCGCAGACGGGCACCGTCACGGCCGGCATCCTGGCCACGGCGCAGGCGCACAACGCGGCGCATGGTGTCAGCGGTGTGCTCTGCCAGGGCCAGGGCCTGTACCTGCAAGTGCTGGAAGGCGAACGCAGCGAGATCAACCGCCTGTACGCCCACATCCTGCAGGACCGGCGCCACCAGGACGTGCAGATGCTGGCTTTCGAAGAGATCGGCCAGCGCCGTTACACCGGCTGGAGCATGGCCCACGTGCGCCTGCCCGACGACGACGCGATGGTGCGCATGCAGCACCCCGAGTTCGACCCGTATTCGGCATCGGGCGCCTTCGTGTTGAAGCTGGTGGACGAACTGCTGGCCGGCGGCCACCGCATCACCGGCACAAGCGATTGAGGAGCCACCGCATGCGCAGACCCATCCTGAAAACACTCGGCGTGCTGGGCGCGGCCCTGCTGCTGACGGCCACCGTCTTCGTGGTGAATCTGGTGTGGTTCCGGCCCTTCAGCCTGAACCTGTTCTACGAGAAGATCTTCGTCAAGTTCAGCCTGCAGAACCCGGAGCTGCTGACCTCGCTGGGCATCGCCGAACAGTTCGGCTACCGCCGCCACAACGCCCACCTGGGCGATGCCTCGGTGGCCCGCGTGGCCCGCGATTTCCAGGACTGGCACCAGCACCTGGCCGACCTGAAGGCCTACGACTTCGACAGCCAGACGCCGGCGCAGCAGCTGTCCACGCGGGTACTGACCTGGTTCATCGAAAGCCAGCTCGAAGGCGAGAAGTACGCCTTCCACGACTACCCGGTGAACCAGATGTTCGGCGTGCAGAACGGCACGCCCGATTTCCTGATCAACCAGCACCGCATGCCCGACCTGCGCGGTGCCGAGGACTACCTGTCGCGCCTGGGCGAAGTCGGCCGCAAATTCGACGAGGTGCTGGAAGGCCTGGCGCTGCGCGAAAAGCAGGGCGTGGTGCCGCCGAAGTTCGTCATCGAACGCGTGCTGGCCGAGATGCGCGGCTTCGCCGGCAAGCCGGCCTCCGAAAACCCGCTGTACGCCAACTTCGTGAAGAAGGTGGACCTGCTGACCGCGCTGACCCCGGCCGAGAAGCAGGCGCTGAACGCCCGCTGCGCACAGGCCATCGAAGGCGGCGTGCTGCCGGCCTACCGCAAGCTGATCGCTTTCTTTGATGGCCAGCTGGCGCGCGCCACCGCCGACGACGGCGTGTGGAAGCTGCCCGACGGCGACGCCTACTACGCCTGGCGTTTGCGCAACCAGACCACGACGACCATGACGCCGCAACAGGTGCACGACCTGGGCCTGGCCGAGGTGGCGCGCATCGAGGCCGAGATGCTGGCCATCCTGACGGCGCAGGGCCAGTTGCAGGCGGGCGAAACGCCGGCGCAGGCGATGTCGCGCCTGTCGAAAGAGCCGCGCTTCCTGTACCCCAACGACGACGCCGGCCGCGCCGCCGCACTGGCCGACTACACGAAGATGATTGCCGACCAGCTGCAGCGTTCGCGCGCCGTGGTGGGCCTGGTGCCCAAGGCGGCGCTGGAGGTGCAGCGCGTGCCCGAGTTCAAGGAGAAAACATCGGCCGGCGCCTACTACAACCCGCCGGCGATGGACGGCACGCGGCCCGGCGTGTTCTACGCCAACCTGCGCAACCTGAACGAGCTGCCCAAGTTCGGCATGCGCACCCTGTCCATCCACGAAGGCGTGCCGGGCCACCACTTCCAGATCGCGCTGGCGCAGGAACAAAAAGGCGGCCCCATCTTCCGCAAGGTGCTGCCTTTCACGGCCTACGCCGAAGGCTGGGCGCTGTACGCCGAATGGCTGGGCACCGAGCTGGGCGTCTACAAGGACGACCCGTTCAGCGACCTGGGCCGCCTGCAGGCCGAGATGTTCCGCGCGGTGCGGCTGGTCGTGGACACGGGCATCCACTTCAAGCGCTGGCCGCGCCAGCAGGCCATCGATTACATGGCCGGCAAGACCGGCATGCCGCAGGGCGAGGTGGTGGCCGAGATCGAACGCTACATCGTGATGCCCGGCCAGGCCTGCGCCTACAAGGTGGGCATGCTGAGCATCCGCGCGGCGCGCACCCGCGCTGAAAAGGCCCTGGGCCCGCGCTGGAACGCCGAGGCCGAGAAGGCCTTCCACGACACCGTGCTGGGCTCGGGTTCGCTGCCGCTGCAGATCCTGGACGAACAGGTCGACGCCTGGATCAAGACCCGGCTGAAGGCCACCTGACCGGCGGCTTGGTCCGCGCCCGGCATCGGGTCAATTTCAGACCGGATCGGGCGTTCTGATGCACCGCCGGCAGCGCCCGGCGGTGCCTACGCTCTCTTCCACGCAGGCGGTGATGGGCACCGCTGGCGGCCGCTGGAGGAAGAAGCATGTTGCACCTGAGCCATCCACCCGTTGCGCCCGCCGCCCCGGCGGCGCCCGCCACCCTGAACACCCACATGGCGGCCGGTTTGCCGATCAGCGCCTGGGTCTACGCCCGCATGCTGGACGTGGTGGACTACGGCATGCTGCTGCTGGTCGACGAGAGCCGCGTGACCTACGCCAACCAGACCGCGCTGGACGAACTGGACGACGGCCACCCGCTGCAGGTGCAGGGTCGCGACCTGCGCGCCCGCAGCCCGCACGAGGCGCTGGCGCTGCGGCAGGCGCTGAACGCGGCGCTGCAGCGGCGGGTGCAGAGCCTGCTGAACTTGCGCGGCCTGGGCGGGCTGGGTGGGGATGGCGTCAGCGTGGCCGTGGTGCCGCTGGGCGATCCGGGGGAGACGCCGACCGCCTTGCTCATCTTCGGCCAGCGCCGTGGACGCGAAGGCCTGAGCACCGACGCCTTCGCCCGCCACCACCAGCTGACGACGGCCGAGACGCGCGTGCTGAAGATGCTGTGCGCCGGGTGCCGGCCTGCCGACATTGCGGCGGCGCACGGCGTGCGCGTGTCCACGGTGCGCACCCAGGTGGGCAGCATCCGCGCCAAGGTGGGCACGCACGACATCGGCGGCATCTTGCGGCAGGTGGCGCGCTTGCCGCCACTGCCGTGCCGGGTGCGGTCGGCGGTCCGCTAGCATGCGTGTTGACGGGACGGGTGCTGCTGCGCCTGCCCGCGCGACATGCCCCAGCCCCGACGTTCCACCCCTGCGACTCCACCCCCGCTGACCAGCGTGACGATGAGCGACGCCCTGCGTGCACTGGCCGAGCGCGGCGAGCCGCGCCTGCTGGCCAAGGGCCGTCTGCTGATCCAGGAAGGCGACGTCGGCAGCACGCTGTACATCATCCTCAGCGGCCGCCTGCGGGCCTTTTCGCGCAGCGCCGGCAGCGACCGCGAAGTGACCTACGGCGAGTACCTGCCCGGCGAATACCTGGGTGAGCTGAGCCTGGACGGTGGCCCGCGTTCGGCCGACGTGGAAGCGCTGACGGCCAGCTGGGTGACCGCCGTGACGCGCAGCACGTTGGAGGCCTTCATCCGCGAGCGGCCCGAGTTCGCCTTCGAGCTGCTGGCCAAGGTCATACGCCGCGCCCGCGCCGCCACGATGAGCCTGCGCGCCGTGGCGCTGAACGACGTCTACGGCCGCGTGGCCTGGCTGCTGAACGACCGCGCCGTGCCGCAAGCCGACGGCCAGCGCGTGACCGGGCCGATGACGCACCTGGACATGGCCCGGCTGCTGGGCTGCACCCGGCCGATGGTCAGCAAGGTGATGAAAGAGCTGGAAGTGGGCGGCTATGTCGCCTGCGAGGCGCACTGCGTGCGCTTGATCAAGCCCCTGCCGGCGCGCTTCTGACCGCCGGCCGGCGCCACCACCAGAAAGTCAGCCCGGCCATGAGCACCGACCTGCAGCCGATCCGCGCCACGGTGATGTTCGCCGACGTTGTCGAATACGTGCGGCTGGCGGAACTGGACGAACTGGGCACCATCCGCCGCGTCAAGGATTTCATCGCGCACCTGGCGTCTACCGAAATCCCGCGCCACGGCGGCCAGGTGCTGGAGGTGCGTGGCGACGGCGTGCTGATGTGCTTCGACCAACCGGCTGCGGCGGTGCAGTGCGCCTTCGCCATCCACGACGCGGCGGTGGACGAAGGCGCGACCGCGCAGCCCATGCAGCCGCTGCAGATGCGCGCCGGTTTCCACACCGCCGATGTCTGGACCGACGGGCAGACCGTGTACGGCGCAGGCGTGAACCTGGCCGCCCGCATCGCCAGTCTGGCCGGCCCCGGCGAGACCGTCATCACCGACAGCGTGCGCGACGCCATCGTGGTCGGCCTGGACGCCGACATCCACGACCTGGGCGAGTGCTACCTGAAGCACGTGGCCGTGCCGGTGCGCGCCTACCGCATCGCACCGCCGCAACCCCAGGCCCTGGTGCTGCTGCCGCCGCGCTCGCTGGCCGCCGAACAGCTGGGGCGCGCCAAGATCGGCGTCATCCCTTTCGAAGCCCACCCCGAAGGCCACGACCCGCTGGCGGTGGGCGACCTGATCGCGCAGGGCGTGATCCACGCGGTCTCGCGCATCGCCACGCTGGACGTCGTGGCCTGGCTGACCAGCCGCAGCTTCCGCGGCCGCAAGCTGGCGGTGGCCGAACTGGGCGCCGCCCTGGGTGCCGACTGGCTGGTCTGCGGCACCTTCCGGGTCGAAGGCGACCAGCTGCTGGTGCAGGCCGAACTGATCCGCGTGCGGTCCGGCCTGGTCGAGTTGTCCGAGCGCGCCACCAACCGCTGCGACGACCTGCTGCAACCGCAGAGCGCCATCGCCGCGCAGTTCGCCGCGGCCTTCTCGCGCCACATCGCCGGCATCGAAGCCCGGCGCGTGGCCCTGCACCACCTGCCCACGCTGCACAGCCACAGCCTGCTGATCGGTGCCATCGGCCTGATGCACCGCAGCAGCGCGCGCGAATTCGCCCGCAGCCGCGAGGCGCTGGAACACCTGGTCGAGCGGCACCCGCGCATGCACGCCGTGCGCCCGTGGCTGGCCAAGTGGTACGTGATGCGCAACACGCGCGGCCTGTCCGACGACCCGGCGGGCGACGCCAGCCGCGCCATCGACCACACCGCGCGCGCGCTGGACGCCGTGCCCGACGACACCTTTTCGATGGCCGTGCAGGGCTTCGTCGAATTCCACATCCGGCGCAACGTCAGCGGCGCCGCGCAGTTGCTGGGCGATGCGTGTCGGGCCAACCCCAACGACGCGCTGGCCGCCACCTTCAACGCCGCCGTGCTGGCCGCCGCCGGCGACACGCAGGCCGCCTGCGCCCACGCCGAACGGGCCCACACGCTGTCGCCCTACGACCCGCTGCGCGCCTACATGCTGTTGATCTCGGCGTCGTGCGCGCTGTATGCCGACGACTTTGCCCGCGCCGCCACGCTGGCCCAGGCTTCGATACGCGAAAGCGCCACCCACGCCGCCGCCTGGCGCACGCTGATCGTGGCCCTGGTGGGCTGCGGGCGCGTGGAAGACGCCCGCCACGCCTGCGCGCAATTGATGAGCCTGGAGCCCACGCTCACGCTGCGCCGCTACCAGGCCCGCGTGGCCCTGCCCGAGCGGCTGGCGCGCCTGGCCGTCGAGGCCTTGCGCGTGGCCGGCGTACCCGAATGACGACCCCACAGCGACCCCACAACGACACGGAGGAACAGCGATGAGCAACTTGAATGGTGGCTTCAACGGCGGCTTCAATGGCGGCTTCAACGGGGGTTTCAACGGCGGCTTCAATGGCGGGTTCAAGCCGCCGTCCACAGCGGCCAACCCGATCGCCCTGGCCCAGGCCTTGATGACCAGCCGCGAAGGCACCGTCAACGCCGGCAGCAACGCGGTCTATGCCACCGCAGCGGTGTTGCCGCCGGTCGGCGGCAGCGGGCAGCAGCTGCTGACCTGGGACCCGGTGGTGCGCAAGCAGACCCTGATCCAGGCGCTGCTGTCGGTGACCACCGTGCGCCGCGACGCCACGGCCGAAGGCGCGCCGCGCATCGTGCTGGCGGGGCTGGCCGAAGACCGCAGCGACCGCCCGATCACCTCGCTGTGCCGGCCGACCGGGGCCCAGTTCGCCAACGGCGTGTCAGCGGTGCTGGCAGCAGCCGAACTGCGCGCCGACCGCGATCTGGAGATCCAGGCCCAGGTCGAAGATTCATGGCCCTTCTGGCACACGCTGCTGCCCCGGCGCATCGAAAGGCTGCCCCACACCCAGCTGCTGTTCGACCTGGGTGTCGAAGTCTCGACCTACCTGGGCATGCGCTTCAAGCACGAGCTGCAGGCCCCGCGGCCGTCTGCGTATTCGCCGCAGGTTCAGCCGCTGCTGCCGGTGCCCGGCCACGGCACCTACCCGATGGGCCACGCCACGCAGGCCTATGTGGTGGCGCGTCTGCTGCACTGGGTGCTGGCCTGCACGCAAGCCACCGAAGGCGCCGTGCCCGGCACGTCTGCGGCCCTGGCCCTGGTCGAGCAGGCCTACCGCCTGGCCTACCGCATCGCCGAGAACCGCATCGTGGCCGGCCTGCACTTCGACGTGGACCTGTGGGCCGGGCGGCGCCTGGGCCTGGCCATCGCCGACACCATCGCTGAACTGGCCGGCGGCACGCTCGAAGGGGCAACCGTCGATGCGTCGCTGGACCCGCAGGCCGAGACCGCGCTGGCCTACGAGGAACTGCTGGGCACCGAGCAGCGGGGCGTGGCCCCGCTTGCTGCACAGACCGATCTCTTCACCATCGCCTTCAGCGCCGCGCTGGGCGAGTGGCGCTGAAGGCGCCGCCATGGCAGCGCCGCAACCGCCGGCCCGGCACGAGGTCGATCCCCGCTACCTGATCGCCCAGGCCAACGGCTACGCCGACCACGACACCAGCAGCGGCTGGCATGCCGTCAACCTGGAACTGACCCCCGCCAGCGCCGGCAACCGACCGCTGCAGCGTGCGGCCTTGCGGCAACTGCTGGGCACTGAAGGCCGCATCGCCCAAGCCCACCTGGACGCACCCGCCGACCTGGGCGTGGCCACCGCCGAAGTCACCGCCGCCGGGCTACAGCGGCTGGAGCAGCAGGTGCGGCTGCCGGCGGGCCATGCCGACAAGCTGCTGCGCCGCTTCGAGTACGCGCAGCCGCTGAAAGCGCCGCGTTTGCGCCCGGCCCCGGGCCTGCAGCTGCCAGCGGATGCCGCAGCCGCAGCCGCAGCCGCAGCCGCCAGCGCGCAGGCCCGGGGCGCCAAGTCGCGCGCGGGCCGCGTCGTGCTGGCGGTCATCGACCACGGCTGCCCCTTCCTGCACCCGCTGCTGTGCACGCAGACCGTCACCGGGCCATCGACGCGGGTGCGCGCGCTGTGGGACCAGCAGACCGCCCCGTCAGCCGACCCGTACACCCGGCCCAAGGGCTTCGACTACGGCACCGAACTGTCGCGCGCTCAGCTCGACGCGGTGGGCCGTGCAGCGGCCGGGGATGAAGACCACGCCTACGCCGCGCTGGGCTACCAGGCCATGCGCCGGCGCACCTCACACGGCGCGCACCTGCTGGGCATGCTGCTGGACGATGGCCAGCGGCCGCGCGGCGGCCCGCGCCCGGCCCAGCCGGCGGACCGCAGCGCCGGCGCCGGCCAGCCGCCCGACGTGCTCTTCGTGCAACTGCCGCAAAGCCTGCTCGGCGCACCCAACCGGGCGGTGCTGAGCCGCCACCTGGTGGACGCGCTGGTCTGGATCCAGTCGCAGTGCGCGGCCGACGAACGCATCGTGCTGTCGCTCAGCGAAGGCTCGTCGCAGGGGCCGCACGACGGCAGTTCGTTCGTCGAACAGGCCTTGCAGTCGTTCACGCGCTGGGGCCGGCGGGGCCGGGCGCGCCACCGCGTCTACATCGCCGCCGGCAACGGCTTCGAGGAACGGCTGCACGCGCAGGCGCTGTTGCAGCCGTCGGCACCCACGTCCTGGCTGTGGCGCCTGCCACCGGGCAGCGAATTGCCGGCCAGCGTCGAAGTCTGGCTGCCGCTGGCCGCCGACGGTTCGGTGGCCGAGGTGCGGGTCGATCTGGACGCACCCGACGGCCGGCGGGTGGCCAGCGTGATGCCGGGACAGGTCGCGCAGGTGTCGGCTGCGGGTCCGGCCGCTGCAGCCGCTGCAGCGGACCCGGCCCCTGCGGCCATCGCGTCGCTGGCGGCCAGCGCTTGGCTCGGTGACGGTTGCAGCCTGTGCCTGCTCCGTCTGGCACCCACGGCGGCGGCCCGGGGGCAAGCGCGTGCGCCTTTCGGCGACTGGACCATCCGGCTGACGGCGGCGGCCACGCTGCCCGGGCCCGTCCACCTCTACATCGGCCGGATCAAGCCGGCGCTGGGCTTTCCGCTGCGCACCGCGCAGTCCACTTTCGTCACCGGCACCCGGCGCGGCTACGGCGGCGCCACCGGCGAAGGCACCCTGCAAGGCCTGGCCACCGCCGGCGGCGTGACCTGCGTGGGCGGGGTGGTCGGTGCGACCGACGCTCCGGGCGAACCGAAGGCGGCCCGCTATGCGTCGCGCGGCCCTTTGCGCAACCGGTCCGGCGGCGGGCCGGCCCTGTCGGTGCGGGTCGACGACGGGCCGGTGCTCAAGGGCCGGCGCAGCATCGGCAACCGGTCGTCGGTCTCCTTCCGCATGGACGGCACCAGCGTCGGGGCGCCGCTGGCCGCCCGGCTGGACGGAGCGCGCAAAGCCGGGCCGCCCGCCGCCACCGGGCCGAACGGTGAATTGCTGCCCGACCCCGCTGAGAGCTGGAAACCCGGCTGAGCCCGAGCCGCGGGCGCAGGCGCAGAATTCCGCCGCTGGAACTTTTTTCAGCGACTTGGAAGCGAATGCCATGAAGACCATCCTAGGAACCCTGGCCGCGACGACGCTGTTCGTGTGCCAGCCCGCCGCAGCCGACCTGTACCTGAACATCGTGGGCATCAAGGGCGAGTCCACCGTCAAGGGCTACGAGGGCAGCATCCCCGTCAACTCGTTCCAGTGGGGGGCCTCGCTGGCCGGTTCGCCACAGGCCGGGTCGACCGCCTGGACGATGTCCGACGCCACCTTTTCGCAGGTGATGGACAGCAGCTTCGTCTACCTGTTCCAGACCGTCTCCAGCGGCGGTTTCCTGGGTGACGCCACGCTGTCTGCCGTGAAGGTGGGTGCCGCGCCTTACAACTATTTCCAGGCGGTTTTCGGCGGCAACCAGTTGACCAACCTGGCCCTGTCCACCGGCGGCGAGGTCCCATCGGTTTCCTACGCGTTCGCAATGAACTCGGTCACGCTGCGCTACCGACCGCAGCTGAGCAACGGTTCACCGGGCACCTGGGTCGAGGGCACCTTCGTGCGGTCGCCCACTGGCACGGCCAGCTTCGTGGGCGACCCGACGGTCTTGCTGGGCTTGTCGGAATCCGTCACCCCCGTGCCCGAGCCTGCCGCCTGGGCGCTGCTGCTGGCTGGCGCGCTGGTCACCGGTGTGGCGGTGCGCCGCCGCCCCGCAGCCTGAAGCCACTTCGGCCGCTGTCGATGCACCGCAAGCCGCAGGTCCGGAGCGCCCAGTGGCTGCATCGACGCTGACCGTCAGCGTGCGGGTTTCGGGCCGCAACGTGAAGGTGGCCCACCCCGCGCCCGGCGGCCCGGTGCGGCCGGACGAACTGCTGCCCTTCATGTACGCGGTCGACGACGCGGTCATCGCGGTCGGCGTGGCGCAGCAGAAAGCGCAGGGGCGCCAGGTCAGCTGCCGCAAGGGTTGTGACGCCTGCTGCCGCGCACAGCCCGTGCCGGTCACGCCCGCCGAGACG
>JANPHI010000260.1:0-4852 GCA_031424355.1 Betaproteobacteria bacterium
CCTGAACGGCCCGCACGTGCGCGTGGTGCTGGAAAAACCGCTGGGCCACGACCTGAAGAGCGCGCAGGAAATCAACCGCGTCGTCAGCGCCACCTTCTGCGAAGAACAGGCGCTGCGCATCGACCACTACCTGGGCAAGCCGGCGGTGCAGAACCTGATGGCGCTGCGCTTCGGCAACGCGCTGTTCGAACCGCTGTGGCGGCGCGAAAGCATCGCCAACATCCAGATCACCATCGCCGAAGAGCTGGGCGTGGGCACCCGCGGCGACTTCTACAACGAGACCGGCGCGCTGCGCGACATGATCCAGAACCATGCGCTGCAGCTGCTGACGATGATCGCGATGGAGCCGCCGTCCACCAACGACGCCGACGCCATCCGCGATGAAAAGCTCAAGGTGCTGCGCTCGCTGAAACCCTTTACGCCCGAGGCCGTGGCGCGCGACGTGGTGCGTGGCCAGTACAAGGCCGGCACCGTGGGCGGCAAGCGCGTGCCGGGTTACCTGGAAGAGGCCAAGGTGCCGGCCGACAGCACGTGTGAAACCTTCGTGGCGCTGCGCACCGAAGTGCAAAGCTGGCGCTGGGCCGGCGTGCCTTTCTACCTGCGCACCGGCAAGCGCCTGGCCGCGCGCGACGCGCAGATCGTGGTCAATTTCCGCGAGGTGCCGCACCCCATCTTCGCGGGCACCAAGCAGGCCAACAAGCTGGTCATCAAGCTGCAGCCGGAAGACGGGCTGGAGTTGCACCTGCTGGCCGCCAAGGGCGGCGGCGCCAGCCTGCAGGGGCAGGAAATGCTGACGCCGGTGTCGCTGGACCTGGACTTCGACAAGGCCTTCCTCAGCGAACGCGTGGGCGCCTACGAACGCCTGCTGATGGACGCCATCGCCGGCCGGCTGAACCTTTTCGTGCGCAGTGACGAACAAGAGCAGGCCTGGCGCTGGGTCGAGCCCATCCTGCATGCCTGGCAGGCCGATACCGTGGGCCCGCGCCCCTACGTGGCCGGCAGCTGGGGTCCGGCCGCGTCCAGCGCGCTGGTGGCGCGCGACGGCTGCGTCTGGGCCGAAGAGCAATGAAGGCCGCGCAACGCGCCCTTCGGTGTGGCGCGTTGCCGGCGTTGATCGCGCTGTTCTTTTCGATGCTGCTGCTGGTGGCGGGCCCGGCGGTGGCGGCCACGGTCACCCTGTCGCCGGGCCACAGCCTGGCAGCCGCGCTGGCTCAGGCTGTGGACGGCGACACCATCGAAGTCACTGCCGGCACCTACCGGGGCGAGGTCGGTGTCGTCACGCACAAGCGCCTGACGCTGCGTGGCGTGGGTGGCCGCCCGGTGTTGCTGGCCGACGGCCGCAGTGCCGAAGGCAAGGCCATCCTGGTCGTGCGCGATGGTGACATCCGCATCGAGAACATCGAATTCCGCGGCGCCCGCGTGGCCGACCGCAACGGCGCCGGCATCCGCTTCGAACGCGGTCGGCTGCACGTCGATCGCTGCACCTTCGTCGACAACGAGAACGGCATCCTGACCGCCAATTTCGGTGATGCCGAACTGGCCATCAACGACAGCGATTTCAGCGCCGCGCCGGCCGACACACCGTTGCCGCACCTGCTGTACGTGGGGCGCATCGCCAGGCTGACGGTGACCGGAAGCCGCTTCAGCGGCGGGCGCGACGGCCACCTGCTGAAGTCGCGCGCGCGGGTCAGCGACATCCGCAACAGCCGCTTCGTCGATGGCCCCGGCGGGCAGGCGGCCTACGAGCTGGAATTCCCGAATGGCGGCCAGGTCACGGTGGTCGGTAACGTCATCGGCCAAAGCGCCGGCACCAGCAACCCGACCGTGGTGTCCTTCGGCACCGAAGGCTATGACGACCGTCCGCTGTCGCTGGTGTTCACCGACAACACGGTGGTCAACGAAGCGCCGCGCCCGGCCACCTTCCTGCGCGTGCGCGAGGCAGGCAGGGCGTTCGACCAGAAGCTGTCGAACAACCGATTTTTCGGCCCTGGCGACACGGGCGGTGCCACTGCCACATGGGGCAACACCAGCGCGCCGCTGAGCGCGCTGGGCAGCACCCGCCCCTAGGAGACCGACCATGCTCGACCGCATCCGCGCTTCCATCCCGGCCTTGCCGCCGGCCGAGCAGCGCGTGGCCAAGTTGCTGCTCGCCGACCCGCGCAGCTTCGCCACCCTGCCGGTGGTGGAACTGGCCGAACGCTCGCACGTCAGCAAGCCGACGGTGGTGCGCTTTTGCCGCAGCATCGGCTACGACGGGCTGGCCGATTTCAAGCTCAAGCTGGCCGGCAGCGTCAACGAAGGCGTGCCCTTTGTGCACCGTTCGGTGGACGACGACGACAAGGCCGGCGACATCGTCGTCAAGGTCATCGACAACGCGGTGGCGGCCATGCTGCGCTACCGCAATGCGGCGGCCAGCCAGGCGGTCGAGCGCGCGATTGCCGCGCTGGCCGACACCGGGCGGCACAGCAATCAGGGCCGGCGCATCGAGTTCTACGGTGTGGGCAATTCGGGCATCGTGGCGGCCGACGCCCAGCACAAGTTCTTCCGCCTGGGCGTGACGGCGGCGGCCATCAGCGACGGCCACATGCAGGTGATGAGCGCGACGATGCTGAAGCCCGGCGACTGCGCGGTGATCATCAGCAACACCGGCCGCAGCCGCGACCTGCTGGACGTGGCCGAGATCGCGCGCAAGAAGGGCGCCACGGTCATCGCCATCACGGCCAGCGGTTCGCTGCTGGCGCGCGAGGTGCAATCGGGCAACCAGCACATCCTGCTGGCCGCCGACCACCCGGAAGACGCCGACCGCTACAGCCCGATGGTGTCGCGCCTGCTGCACTTGCTGATCATTGACATCCTGACCACCGGCGTGGCGCTGCGCCTGGGCTCGGCGCAGCTGCGGCCCATGCTGCAGGAGATCAAGAAGAACCTGCGCGCCAAGCGCTACGCCGAACCGCTGCGCGGGCCGGCAGACCCCGACCGCAACTAGGCGGCGCTGCTGCCCGGGTGGGCGGCTGGGCCGGCAGCCAGGGGCGCCGGCAGCGTCAGGCCCAGCAGGCCTTCCACGCCGTACAACTGCGCCAGCTGCGCCAGCTGGGCCGGCGCACCCGTCACCACCAGCTCACGGCCCGCAGCCTGCGCCAGGCGGTGCGTGTGCAGCAGCAGCGCCAGGGTGGAACTGTCGAAGGCCTGCAGCTGCGACGCGTCCACCTGCAGCGGGCCGCTGCCGGCCGCCACAGCCGCTGCCACGGCAGCCGGCACGGTTTCAGCCAGCGCGGCAGCTTGTTCCAGGGTGGCGTGTTCAGGCAGTTGCATGCGCGGTCGTCCGTCGGTCAGTCGGGCAGTGGGTCGGCGGGCGTGGCCGTCAAGCCTTGCCGCCGGCCTTGTTCTTGTCGACCAGGGTCTGGATCAAGCCGTCGATGCCACCCTTGGCCAGTTCGCCCGCGAACTGCGCGCGGTAGTTCTGCACCAGCCAGATGCCGCCGACGTTGACGTCGATGATCTTCCAGGTCTCGGCGAACTTGTCCAGGCGGTAGTCCAGCTTGATCGGCTCGCCCTTGCCGCGCACTTCGGACTGCACCACGATCTGCGTGCTGCCCGCCACCGGCAAGGTCTTGGTGATCTCGACGGTCTGGTCCTTCAGCTGAGCCAGCGCACCCGAATACAGGCGCAACAGCATCAGCTTGAATTCCGTCTGCAGCTTGCTGCGCTGCTCGGCCGTGGCTTCACGCCACTTCACGCCCACCGCTGAACGGGTTGCGACCTCGAAGTTCACGCTGGGCATGACCTTGGTGTCGACCAGGGCCACGATGCGGCTCAGGTCACCGGCCTGCACGGCCTTGTCGGTCTTGGCGGCTTCAATCACCTCGGTGGAGATCTGGCGCACCAGCGCTTCCGGTGCCACCTGGGCATGGGCCGAAACGGCAACCACCACCGTGGCCGCAGCCACCCACATCGAGCGGGTTGAGAACATTTGCTTCAGCACAGAAATCCTTTCGGTCGGTACCCATGAAACAGGGCCCGCACACCCTCAACGCCGCAGGGGGCCTTGCGGTTCACTTGGGGGCCGAAGATGCCGCGCTGGCGGCTGCGGCCGGCGCTGTTGCCGGCGCAGTCGTCGGTGCAGACATGGGCGCCGTCTTCGGCACGTCCTTGGACGCAGTGCCGGGTGATGCAGCCGGTTTGGCCGGTCCGTCGCCCGGGTCTTCGTCGAAGGTTTCCATCGGCGGTGCACCGTCGTAGAGCGCTTCGCGGCGCTGCGCCAGGTAGGCGTCGCGCAGGAAGCTGTAGCGGTCCAGCGCCACCTGGTCCAGCAACTTGCCGGCCGACAGCAGCTTGGTGCGGGTATCGACCAGTTCGACGGCCAACACGCTGTACTGGCCACCCGCTGTGGGCGGCAGCGACGACGGACTGACCGTGCGGTCAACCAGGAAGCCGGCGCTGTCGCGCAGCGTGGACGGGCCCACCAAAGGCAGCACCACGTAGGGCCCGTTGCCCAGACCCCAGCGACCCAGGGTCTGGCCGAAGTCTTCGGGGCGCTTGACCAGCTTCATCTCGGTGGCCGGGTCGAGCAACCCGCCCAGGCCGAAGACCGAATTGACGACGACGCGCATGCCCATTTCGAAGCCGTATTGCACCTTGCCCTGCAGGAACTGGTTGGCGGTCGACCACACGTCGCGGATGTTGCCCAGCACGTTGCTGACACCGGTGCGCACCAGGCTGGGCACGACGGCCTCGTAGGTCTGCGCTACCGGTTTGAGGATGGCCGTGTCGATGGCGTCGTTGAAAGCGTAGACCTTGCGGTTCCAGGCTTCCCACGGGTCACCGGGCGTGCTGGCCTTGACCGGTGCCGACG
>JANPHI010000261.1:0-2442 GCA_031424355.1 Betaproteobacteria bacterium
GCCCCAGGTAGGCGCGCCGGAGCTCGCTGCTCGCGAGCAGGTCGGCGGGCAGGCCGGAGAAGCGCACGCTGCCGTTCTCGAGCACATACGCGCGGTCGGCAATTTCCAGGGACTGACCGACGTTCTGCTCCACCAGCAGCACGGCGAGTCCGTCGTCGTGCAGGCGGCGGATCAGCGCGAACATTTCCTCGACCAACCGTGGAGACAGGCCCAGCGAAGGCTCGTCCAGAATCAGCAGTCGAGGCTCGGCCATCAGCCCGCGGCCAATGGCCAGCATCTGCTGTTCGCCGCCGCTCATCAGGCCCGCCTTCTGCGCGATGCGTTCCCGCAGGCGCGGGAAAATCGCGAACACCCGTTCGATGTTGCGCGCCCGGTTGGGCCGCGCCCGGGCAAAGGAACCGAGTTCCAGGTTCTCGCGGACGGTCAGGTTGGGGAAGACCTTGCGGCCCTCGGGCACCTGGATCAGCCCGGCCTTGACGATGTCGCGGTAGTGCGAACGGGTCAAATCGATGCCGTCGAAATGCACCGTGCCGCTCCAGGCCCGGTGAATGCCGCAGACGTTGTTGTTCAGCGTCGACTTGCCCGCGCCGTTGCTGCCCAGCAGCGCCACGATCTCACCGCGACGGACCTGCAGGTCCACGCCGCGCAGCACCTCCACACGGCCGTAACCGCCGTGCAGTTGCCGGATGTCGAGCAAGGGCGTCACCGCGCCGCCCCGCGCAGACGCGCCGCGGTTCCATGGCCCAGGTAGGCCTCGATGACACGGTCGTCGTTCGTCACCTCGGCAGGCGTTCCGGCCGCGATGAGCTGGCCCTGCGCCAGCACCCACACGTGCTCGGCCAGGTTCATCACGGCCTGCATCACGTGCTCGATCATCAGCACCGTCACGCCGCCGGGCATGCCACGGGCGGCATCGCAGTGCACGATGGCACGCACGACCGGAAGCATCTCGGCAATCTCCTGCGGGTTCAGGCCCGCCAGCACTTCATCCAGAAGCAGCAGCTTCGGCTGCGTGGCCAGCGCGCGCGCCAGTTCCAGGCGCTTGCGGCCCGCCACCGTCAGGTCGCCGGCAGGCTTGTCGAGCAGCGGCGCCAGGCCGACGCGCCGGGCGATCTGTTCGGCCGCGGCCAGCGCCGCGGCACGGCGCGGTTCGCGCAGGTGCGCGCCGACGGCGATGTTCTCGCGCACGGTCTGCGCGGCGAAGGGCTGCACGATCTGGAAGGTGCGTGTCATGCCGGCGCGCGCATTCAGGTGCGGCGGCTGGCCGGTGATGTCGTGGCCGTCGAAGTGCACCGTGCCGGAGTCGGGCTTCAGAAAGCCCGACATCAACGCGAACAGCGTCGTCTTGCCCGCACCGTTCGGGCCGATCAGCGCGGTCAGCGTGCCCGGTTTCACCTGCAGGCTCACGCCTTGCACGGCGCGCAGCCCGCCAAAGGCGATCGACACCTTGCTCACCGACAGCAAGGGCTCAGCCACGTCGCCCCCGAATCACATCGCGCACGCTGCGGCCCACGCCCGACAGCCCGCGCGGCACGAACAGCACGATCAGCACCAGCACCGAGCCGTACACGATCATGTTCAGACCCGGCAATTGGCCGAACAGGTTGCGAGTCAGTTCGGCGAGCAGGTGCAGCACCGCCGCGCCCAGCACCGGCCCCCACAGCGTGCCCATGCCGCCGACGATCGCGGCCACCAGCGCCTCGACCGAACTCACCGGGCCGAAGGCGAGGCCCGGGTCGATGTACTGGAACACCTGCACGTAGAACGCCCCGCCCGCGCCCATGAACGCGGCCGACAGCACGATCGCGCCCAGCTTCACCGACCACGGGTCGATGCCGACGGCGCGCGCCGCATCTTCGTTGTCGCGCACGGCCTGCAGACGCGCCCCGAAGCGCGAGTGCCGCAGCCATGACGTGACCCCCATCGCCGCCACCACGAAGCCCAGCACCAGCCCGATATAGCCCCGGCGCGAACCGAACTGCATGTTGCCGAACGACTCGCGCAGCGGCAGCATCAGCCCCACGCCACCGCCGGTGAAGTCGACCGACACCGCGAGGATCCGGAACACCTCGGCAAACGCCAGCGTCACCAGCGCGAAGTACGAGCCCTTGAGCCCGTAGCGAAAACTCAGAGCCCCCACGAACAGCCCCACCCCGCTGCTGGCCAGCGCCCCCAGCGGCAGGGCAGCCCAAGGGTTCAGGCCACCCTGCAACTGGGCAATCGCCTGCACATAAGCCCCGGTGCCGAAAAACAGGGCATGGCCAAACGAACACTGCCCACCAACACCGCCCAGGATGTTCCAGGCCTGGGCCAGCAGGGCGGCGTACAAAGCCATCATCACGAAGTTGAGCGCCACGCCGGAAGATGACGCATTCAGGAACAGCGCCACACCCACGGCAAAGATGGCAATCCGCAGCACTTCCCTGTGCAAGGCCGTCATGC
>JANPHI010000262.1:0-5558 GCA_031424355.1 Betaproteobacteria bacterium
GTGTTCGCGCAGGGCAGCCAGGCCCAGGGCATCTGCTACACGAGCACCGAGCACCGCGAGTCGGTGATGGCCTTCCTGGCGAAGTCGGCCCCGGCCGCGAAGGCGTGAACGACATGGACGCCATCTCCCGTTTGCTGCAGCCGCGCAGCGTGGCCATCATCGGCGCCTCGGCCGACCCGACCAAGACCGCCGGCCGCCCGGTGGCCTACTTGCAGAAGCACGGTTATGCCGGGCACATCCTGCCGGTCAACCCCAAGGCCGACCGCATCGGCGACCTGCCGTGTTACGCCGACATCGCCTCGCTGCCCGTGGTGCCCGACGTGGCCATCGTGCTGCTGGGCGCCGAGCGGGCCCACCTGGCCGTGCGCGAGCTTGCGGCACGTGGCACTGCGGCTGCCATCGTGCTGGCCAGCGGCTACACCGAGACCGGCGAAGACGGCGCACGGCGCCAGCGCCAGCTGATGGAAGCGGCCGGCGCTATGCGCATCCTGGGCCCGAACACCATCGGCCTGGTGAACCTGACCGACAAGATCGTGCTGTCGGCCACCGGCGCGCTGGAGATGGACCACTTCCCGGTGGGCGGCATCGGCGTCGTGTCGCAAAGCGGCGGCATCTTGGGTTCGCTGTTGTCGCGCGCTTCGGCACGCGGCATCGGCCTGTCCAAGCTGATCTCGACCAGCAACGAGGTTGACCTCGAACTGGCCGACTTCATCGACCACCTGGCCGACGACGAAGCCACCCGGGTCATCGCGCTCTATGTCGAGACCGTGCGCAACCCGCAGAAGTTTCGTGCGGCCGCGCTGAAAGCTGCACGCGCCGGCAAGCCTGTCGTGGCTTTCAAGATCGGCCGCTCGGAAGCCGGCGCTGCGGCTGCCGTGTCGCACACCGGCGCGATGGCCGGTGCCGACCGCATGTACGACGCGCTGTTCCGCCAGACCGGCGTGATCCGCGCGCAAAGTTTCAGCGACCTGCTGGACATCCCCGTCGCGCTGGCCACCGGCCGCAAGCTGCGGGGCAACCGCGTCGCCATCCTCACGTCCACCGGCGGCGCCGGCACGCTGGTCAGCGACGACCTGGGCCTGCACGGCTTCGACACCCCGGCACCCGACGCTGCCACGGCCGAAGCCTTGCGCGCTCTGCAAACCGGCAGCGAAGCCGTGCTGGACCGCAACCCCATCGACGTTACGCTGGCCGGCCTGCGGCCCGACCTGCTGCGCGGCGCCATCACCGCGCTGCTGGCCAGCCCCAGCTACGACGCGCTGGTCATCATCGTCGGTTCGTCCAGCCTGGCGCAGCCCGAGCTGATGGCCGGCGCCATCCAGGACTGCCTGCCGCTGACCGACAAGCCCGTGATGGCCTACATCAGCCCGCACGCGCCCGAAGTGGGCGCGCTGTTGACGCAACGCGGCGTGCCGGCATTCGCAGCGGCCGAGAGCTGTACGGCGGCGCTGGTTGCGATGCTGGCTGCCAGCCGGTTCGTCGCCCCCGATGAAGCGCTGAACGCAGGCCCGGTGGTTGCTGTCGATGACATCGCGCCGGGTTCGATGGACGAAGCCCAGGCCAAGCAACTGTTTGCACGTTTCGGCGTGCCCTGCGCGGGCGAGATCATCGTGACCACGCCCGCCGAAGCACAAGCCGCAGCCCAGAGGCTGAGTGGCCGGGTTGTGCTGAAGATCCTGTCGTCGCAGATCACGCACAAGAGCGATGTCGGCGGTGTGGCGGTGGGCCTGAACGCCGACAACGTCGGTGCCCGCCTGACGCAGATGGCTGCCGATGTCGAGACCCAAGCCGGCGTGCGCCCGCAGCGCTACCTGGTGCAGGAGATGGTCGGTGGCGGCACGGAATTGATCCTGGGCATGCACCGCGACCCGCTGGGCACAGCCATCCTTCTGGGCATGGGCGGTGTCACGGCTGAACTGTTCAAGGACACCACCATGCGCTTGCTGCCGGCCGATGAGCACGGGCTCAGCGGCCTCAGCCGCAGCGAAGCCCTGAGCATGGCCAAGGATCTGAAGACCTGGCCGCTGCTCGATGGCTTCCGCGGCCGGCCCAAGGCCGATGTGGACGCGCTGGTCGACGCCATCGTGGCCTTCTCGCGCATGGCGGCACAGTTGGGCGACAGGCTGGTCGAGGCCGAGATCAACCCGGTCTTCGTGCTGCCGCGAGGGCAGGGCGTGCGTGCGGCCGACGGCGTCGTCGTGCTGGCATGAGCGCGGTCATGGCAGCCCGCGTGCGCCTGGAGCGCGATGGCGAGATCGCCGTCATCGTCATCGACAACCCGCCGATCAACGCCGGATCGGCGGCCGTGCGTGAAGGCCTGATGGCGGCGATGGCCACCGTCAAGTCCGATGCCAGCCTGCAAGGCGCGGTGCTGATCGGCGCCGGCACGACCTTCATCGCGGGTTCCGACCTGCGCGAATTCGGCCTGCCCTTGGCCGAGCCGCAGCTGCCCGCCGTGATCCGCGCCATCGAAGACTGCGGCAAGCCCGTGGTGGCGGCGCTGCACGGTGCCGCTTTGGGCGGTGGGTTCGAACTCGCGCTGGGTTGCGACGCCCGCGTGGCTGCACCGGGCACGGTGGTCGGTTTGCCTGAAGTCACGCTGGGCATCATTCCCGGCGCGGGCGGCACGCAGCGGCTGCCGCGCATCGTGGGCATTCCACGCGCCATCGCGATGATCTGCAGTGGTGAACGTGTCGGCAGTGCCGCAGCGCTGGCCGCAGGTCTGATCGACGTCGAAGCGCAGGGCGACCTGCGCACCGCTGCCGTGGCGCAGGCGCGCCAATTGGCCGGCAGCAAGCAACGGCTGCGCGACCACGCGGTGCCTGTGGCCGATGCAGCGGCCATTGCCGACGCCTCGGCAGCTGCACTCAAGGCCGGCAAACGCCGACCCCAAGTACAAGCCGCCATAGCCGCCATCGTCGCCACCGCCAAGGTCACCATCGACCACGGCCTGGCTGACGAACGCGCGGTGTTCCAGCGCCTGCGCGTGTCGCGCGAAGCCTTCGCATTGCGGCATCAGTTCTTCGCGGAGCGCGACAGTGCGAAGCATCCGTCGCTGGACGCCGCGAAGCCGCGCGACATCCGGCGCATCGCCGTCATCGGTGCCGGCACCATGGGCTCGGGCATTGCGATCGCAGCGCTGGACGCAGGCTATGACGTGCTCTTGCTGGAGCAGGAAGCAGCCGCGTTGGAACGGGGCGCCCAGCGCATCCACGCGCACTACGCCGGCCGGCTGGCCAGCGGCAAGATCAAGACCGCTGTCGCCGCTGCCAACGAAGCACGCCTCACCGCTAGCCTGGACTGGCCGCGCATCGCCGAGGCTGACCTGGTCATCGAAGCGGTGTTCGAAGAGATGGGCGTCAAGCAGCAGGTCTTGCAGCGCATGGCCGCGCTGGCCAGGCCCGGCGCGGTGCTGGCATCGAACACGTCCTACCTGGATCTGGACGCCATCGCCGCCGCCACGTCGCGCCCGCAGGACGTCATCGGCCTGCACTTCTTCAGCCCCGCCAACGTGATGAAGCTGATGGAGGTGGTGCGCGGCAAGGCCTCGGCACCCGACGCACTGGCCACCGGCTTGGCCGTCGGCCGCAAGTTGAAGAAGTTGCCGGTGCTGACGGGCAATGCCTTCGGCTTCGTCGGCAACCGCCTCTACGCCGCCTACCGCCGGCAGTGCGAATTCATGGTGGAAGAGGGTGCGGCGCCGGAGCAGGTGGACGCCGCTCTGGAGGCCTTCGGCTTTGCCATGGGCCCCTTCGCGGTGGCAGACCTGTCGGGCCTGGACATCGCGTGGCGCATGCGCCAGGCGCAGGCCGCGACACGAGACCCGGCCGCGCGCTACGTGCACATCGCCGACCGCCTGTGCGAAGTCGGCCGCTTGGGCCGCAAGACGGGCGCGGGCTACTACCGCTACGCCGAGGGCGCGTCACGCCCGCAGGTGGACCCGGCGGTGGCCGAGTTGATTGCGAAGGCGCGCGGCGACAAGGGCGTCACGCCGCGTGAACTCGGTGCCGAAGAGATCCAGCGCCGCGTGATGCTGATCTTGGTCAACGAGGCCGCGCTGCTGCTGGCCGAAGGCGTGGCCGAAGGCGTGGCCGAACGGGCCACGGACGTGGACGTGGTGCTGGTCAACGGCTATGGCTTCCCAAGGTGGGAAGGCGGGCCGGTGTTCTGGGCGCGTGAGCGCGGCGCTGCGGCCCTTCAGACCGATCTGGACGAACTCGCAGCGTTGAGCGGACCGGGCTTCATGCGCGGCGACGTGAAGCAATTGCTCGACGCGAAAGCCTGACATGCTGGCCGCACAAATCTTCGCCCGCTTTGCCCACGAATCTGCGCAGCGCGCGCTGCCGGCCGACGTGCTGCACCACGCACAACGTGCCGTCGTCGACTGGTACGCATCGCTCTATCCAGGGCTGGCCACGCGGGCTGTGCAGGTGCTGGAAGCCACGATGGCCGAAGACCTGGACCGTGGCGACGCGCGCTTGGCTCTGGGCCGCGCAGCGACTGCACGCGCAGCGGCCCTGATCAACGGCACGGCGGCCCATGCGGCTGAGGTCGACGACAGCTTTCGTGATGCGATGGTTCACCCCGGGGCGGCCACCATCGCTGCGGCATTGGCCGTCGCACAGGCATCGAAGACCAGCGGCGCCGACTTCCTTCGTGCTGTGGTGCTGGGCTACGAGGTCTCCACGCGCATCGGCGTGGTGATGGGCCGGCCGCACTACAAGTTCTGGCACAACACCGGGACCATGGGCAGCTTCGGTGCCGCCGCCGCAGCGGGCAGCCTGCTGCGCCTGGATGAAGACGCCCACGCTCAAGCGCTGGCGCTGGCCGCCACCTTCACCGCCGGCCTGCAGCAAGCCTTCCGCTCAGAGGCGATGGCCAAACCGCTGCACGCCGGCCGTGCGGCAGAGGCTGGCGTCCTTGCGGCGCAACTGGCGGCGCGCGGCATGCGCAGTTCGCTGGAGGTTCTTGAGGGTGAATCCGGCATTGGCCAGGCGATGAGCGACGGCCCCGACTGGTCGCACATCGGCGACACGCTGGGCAGTGACTGGCACATCACCCGCCTGACCTTCAAGAACCATGTCGGCTGCGGCCACACTTTCGCCGCCATCGACGGCGCACTGGCCCTGCAGCAACAACACGGCTTCACGCACGCCGACATCCAGACCGTGCACCTGGGTGTGTACCAGCCCACGCTGGACATCGCGCCGCACGTCGACCCGCAGACCGCCGATCAGGCCCGCTTCAGCCTGCACTACATGGTGGCCAGCGCGCTGGTGCACGGCAGCGTGCGCCTGTCGGCCTTCGAGCCCGACCGCCTGAACGACCCGGCCACGCGCTCGTTGATGCAGTGCACAGCCAAGGCGCTGGACGCGGAGGTGGATGCCGGTTTCCCCGGCCGCCGCGCTGCGCGGGTGACCATCACCTTGCGCGACGGCCGCGTGCTGACTCATCTGCAACCCGACCGCAAGGGCGACCCCGAATTGCCCCTGTCCGACGCCGACCTGGAAGGCAAGCTGATCGAGCTGGCCGGCCCCGTGATCGGCAACACCGAAGCC
>JANPHI010000263.1:0-13475 GCA_031424355.1 Betaproteobacteria bacterium
GCCGAGTCCAGCGCGCGGCGGTGTGGCCGTAGCCCTCAGTGCCAGGCCGGCTGCGGCGCCCACAGCCGCGCCGCGCTGGCCGTGGCCGCCAGCACGGCGGTGCCGCAACCCAGCCACAGCGCCCACACGGCGCCATGCGCACCGGCCAGCCCGAAGCACAAGGCCACCAGCGCCGCGCCGCTGGCCTGGCCCAGCAGCCGCGCCATCGCGATCACGCCGCTGGCGCCGCCGGCACGCTCGGGCGGTGCGCTGGACATCAGCGCACGCAGATTGGGCGACTGGAAGAAGCCGAAGCCGATGCCGCACAAGGCCATGCGCGCCACGATGTCGCCGACGCCGGGCTGGGCCGGCAGCAGCGCCAGCGAGGCCATGCCCAGCGCCAGCACGCTCAGGCCGATGCCACCCAGCAGGCCCGGCGCGTGGCGGTCCGACAGCCGCCCGGCGAAAGGGGCTGCGGCGGCCACCACCACCGCCCACGGCGTCATCAGGAAGCCGGTCTCGATGGGGTCGCGGTGCAGCACCTGTTCGAAGTAGAAGGGCAGCGACACCAGCGCCAGGCCCTGGGTGGCGAAAGAGCACATCGACGTGATGGCCGACAGCGCAAACATCGGCCGGCGCAGCAGGTCCACCGGCAGCATGGGCGCCGGGTGGCCGGCCTGGCGGCGCAGCAGCAGCGCGCCGGCCACCAGCGCGGTCAGCAGCGCAGCGGCCACCCAGCGGGCGTCTTCACGCTGCGTGGCCGCGCCCAGCGCCAGGATCAGCGCGGAAAAGGCCACCGCCGTCAGCACCGCTGTGGCCGGGTCGAAGGCGTGGCCGCGCGGTTCGCTGCGCGGCAGCGCCGGCAGGCCGAAGGCGAAACACAGCAAGCCCAGCGGCACGTTGATGGCGAACAGCCAGGGCCAGGCGGCCACGCTCAGCACCAGCGAGGCCACGGTGGGCCCGACCGCGAAGCCCACGCCCACCACCAGCGCATTCAATCCGACGCCACGGCCCAGGCGGTGGGCCGGGTAGATCAGCCGGATCAGCGCGATGTTGACGGCCATGATGGCGCTGGCCCCCACGCCTTGCAGCGTGCGCGCCAGCGTCAGCGTGACCAGGCTGTCGGCCAGCGCGCAGCCCAGCGAGGCCAGCGTGAAGAAGGCCAGCCCGCCCAGGAAAACCTTGCGCGGCCCCCACAGGTCGCCCAGGGCCGCGAAGGGCAGCAGCGTGGCCACGATGGCCATCTGGTAGGCGTTGACGATCCAGATCGACGTGGCCGGCGAGGCCTGCAGGTCGGCCGCAATGGCCGGCAGCGCGGTGTTCGCGATGGCCGTGTCCAGCGAACCCAGGAAGATGGCCACCAGCGTGGCCAGCAGGGCGCGGCGGTCGCGCGGGGTCAGGGTGTCGGTGTCGGTCGGCACCGGCAGGGGTGGCTGATGCACCACGCTCAGCGCAGCGCTTCGCAGTTGCGGTAGCAGTCCTTGCCGCTGCGGCCGTAGCAGGCGTTCACCTCGATGCGGCAGGCGGCCACGGCGCGTTCGCCGGCTGCGCTGTTGGCGCGCTGGGTGTTCGAATTGACCGCGTCCACGCGCTGGTTCTGCAGCAGCTGGTCGTTGGCTTTCACCGCCCACGGGCTGCTGGCGAAACGCGCAATCAGCTTTTCGTAGACCTGGCGCGCCTTGTAGGGCTCGCCGTCGCGTTCGTACTTGCCGGCGGCCAGGTACATGGCCTGCGGGTCCTTGGCGCCCAGGGCGCCGTTCAGCGCCCGTTCGTCCGCCTGCTGGCGCCGGGTGGCCTCGGCCTGAGCCTGCCGCTGCTCGGCGGCTTCCTTGGCCTCACGCGCGTCGCGGTCGCGCTTTTGCTGCGCCAGCTGGCGGTCGCGCTGCACCTCCAGCGCGGCGATGCCGGCCTTGATGTCGGCCTGCCAGGCGTCGGTGGACTTCAGCGCGCCCTGCTTGAAGACGCTGTCCACCGAACCGGCGTAGCAGCGCTCTGCCGCGCAGAGAAAATTCACGGCCGTCAGGGCCCCGTTGCCGGGGCTGAGGTCGCTGTTCGTGAAGTAGCGGTGGTAACGGTGGCTGATGCTGCCTTGCACGAAATCGGCGCCGAAGTCGGCCCGTATTTCGGCGAACGCAATCTGGCCGTATTTCCGCTTGTTGGTGTAGGCGCCCACGTATTCGGCCTTCAGGTTGACCTGCTGGCAATCGGCCGACGGCAGCAGCGCCAGGCCGCTCAACCGGGCCGTGCCGTTGCTGTCCGGCGGCGTGAAAGCCTCGTAGTCCAGGTGCGGCGTCTTGTTCGCCTGGGCCAGGCCGGCGGGCGTGGTGTAGGCCCGCATTTCGCTGTTCGCCCCCGTGAGGTTGCTGCTGAACTGCACGGCCAGCGTTTCGCTCTGGGCCATCAGCTTGGCCAGCGTCTTGTAAATGCCCTGGCTGCAGGCGTTGTCGGGCAGCGGCACGGCCTTGCCGAACAAGCGGCCCAGCAGCGGCAGATCGGGGAAGCTGCCGTTCAACTGCGCCAGGTAGGCCGCCGGGCCACCCTGGGCTTCGAACTTGGCCGTCTCGCTGATGAGGACCTCGCTGCGCCGCTGGTCCTGGTCGCGGAAGACGGCATTCAAGAGCGCCGCACTTTCGCTGTGCAGCGATCGGCGTTCGGGCCGCGCCCCTTCAACCACCCGCCGGCCGAGTCCATTGAAAACGGCGCGCTGGGCATCGGCGGCCACGGCGTTGCGGCGTTCGTAGACCAGGTAGTGCTTGCCAGGCGTCAGCCCGGCCGCTGAGATGCCCATGACCCGGCCGTCGGCGGCCATGGCCTGAAGGAATCGGTGGCTGCCAGCCGGGGTTTCCAGCGTGGTCCCGGCCACCATGTCGCCCAGGTTGCAATTGAACGTGTTGAAGCGAAAGCTGAAGTTCACGACCAGGGTGAGGTACTGGCTGCCCAGCAGCACGGCTTCGCGGTTGACGTTGCAACTGTCCGCGCCGAAGTTGGCGGGCGGGGCGCCGACATCGACCGGGTGTTCGGCCATCACCTGCGCCAGCGCGGGCGGCGGTGCATTCTGGGCTTGGGCGCCGGGCACCGAAATCAAAAGCAGACTGGCCGTCAAAACGGCCAGCCCTGAACGCAAACCTGACATCAAGACACTCCGGGGACTGGGGACAAGGTGCGCGACCTTGCCACAGTTCCTAGGCAGCGTCGGGCGTCGGCACGCCGGCCATGCGGTCGTGCTTCAGGAAGAACTGGCGGGCCAGGGCCACCAGCTGGTTCTCGGTCGGGTGGTCCACGGGCTGGAAGTCGACGATCTTCGGCACCAGCGCGGCGCGGTGCTTGCGCACGTAACGCTGGAAGTCCGCCAGCCCGGTGCTGGAACCGACGACCAGGATTTCGGCGATGCCGTCCAGGGCGTCGCACACGTGCGCAAAGAACTCGTGTTCGCTGCGCACCTCGCTGCCGTGCTGCTTGGTGTGGTGGCTGTGCGCCTTGATCTTCTGCGCCTCGACGTGTTCGGCGTCGAACTGCAGAACCTGGGCGGTTTCGTGGGTGATGAAGACAACGGCGTGGTGGGTGGTCATGGACAGTGTTCCTTGTGCAGAGAAGGTCAGCGCGGCTCGCGCCATCATCTTCAGCCGGCCTGCAGCATGCCCCCTTGACCGGTATCAAGTCGGTGCGTTGGCCCACCCCGGGGTGGCCCGGCAGACCTTCAGGCGCCGAAAGAAAAGCCGCGCCCCGGCGCCGCCGCGAACAGCGCCCGCGTGTAGGCGTGCTGGGGGTTGCCGAACACCTGCGCCGCCGGCCCGTATTCGACGACCTGGCCGCGGCTCATCACTGCCAGCTGGTCGCAGACCTGGCTGGCCACGCGCAGGTCGTGGGTGATGAAGAGCATGGCCAGGTTCAAGCGGCTGCGGATCTCTTCGAAGAGCTGCAGCACCTGGGCCTGCACCGACACGTCCAGCGCCGACACGGCTTCGTCGGCCACCAGCAGTTCGGGTTCCATCATCAGCGCCCGCGCGATACAGATGCGCTGGCGCTGGCCGCCGCTGAACTGGTGCGGGTAGCGCGCCAGGGCGCTGTCGTCCATGCGCACCAGGGCCAGCAGGCTGCGGGCACGGGCCAGCGCGCTGTCGCGGCCCAGGCCGTAGTTCATCGGGCCTTCGACCAGCGCCTGGCCGACGGTGCGGCGCGGGTTCAGCGAGCGGTAGGGGTCCTGGAAGACGATCTGCACGCGCTGGCGCAGCGGGCGCAACTGGGCGGCGCCCAGCTGTGCGATGTCCACGCCGCCCTGGCCTTGTTCATCGGCGCCCAGCTGCACGCTGCCGCTGGACGGGGTGATCAGCCGCACGATGCAGCGTGCCACCGTGCTCTTGCCCGAACCCGATTCGCCGACGATGCCCAGCGTCTGCCCGCGCCGGATGTCCAGGTTCACGTCCTGCACCGCGTGCACGGTGCGGTGCGGGCCGAACCAGCGTTGGTCGTCGTAGTGTTTGTTCAGGCCCCGCACCTGCAGCACCAGGCGGGCGTTCTCGTCCACGGGCCGGGCCTTCAACTGCAGCGTTGGCACGGCGCCCATCAGCATGCGCGTGTAGGCGTGTTGCGGGCGGCGCAGCACATCGTCCTTGGCGCCGATTTCCACCAGGTCGCCCAAGCGCAGCACGGCCACGCGGTGGGCCACCTCGGCGACCACGCCGAAGTCGTGGGTGATGAACAGCACGCCGGCACCGTGGCGGGCCTGCAGGTCCAGCACCAGCTTCAGGATCTGCGCCTGCGTGGTCACGTCCAGTGCGGTGGTGGGCTCGTCGGCGATCAGCAGCACCGGGTCCAGCACCAGGGCCATCGCGATCATGATGCGCTGGCGCTGCCCGCCGCTGAGCTGGTGCGGGTAGCTGGCCCACATGCGTTCGGGGTCGGGCAGCAGCACCTCGTTGATGATGGCCAGCACCTTGGCACGGCGGTCGGCTGCCGACAGCTTGGTGTGCTGGCGCAGCACCTCGTCGATCTGCTCGCCGCAGGTCATCACCGGGTTCAGCGCCGTCATCGGCTCTTGAAAGATCATCGCCATGCGGGTGGCGCGCAGTTCACGCAGGCGCGACAGCGGCGCCTGCGTGATGTCTTCGCCCTGCAGCAGGATCTGGCCGGCCTGCACCGGCAAGGATTTCGGCAGCAGGCCCATCACGCTCTGCGCGATGACGCTCTTGCCCGAACCCGATTCGCCCACGAGGCACAGGATTTCGCCCCGGCCGACCGTGAAGGACACGTCGCGCACGGCGGTGCTGCGGTCGCCGCCCGAGGGCAGGGCGATGGTGAGGTTCTTGACCGCCAGGATGGGCTGCTGCTCGCTCATCCCCGTTTCGCCATTTTCGGATCGAGCGTGTCGCGCAGCCCATCACCCAGGATGTTCACCGCCAGCACCGTTACCGCCAGGAAAAAGCCCGGGAAGAAGATGTTGTGCGGGTAGCTGTTGAACTGCGCCCGGCCCTCGGCCATCACATTGCCCCAGGTGGGGATGTCGGGCGGCAGGCCCACGCCCAGGAAGCTGAGGATGGCCTCGGTGAGGATGCCCGACGCGCAGATGAAGGTGCCCTGCACCACCAGCGGCGCCACGCAGTTGGGCAGGATGTGGCGCAGCATGATCAGCGCGGTGGGCGTGCCCAGGCTGATGGCGGCTTCGACATACGGTTCTTCGCGGATGCTGAGCACCAGCGAGCGCACCAGGCGCGTCACGCGCGGAATCTCGGGGATGGCGATGGCCACCACCACGGTCGGCACGCTGCCTTTCCACATCGCCACCAGCGCGATGGCGATGAGGATGGCGGGTATCGCCATCAACCCGTCCATCACGCGCATCAGCGGGCCGTCCAGCCAGCGCAGATACCCCGCGCACAAGCCGAAGCCGATGCCGAAGAGCAGCGCCACGCAGGCCGTGAACAGGCCGACGATCAGCGACACCTGGGTGCCGTAGAGCACGCGGCTGTGGATGTCGCGGCCGAAGCTGTCGCTGCCCATCAGGAAGCGGTGCTTCAGCTGTTCGCCGTCCAGCGTGGTGATCTCGCCGACCTGGCCGGGCAGCAGGTCGCGGCTGCCGGGGTCGAAGAGGGAAGGGTCCACGGTGCCCAGCCAGGGCGCCAGCAGCGCGATGGCGATCAGCACCAGCAACACGCTGCCGCCGATGCGCACCGACATGCTGCGTCGCACGCGCTGCCAGGCCGTCAAGGGCGTGACGACCGAGGCCGATTCGACCGACAGCGCGGCAGCGTTGAGGTCCGTCATCCCGGCTTCAGTAGCGGATGCGTGGATCGAAGAACACGTAGGTCAGGTCGACCAGCAGATTGACCAGCACGTAGACGAAAGAGAACAGCAGGATCACGCCCTGGATGGTGGGGAAGTCGCGGGCCAGCACCGCGTCCACCGTCAGCCGGCCCAGGCCCGGTATGGCGTAGACCGACTCGGTCACCACCACGCCGCCGATCAGCAGCGCAATGCCGATGCCGATGACGGTGACGATGGGCACGGCCGCGTTGGCCAGCGCGTGGCGCAGCAGCACGGCGTTCTCGGGCAGGCCTTTGGCGCGCGCGGTGCGGATGTAGTCCTCGCCCAGCGTTTCCAGCACCGCCGCGCGCGTCACGCGGGCGATCAGCGCGATGTAGATGACGCTGAGCGTGAGGGCCGGCAGCGTCAGGTGGTGAAGCCATGGGCCGACGCCGTCGGCCAGGCGCTTGTAGCCCTGCACCGGCAGCCACCCCAGCTTCAGCGACAGGCCCCAGATCAGCAGGTAGGCCAGCACGAACACCGGGATGGAAAAGCCCAGCACCGAGAAGCCCATCAGCACGCGGTCCAGCGCACTGCCAAAGCGCCAGGCCGCCAGCACGCCCAGCGGCACGGCCACCAGCACGGCCAGGGCGATGGTCACCAGGGCCAGCGACAGCGTGGGTTCCAGCCGCTGGCCGATCAGCGTGGTGACTTGGGTCTTGTAGTAAAAACTTTCGCCCAGGTCACCGGTGAGCAGATGGCCGAACCAGATGCCGAACTGCGCGGGGATGGAGCGGTCCAGACCCAGGCCGACGCGGATCTGCGCAATCTGCTCGGTGCTGGCCGCATCGCCCGCCAACACGGCCGCCGGGTCGCCCGGTGTCAGCCGCAGCATCAGGAAGACCAGCACCGAAACGATCAGCAGCACCGGCAAGGTGGACAACAGCCGGCGCGCGAGGAAGTTCAGCATCAGCTCTTCTTCAGGTTCCAGTAGATGTTGCTGTTGGTGATGAAGAAGCCCGTGATGGTCTTGCGCGCCGCCATCGGCTGGTCGTATTCCCCCAGCGGCGCGTGGGTGCCGATCTCGTAGGCGCGGACCTGGATCTGTTCACCCAGTTTCTTCTTCACGGCCGGGTCGGTGGCGCGCATCAGCTCATTGCGCAGGGCCGACAGTTTGTCGTCGGTGGCCCAGCCGAACCAGGTGCTCTTTTCGCCGCGTGCATCCATCGTCGGGTTGCTGATGGGGTTCCACACGTCGAAGGCCGTCCACGAGGTCATGAACATGTTCCAGCCGCCCTTGTCCGGCGCGTCTTTCTTGGCCCGGCGGCCGACCAGCGTCTGCCAGTCCATGGCCTGCAGGTCCACCTTGAAGCCGGCCTGGCGCAACAGCTGCGCCGCCACGTCGGGCAGCTTCTGGATGGACGCGATGTCGGTCGGCTTCATCAGCACCACCGGCGTGCCGTCGTAGCCGCTGGCCTTCAGCAGCTCCTGCGCCTTCTTCATGTTGCTCTTGCCCTGGATGTCGCTGCCCACCGTGCTGCCGTAGGGCGTGCCGCAGATGAACATCGAATAGCAGGGGCGGTACAGCTCCTTCACGCCGACCTGGGCGCGCAGGAAAGGTTCCTGCGCGAAGGCGGCCAGTGCAGCCTGCCGCACCTTGGGGTTGTCGAAAGGCTTGTGCAGGTGGTTGAAGCGCGCCATGAACTGCAGGCCGTAAGTGGCGTACTTCGGCATCTGCAGGTTGGGGTCGGCCTTGACGGTTTCGTAGGAGTCGAAGGCCAGCTGTTCGATGATGTCGACCTCGCCCTTCTGCAGCGCGTTGACCTGGGCCTGCGTGTCGCGCAGTGCCAGATTCCATTCGACGCGGTCGATGTAGACGCGCTTGCCGCCCGCCGTGCCCGACGGCGCTTCGCTGCGCGGCACGTACTTGGTGTTCTTCAGGTAGACGGCCTTGTCGCCCGGCTTGAATTCGTCTTTCTTGAAGACGAAAGGGCCGCTGCCGGTGTAGTCGTCGATCTGCTTGAAAGCGTCGGTCTCGGCCACCCGCTTGGGCATGATGAAGGGCACGCTGGAACCCGGTTTGCCGATGGCTTCCAGCAGGAAGCCGCAGGCTTCGCCCAGGAAGATGCGGAAGGTGTCGGGCGCCGGGCTGTCCATGCGCTGCACGAAGGTGAACAGGGCCTGGCCCATGGCGTCGCGCTTGCCCCAGCGCGCCAGGCTGGCGATCACGTCTTCACCGGTCACCGGTTTGCCGTCGTGCCATTCCAGGCCTTTGCGCAGCTTGAAGGTCCACAGGCGGTGGTCGGCGCTTTCCGTCCATGTGTCCACCATCTGCGGCTTGATCTGCGCCTTCTCGTCGGTGCCGAAGAGGGTGTCGTAGACCATGTAGCCGTGGTTGCGGCTCATGTAGGCGGTGGTCCAGATCGGGTCCAGGATGGCCAGGTTGCTGTGCGGCACCACGCGCAGCACGTTGGCCTGCGACCAGGCACTGCCGGCCACGCAAAGGCTTGCGCAAAAGCCGGCGGTGGCCAGGGCCCAGCGCGACAGCGTGATGGCGGTGGTGCGGCGTTGGAGCTTCATGGGCAGCCTTTCAGGGGGTGGTGATGGCGTATGCAGTTCTTGTGCCCGCAGCGCCCGCGTTCAGGCGGGCAGGTAGGCCGCAGCCAGCGTGCGCAAGTGCTCGCGCGACGCTTCGTCGAGGTGCGGCATCAGCAGGGCCAGCGCGTGGAAGGCGCCCCGGCCCATCGAGGCGGCGGCGGCCTCGGCTTCCAGCGCATGGCGCGGATCGCGCACGTATTCGAAACTGAGCCAGTAGGTGACCACGACGACCAGCGCCGTCGCCAGCGGCCCGGCATCGGCGCTGGTCAGCCGCGCCACGCCGAAGCGCGACAGGCCGTCCAGCAAACCGTGCATGGCCTTGTCCTTGTTCTTCAGCACGAACTGGAAATGCGTTTCCAGCCGGCGGTTCTTGCTGAGCAGGTCGTTCAGGTCGCGGTACAGGAAGCGGTAGCCCCAGATCAGTTCGAAGAGCATGTGGAAGAACAGCCACGCGTCCTCGACGTTCTCGACCCCGTCGGCGGCCGGCAGGATCTCGTTCAGCGCCTTCTCGTAACGGTCAAAGAGCGCGTTGATGAGCTCGTCCTTGGCCGGGTAGTGGTAGTAGAGGTTGCCGGGGCTGATGCCCAGTTCGGCCGAGATCAGCGTGGTGCTGACATTCGGTTCGCCATAGCGGTTGAAGAGCGCCAGCGTCACTTCCAGGATGCGCTCGGCGGTGCGGCGGGGGGCTTTGGTGGGCTTGGTGGCGGCCATGGGTTTGCGCGGTGTCGCGGGCATTCTTGCACCGGCCTGCGGCGCCGGGCCTGCCTACAATCCCGCGCTCCATGCCGATCTCCACGCCCCCCTTTTCGACCGCGCCCGTCGCCGTCCACTTCGACAACGTCAGCAAGGTTTACCAGGGCGCCCGCGGCAGCCTGCGGGCCCTGGACGGCGTGTCTTTCGACATCCGGCAGGGCGAGTTCTTCGGCCTGCTGGGCCCCAACGGCGCCGGCAAGACGACCCTGATCTCGGTGCTGGCCGGCCTGGGCCGCGCCACCGGCGGACGCGTCACGGTGATGGGCCACGACGTGGTGACCGACTACGCCGCCGCGCGCAAGGCGCTGGGCATCGTGCCGCAGGAACTGGTCTTCGACCCCTTCTTCAACGTGATGGAAACCCTGCGCATCCAGAGCGGCTATTTCGGCATCCGGCACAACGACGACTGGATCGAGGAATTGCTGGCCGCCCTGGGCCTGAGCGACAAGGCCAACGCGAACATGCGGCAGCTCAGCGGCGGCATGAAGCGCCGCGTGCTGGTGGCGCAGGCGCTGGTGCACAAGCCGCCGGTCATCGTGCTGGACGAGCCGACGGCCGGCGTCGATGTCGAATTGCGCCAGACGCTGTGGGCCTTCATCAGCAAGCTGAACCGCGAAGGCCACACCGTGCTGCTGACCACGCACTACCTGGAAGAAGCCGAGGCGCTGTGCGGGCGCATCGCGATGTTGAAGCAGGGCCGCGTGGTGGCGCTGGACACGACCAGCGCGTTGCTGGCCGGCCGCGCAAGCACCATGCTGCGCTTCAAGACCGACGACGCGCTGCCGCCGGCGATAGCTGCCGCCGCGCGCGTCACGGGCCGCACGGTGCAGGTCAAGGTGCACGACGCGGCCGAGGTGGAAGCCATGCTGGCCACGCTGCGCGGCAGCGGTGTGAAGGTCGAAGACCTGGAAATCGGCCGCGCCGACCTGGAAGACGTCTTCCTGGAAATCATGCAGGGCGCGGGCGCTGACGAAACAGCCGGGGTGCCGGCATGAGCATGAACTTCGAAGGCACAGGCACCCTGTTCCGCAAGGAAATCCTGCGCTTCTGGAACGTCGCCTTCCAGACCGTGGCCGCGCCCGTGCTCACGTCGGTGATGTACATGCTGATCTTCGGCCACGTGCTGGACCAGCGCGTCGAGGCCTTCCCCGGTGTCGGCTACACCAGCTTTCTGCTGCCCGGCCTGGTGATGATGAGCGTGCTGCAGAACGCTTTCGCCAATGCCAGCAGTTCACTGGTGCAAAGCAAGATCACCGGCAACATCGTCTTCCTGCTGGTCACGCCGCTGTCGCACGGCGCGTGGTTCGCGGCCTATGTGGGCGCGGCCATGGTGCGCGGGCTGGCCGTGGGCGCCGGCGTCTTGCTGGTGACGATCTGGTTCGCACCGCTGCGCCTGGCTGAACCGTGGTGGATCTTGACCTTTGCCGCCCTGGGTGCCGGCCTGATGGGATCGCTGGGCGTCATCGCCGGCCTGTGGGCCGACAAGTTCGACCAGATGGCCGCCTTCCAGAACTTCATCATCATGCCGATGACCTTTCTGTCGGGCGTCTTCTACTCGGTGCATTCGCTGCCCGGGCTGTGGCAGGCGGCCAGTCACCTGAACCCGTTCTTCTACATGATCGATGGCTTCCGGCGCGGCTTCTTCGGCGTCAGCGATGTATCGCCGTTCTTGAGCTTGGCCGTGGTCGGCGTCAGCTTCACCGTGGTCGCGAGCATTGCCTTGCGCCTGCTGGCCACCGGCTACAAGCTGCGGTCGTAGACAATAAAGAGATGGCCAATCCGACCCCCGACGAAGTCCGCGCGTTCATCGCTGCCGGGCTGCCCTGCATGCACCTGGAACTGGAAGGTGACGGTCAGCACTTCTTCGCCACCATCGTCAGCGCCGAATTCGAAGGCTTGTCGCGCGTGCGCCGCCACCAGCGCGTCTACGCCGCCCTGGGCGATAGAATGCGCGAGCAAATTCACGCCCTCTCGATGAAGACGCTCACCCCCGCCGAACACGCTGCCACGACCGCCGCTGCGCCCGCAGCGTCTGGCGCCGCGCCCCACCACCACTGATCCACCCTGCGGTGCGCCGCGGGGAACCGCTGCGCGCCCGCAAGGCGTGGATGGGGTTCTGCCGACGTCACCGCAAGCCCACCGGGAAGCCCCACCGATGATCACGCTTGCACTGTCCAAAGGCCGCATCTTTGACGACTCGCTGCCGCTGTTGCGCGCCGCCGGCATCGAGGTGCTGGAAGACCCCGAAAAGAGCCGCAAACTGATCATCGGCACCAGCCGGCCCGATGTCCAGGTGGTGCTGGTGCGGGCCAGCGACGTGCCGACCTACGTCCAGCACGGCGGCGCCGATCTGGGCGTGGCCGGCTTTGACATCCTGCTGGAACACAGCGCCGCAGCCGGCGCCGGTGGCGCGGTCGGCCTGTACCGCCCGCTGGACCTGCAGATTGCCCGCTGCCGCATGAGCGTGGCCACCCGCGCCGACTTCGACTACGACAGCGCGGTGCGCCAGGGTTCGCGCATCCGCGTGGCCACCAAGTACACCCACATCGCGCGCCAGCACTTCGCGTCCAAGGGCGTGCACGTGGACCTGATCAAGCTCTACGGCTCGATGGAACTGGCGCCGCTGACCGGGCTGGCCGACGCCATCGTCGATCTCGTTTCCACCGGCAGCACGCTGAAGGCCAACCGCCTGGTCGAGGTGGAAAAGATCATGGACATCAGTTCGCGCCTGGTGGTGAACCCGGCGGCGCTGAAGCTGAAGCGCGAGGCGCTGCGCGGCTTGATCGACGCCTTCGAAGCGGCCGTGCAGGCCCGCTCAGGCGCCTCGACCGGAGCCGCCGCATGAACCCCGTGAACATCCGCCGCCTGGCGACCACCGCCACCGACTTCGAAGCCGCCTTCCAGCGCGTGCTGCACTGGTCGGCCGAGACCGACACCGCCATCGAAACCCGCGTGGCCGAGATCGTGGCCGACGTGCGTTTGCGGGGCGACACCGCCGTGCTGGAACTGACCGCGCGCTTCGACGGCGTGCAGGCCGACAGCGTGGCCGCGCTGGAGATCACGCCCGCCGAACTGCGAGCCGCGCTGGACGCCATCACCCCGGCCCAGCGCAGCGCGCTGCAAGCTGCTGCCGACCGTGTGCGCAGCTATCACCAACGCCAGCTGGCCGCCACCAGCCGCAGCTGGCAGTACCGCGACGCCGACGGCAGCCTGCTCGGTCAAAAGGTCACACCATTGGACCGCGTGGGCATCTACGTGCCGGGCGGCAAGGCGGCCTACCCCAGCAGTGTGCTGATGAGCGCGATACCGGCGCACGTTGCCGGCGTGGGTGAGATCGTGATGGTGGTTCCGACGCCGCGTGGCGAACGGAATGCGCTGGTGCTGGCTGCCGCGCAGGTGGCCGGCGTGCACCGCGTGTTCACCATCGGCGGCGCCCAGGCGGTGGCTGCCTTGGCCTACGGCACGGCCACCGTGCCGCGCGTCGACAAGATCACCGGCCCCGGCAACGCCTACGTGGCCAGTGCCAAGCGCCGCGTCTTCGGCCAGGTCGGCATCGACATGATTGCCGGGCCCAGCGAGATCCTCGTGCTGGCCGACGGCAGCACGCCGGCCGACTGGGTGGCGATGGACCTGTTCAGCCAGGCCGAGCACGACGAATTGGCGCAGAGCATCCTGCTGTGCCCCGACGCCGACTACATCGCGCAGGTGCACGCCGCCATCGAACGCCTGCTGCCCGGCATGCCGCGCCGCGATGTCATCCGCGCCAGCCTGGAAGGCCGTGGCGCGCTGATCCACACGCGCAGCATGGAAGAAGCCTGCGCCATCAGCAACCGCATCGCCCCCGAACACCTGGAAGTCAGCTCGCGCGACCCGCACCGCTGGGAACCGCTGCTGCGCCACGCCGG
>JANPHI010000264.1:0-8068 GCA_031424355.1 Betaproteobacteria bacterium
TCGCCCAGCATCTGGCAGGCCCAGGGCCCCGCCAGCACGCGCGACAGGTCCAGCACCTTCAGCTGCGATAGCGCGCCGCCCTCCTGCATCGATGCAGCGCTCATGCGGCGAACGCCTGCAGGCCGGTCTGGGCACGGCCGAGGATCAGCGCGTGGATGTCGTGCGTGCCCTCGTAGGTGTTCACCACCTCCAGGTTCACCAGGTGGCGGGCCACGCCGAATTCGTCGCTGATGCCGTTACCGCCGTGCATGTCGCGCGCCACGCGGGCGATGTCCAGCGCCTTGCCGCAGGAATTGCGCTTCAGCAGGCTGGTCACTTCCACCGAGGCCGTGCCTTCGTCCTTCATGCGGCCGAAGCGCAGGCAGCCCTGCAGGGCCAGCGCGATCTCGGTCTGCATGTCGGCCAGCTTCTTCTGGATCAACTGGTTGGCGGCCAGCGGGCGGCCGAACTGCTTGCGGTCCAGCACGTACTGGCGGGCGCGGTGCCAGCAGTCTTCGGCGGCGCCCAAGGCGCCCCAGGCGATGCCGTAGCGCGCGCTGTCCAGGCAGGTGAAGGGGCCTTTCAAGCCGCGCACGCCGGGCAGCAGGTTCTCAGCAGGCACGAACACCGAGTCCATCACGATCTCGCCAGTGATGGACGCCCGCAGCCCCACCTTGCCGTGTATGGCCGGCGCCGTCAGACCTTTCCAGCCCTTCTCCAGAATGAAGCCGCGGATCTCGTCGCGGCCTGTGTCGGCATCGATCAACTTGGCCCAGACCACGAAGACATCGGCAATCGGGCTGTTCGAGATCCACATCTTCGCGCCGCGCAGGCTGTAGCCGCCGGCCACGGGCGTGGCGCGGGTGCTCATGCTGGCGGGGTCGGAACCGCTGTCGGGCTCGGTCAGGCCGAAACAACCTATCCACTCGCCGGCCGCCAGCTTGGGCAGGTAGCGCTGGCGCTGCGCTTCGCTGCCGAAGGCGTGGATGGGCAGCATCACCAGGCTGGACTGCACGCTGAGCATCGAGCGGTAGCCCGAGTCCACGCGCTCCACCTCGCGGGCAATCAAGCCGTACGAAACGTAGTTCAGGCCGGCACCGCCGTACTGCTCGGGCAGGGTGCTGCCCAGCAGGCCCAGTTCACCCATCTCGCGAAAGATCGCCGGGTCGGTGTATTCCTCGCGGAAGGCCTTCAGGATGCGTGGCGCCAGGGCGCGCTGGGCATAGTCTTGCGCCGCATCGCGCACGGCGCGTTCTTCGGCCTGCAGTTGCTGGTCCAGCAGGAAGGGGTCGTCCCAGAGGAAGGTGGCGTTCGGCATGTGCGGGCTTTCTCGGTGGCCATCGACGCGGACACCGGCGGCCGGGCGGGCGTCCGGCTCGGTCTCCTTCTGGAGTGCATCGGATGCAACTCTCGCGTCGTTTGCAGGCACTTTAGGACGCACGCCCCCGCAGGGTCAAACGACTTGTTTGCAGCCTGTTGTGCGAATATGGCACTCCGAAAAAAGCACGGCGACCACCGCCGCAGGCCGATGCGACGCAAGATTCCCAGCACCGCCGCCCTCAATGTCTTCGAGGCAGCGGCCCGCCATGGCAGCTTCACCGAAGCCGCGAACGAGCTGGCCCTGACCCAGAGTGCCGTCTGCCGCCAGATCGCCGGGCTGGAAACCTTCCTGGACCTGAAGCTCTTCCGCCGTTCCCGGCGCGGCGTGATGCTGACCGAGGCCGGCACGGCCTACCACCGGCTGGTGGCGCGCCAGCTCGACCAGATCGAGCGCGACACGCTGAACCTGATGGCGCGGGGCGGCAAGGGCGGCACGCTGGAACTGGCCGTGGTGCCGACCTTCGGCACGCGCTGGCTGCTGCCGCGCCTGCCGAAATTCGCGAAGCAGCATCCGGACATCACGCTGAACCTGTCCAGCCGCACGCGGCCCTTCCTGTTCGACGACACCGAAATGGATGCCGCCATCTACGCTGGCGACGGCAACTGGCCGGGCGCCGTCACGACGCAGCTGATGGCCGAGTGCCTGGTGCCGGTGTGCAGCCCGGCCTTGATCGCGCCGCGCAAGCGTTTGACGCCGCAGCAGCTGGCGCAACTGCCCTTGCTGCAGCAGAGCACCCGGCCCTACGCCTGGCGCCAGTGGTTCGAGTCCATCGGCCACATGCCGGGCAATGAACTGGCGGGGCCGCGCTACGAGCTGTTCTTCATGTCGCTGCAGGCCGCCACCGTGGGGCTGGGTGTGGCGCTGGTGCCCGAGTACGACCTGGGTGACGACCTGGCCTCAGGCCGGCTGGTCATCCCCATCCAGCACCGGTGCCCGAGTGACCGCGCCTACTACCTGTCGACGCCGGAGCGCAAAACCGACAAGCCGGCGCTGGCCCTCTTCAGCGCGTGGCTGCTGGACGAGGTTCGCGCCTACCAGGCCGGTGGCTGATGCCAACGGGGCCGGGCGGGGCGCCTCAACGCGGCAGCAGCACGTCCACCGTGCGCGGGTTGATGCCCAGCTTCGGGAAGTCGGCCAAAGCCGCCTGGAACATCGCGCCGTAGGTCTCGGCGCGGGCCGGTGACGGACCTTCGCTGACCGCCCGCGCTTCGAACAGCGGCTTGCCGCTGCTGCGGTCGCGGATCAGCAGCGCCACCTGGTGTTCGTAGCGTTCGTTGCGCAGGCTGCCGAAGCGCGGCCCGAAGCCGCCAACGGCGCCCCAGCGCGGCGACAGCCACGGCCCGTAGCGCGACGGGCCGAAGCCGCCGCGCCACCACAGCGGGTCGTCCCACAGCTGCAGTTCGACACCGCTTTCGCGGGCGCCCAGTTGCACGTAGACATCGGGTTCGGTGCCGGCCGCCACGGGTGTGAAGCCGGCCTTGGCCAGGGCCGCCACGGCACTGGCTTCCAGCGCGTCGCTCTCGGCCGCGCGGGCCTGCTGCGAGGGCAGGCGTTCGAAGGCGTAGCTGGCGGGCGCGCGGCCGGCTGGCCAGTCGCCGAAGGTCGAAACCTCGCTGGACACGGTGCGCATCGCCGTGCAGCCGCCCAGCAGCGTGGCCGCCGCCAACACGCCCACCACCGTCATCCACAAGCCCTGTCTGCGTTGCATGGTTCAGTCCTCGGGTTGCTCAGCCTCGTCACGGTGCAGATGCATGGCCATCACGTTGGAAGCCGGCGGCGCACAAGGTTCGTCGTCGAACGCGATATCGCCTTCCGCACTGGCCACGCCGGTCGTCTTCAGCGTCGTGAAGGGGTAGAGGTTGCGGTCCAGCAAATGCGACTTCACCACGTGCCCCATCGCGTGCAGCATGTTGTCGCTGCGCCCCGGGTATTGCTTTTCCCAGTCGCGCAGCATCTTCTTCACCTGCACGCGCTGCAAGGCGTCCTGGCTGCCGCACAGCGTGCACGGGATGATGGGGAACTGTCGGTGCGCTGCCCAACGTTCCAGATCCGTTTCGGCCACATAGGCCAGCGGGCGGATGACGATGTGCTTGCCGTCGTCGCTGGCCAGCTTGGGCGGCATGCCTTTCAGGCGGCCGCCGAAGAACATGTTCATCAGCAGCGTCACCACGATGTCGTCGCGGTGGTGGCCCAAAGCGATCTTGGTCGCCCCCAGTTCACCGGCCACGCGGTACAGGATGCCGCGCCGCAGCCGCGAACACAGGCTGCACATCGTCTGCCCTTCCGGGATCAGCTTCTTGACGATGCTGTAGGTGTCCTGGTTCTCGATGTGGAAGGGCACACCGCGTTCCTTCAAGTAGGCCGGCAGGATGTGCTCCGGGAAGCCGGGCTGCTTCTGGTCGAGGTTGACGGCCACCAGGTCGAAGCAGATGGGCGCGCGTTCACGCAGGCTCATCAGCACGTCCAGCATGGCGTAGCTGTCCTTGCCACCCGACAGGCAGACCATCACCTTGTCGCCCTCTTCGATCATGTTGAAGTCGGTGATGGCCTGGCCCACCTGGCGGTGCAGCCGCTTGCTGAGCTTGTTGGCCTCGAAGGCGGTCTTCTTGGCGGCGTGGAAATCGGTGGGGCTGTTCATGGCTGTGCTTTCAGGCGGCCTTCATGCCGCCGCTTTGATGCCGAACACTTCCACGCCCACCGTCGCGCAGTCGGGGTAGACGTCGGGCTTGGACGTGGACACGCAGGCGGCGCGCACCTGCGGGTGGGCCAGCATCAGCGCCAGCAGGTCATCGACCAGCGTTTCCTGCAGGTGGATGTGGCCCTGCTTCACACGGGCCATCACGGTGCGGCGGATGAAGTCGTAGTCCAGCACTTCGTCCAGCTTGTCGGCCTGCGGGGTGGACTGCGCCAGCGGCACGTAGAGGTTCACGTTGATCAGCACGCGCTGCTCGCCCTTCTTCTCGAAGTCGTGCACGCCGATGTTGATCCACACCTCGTAGTCGGTCAGGAAGAGGCGGCGGCAGTTCGCCAGTTGCGGGTGGTCGAGGAAGCTGTGCATCAAGGCGCCTGGTTGGGGTCTCTGGCCAGGAACATCACGTCCCGGGTCTGGGCTTGCAAATGCTGGCCGCCATCCACCAGCAAGGTGGTGCCGGTGATGGCCGGCGATTCCAGCAGGAAGCGCACCGCGCGCGCCACGTCTTGCGGCGTGGAACTGCGCTGCAGCGGCGTCATGCGGTGCGAGGCGTCGAATTCGGCGCCGTTCATTTCGCCCGACAGCAGCGTCACGCCGGGTGCCACGCCACACACGCGCAAACGCGGCGCCAGGGCCTGGGCCAGCAGGGTGTTGGCAGCTTCCAGCGCGGCCTTGCTGAGGGTGTAGCTCAGGTAGTCGGGGTTGGGGTTCCACAGCTTCTGGTCGAGGATGTTGACGACCACGCCGCCGTCGCGTCCGCAGTGGCTGTGCAGCGCGCGCGCCAGCAGGATGGCCGGGGCGGTGTTGGCGCGCCAGTGCGCTTCCATGCGCGCCACGCTGAAGGTGGCGACATCGTCGTACTCAAAAAGCGAGGCGTTGTTGACCACCGCGTCCACCCGGCCGAAGGCGCGGTGCACGGCGGGCACCAGCGCTGCGCACTGTGCTTCGTGCGCCAGGTCGGCACCGAAGGCCTGCGCCTGGCCGCCGGCGGCGCGGATGGTGGCCACCGTCGCGTCGGCTTCACGGGCTGAAGTGCGGTAATGCACGCCCACGCGCCAGCCGTGGGCGGCCAGGTCGAGCGCGATGTCACGGCCGATGCGCTGGGCGGCGCCGGTGACGAGTACGACGGGGGTTGAAATCATGGTTCCTACAATCCCGGCGATGCATCCCACCGGGGCCGAGAGTTTATCGGCGCGACTCCACAACCGCCTTTCCACGGCCATCGCTGAAAACGGCGCCTGGCTGCCTTTCGACCGGTTCATGGCGATGGCGCTCTACGAACCCGGCCTGGGCTACTACGCGCGCGGCAGCCAGCAGTTCGGCAGCCTGCCGCCCAGCGCCACCCGCGCCGGCAGTGATTTCGTCACCGCGCCCGAGCTGTCACCGCTGTTCGGCCAGGCGCTGGCGCGCCAGGTGGCGCAGGCGCTGGACGCCAGCGGCACGCACGAGGTCTTCGAGTTCGGCGCCGGTTCAGGCGCGCTGGCCGCGCAGCTGCTGGGCGCCCTGGGCAGCCGCGTGCAGCGCTATTCGATCATCGACCTGAGCGGCACGCTGCGCGACAAGCAGGCGCAGACGCTGGCGCCCTGGGCCGACCGCGTGCAGTGGCTGAGCGCGCTGCCGGACGCGGCGACAGGCGCGATGCAGGGCGTGGTCGTCGGCAACGAGGTGCTGGACGCGATGCCCGTGCAACTGCTGCACTTCGATGGCCAGGACTGGTTCGAACGCGGCGTGGCCGTGGATGTGGGACTCAAGGCTGGCGCCTTCATCTGGGCCGACCGCCCCACCGCGCTGCGGCCGCCTGGCGACCACGCATTCCTGCCCGGCACCGTCACCGAAATCCACCCGCAGGCCGAAGCCTACATCCGCACGCTGGCCGCCCACCTGCAGCGCGGCGCGGCCTTCTTCATCGACTATGGTTTCCCCGAGGCCGAGTACTACCACCCGCAACGCCACGGCGGCACGCTGATGTGCCACCGCGCGCACCAGGCCGACGACAACCCGTTGGTGGATGTGGGCGACAAGGACATCACCGCCCACGTCAACTTCAGCGGCATCGCGCTGGCCGCGCAGGACGCCGGGCTGGACGTGCTGGGCTACACCTCGCAGGCGCATTGCCTGATGAACTGCGGGCTGCTGAACCTGCTGCAGGGCGCCGACATCCGCACGACCGCCAACGCGCAGAAGCTGCTGACCGAGCACGAGATGGGCGAGCTGTTCAAGGTGATTGCCTTCGCCAAGGACTGCAGCTTCGAGCCCATCGGCTTCACGCGCGGCGACCGCAGCCACACGCTGTGAGCCGGTGAACGCCTGATGCGCTGGCTGCTCGTCTTCCTCATCGCCTGCCTGGTCTTCAACAGCCTGCAGGGCTGGCTGCGCAAGATCGGCCTGGGCAAGCTGCCGGGTGATTTCAGCTTCCGCCTGGGCGGGCGTGACTGGTACGTGCCACTGGCCAGTTCGGTGGTGCTCAGCGTGCTGGCCATGCTGATCGGCTTGCTGATCTGACGGCGCCCGGGCCCCATGTCCGCACCCATCCTGCTCAGCGTCGTCCTCGGCTACTTCGCCCTGCTGCTGGGCGTGGCCTGGTGGACGGGCCGCCGCGCCGACAACGCCACCTTCTTCATCGGCAGCCGCAACAGCCCGTGGCTGCTGGTGGCCTTTGGCATGGTGGGCACGTCGCTGTCGGGCGTCACTTTCGTCAGCGTGCCGGGGGCCGTGGGCCTGACCCATTTCGGCTATCTGCAGGTGGTGCTGGGGCAGACCTTGGGCTATGCCGTGGTGGCCTTCGTGCTGCTGCCGCTGTATTTCCGTCTTGGGCTGACGTCGATCTACGGCTTCCTGGCGCACCGCCTGGGGCCGCGCAGCGGGCGCACGGGCGCGGCCTTCTTCATCGCCTCGCGCACGCTGGGCGCCACGGCGCGCGTCTACCTGGTGGTGGCCGTGTTGCAGGACATGGTCCTGTCGGCTTTCGGCCTGCCCTTCTGGCTGACCACGGCCGTCATCCTGTTGATGGTGCTGCTGTACACGGTGCAGGGCGGCGTGCGCACCATCGTCTACACCGACACCCTGCAGACCGCCGGCATGCTGCTGGGCTTGGTGGTGTGCACGGTGTTCCTGCTGCAGCACCTGGACCTGTCGCCGCTGCAGGCGTTTGCGCAGATGCAGGAACGCGGTCTGGCGACCGTTTTCAGCACCGAGCCGCAGGCCCGGGACTTCGTGCTCAAGCAAGTCGTCGCCGGCCTGTTCATCACCATCGCCATGACCGGCCTGGACCAGGAAATGATGCAGAAGAGCCTGTCGGTGCGCCGCCTGCACGACGCGCAAAAGAACCTGCTGCTGCTGGGCGTGGTGCTGCTGGTGGTGGTCAGCGTCTTCCTCTACCTGGGCGGGCTGCTCTACCTGGTGGCGCCCGGCCTGGGCCTGCCGGCGGATCCGCTGCGCGGCGACCGTATCTTCCCGGCGGTGGTGCTGGGCCACATGCCAGTGGCCGTGCAGGTGCTCTTCGTCGTGGCCCTGGTGTCAGCCCTGTTCCCCAGTGCCGACGGCGCCCTGACGGCCCTGACCAGCAGCACCTGCATCGATCTGCTGGGCCTGCCGCAGCGCAGCGACCTGACCGAGGCGCAACAAGCCCGCATCCGCCGCCGCGTGCACGCCGGCTACGCGCTGCTGTTCCTGCTGCTGGTGCTGACCTTCAGGGCCGTGGGCAGCCCCAGCATGATCGGCCTGATCCTGAAGATTGCCGCCTACACCTACGGCCCGCTGCTGGGCCTGTTTGCCTTCGGTGTGCTGAGCCGCCGCGCGGCGAACGACCGCTGGGCCCCGGCCGTGGCGCTGGCCGCGCCGGCGCTGTGCTGGTTGATCGACGCCAACCAGCGCGCGCTCTTCGGCGACTGGCAGCTGGGCCTGGAACTGCTGGTGCTGAACGGCGCGCTGACCTTCGCGGGGCTGTGGCTGGTGTCGCTGTCCAGCAGGCCTGCACCCGCACCTGGCGGACCCCGCGCCTAGACTGCGGCACCGCT
>JANPHI010000265.1:0-3687 GCA_031424355.1 Betaproteobacteria bacterium
TGCCAGCGCACCAGCAGCAGGTCGGTCTTCGTCAGTTCATCACGGCCCGGTTCCACGTCCAGCAAACGCACCGCGTGGCGGCGCTGCGGGTCGGCGTCGGCCGCCGCGCCGGTGGTCGGGCTGAGCACCTCTTCCAGCAGCAACACCATGCCCGCCTGCAAGGCCATGCCGGGCACGGCCACCAGGGCGGCCGATACGGCACCGCGCGGCAGGCAGTAGGCCGGGTCGCTGAAACGGTGGATGGCGATGCGGCCGTGGGCGGCTTTCAGCACCAGTTCATGCAGGGTTTCGAACACCACGACGCTGCCTTCGGGGATGCGTTCGAAATCGGCTGCGGTGATGGAGAGCGCATCCACCTCACTGCCCGCACCGCGACTGAGCACCCGCGTGCCCGCCGCCAGCTTGCGGCCATCAGCCCCGGCCTGCACATCGAAGCACACCCAAGCCCGGCTGTTGCTGCCTTCGTGCACGGGGAAGTCCAGCAGCCGCGCGTGCCGGCGCAGCGACACGCGCCGCCGCGCGGTGCCCAGGTAGGCCTCGGTGGCCACCGCGTCTTGCTGGTAGCTGAGCTGGTCGCCAACATGCGCGAACAGTTCCACCAGCGCCATGCTGAAGTCGGCCGGGTTGCGGGCGTCGAAGTTCGGCACCAGGCTGGCCATGCGGTCCAGCATCAAACGGCGGAAGCTGGCGTAGTCCTTGGCCAGGTAGTCCAGCGCCGGTTCGGACGGCGCCGTTGGCGGGCACACACCGTCGTCGGCGCAATCGAAATCGGACGGGCACTGCGCCTTGAAACTGAAGCGCACGCTGGACAGCACGGGGTCGAAACCGGCCGGCACGTCTTCGGGCGCAGCCGGGTCTTGCAGGGCGAATTCGTACCACGAGAAATCACCGGCACGGTCAACCTTGAAGGTCAGGTTGCGCCCGCTGCGCACAAAGCCTTCGGACAGGATGTGAACGCCGGTGATGCGCACACCGCCGCTGATGACACAGTGCGCGGCCGTCAGCGCGGGCGCGATGCTGCGGACGAAGGTCACACGCAGCGTGCGCTGGTTGGCGGTCAGCACCTCGATGGCCTCGATGCCGTTCAGCGGCGCACTTTCGGGCCGGCGCAGCAGCGCCAGGCGGGCGCCGTTGTCGCTGCGGAAAAGGCGCTTCAACCCAGCCTCCGGGTGAAAGTTTCGAAGCGCCGTTCCTGGTCGCGCCGTACGCGGTATTGCACGTCCACCTGCAGCGTGCCGTCTTGCTGGTCGATCTTCACGGCCTCGACCTCGATCAGCTCGCCCAGCCACTGCTGCAGCGCGCCCTGTACCGTCATCTGCACGGCCGCACCCAGCGCGTCGCTGTTGGGCGCGAACACCAGTTGCAGCAGGCCGCAGCCGAAGTCGGGACGGTTCACGCGCTCGCCCGGCGAGGTGAACAGCACCTGTTCGACCATCGTCCGCAGGCGGTCGTCGCCGAAGGCTTCGGCACTGCGCCCGCGCGCATCGACTTGGAAGGGAAAGGCCAGGGCCATGGTGCGTTGCCCTTCAGATGGCCGAGACGCGAACCTGCGTCACCACGGGCGTCATCGGCGTGCCGGTGGGTGCGCAGACCGACGGGCTGCTCTGCAGCAACAGCGGCAGGCCGCCCGCCAGAACGCGCGTCGAACCACCCAGCCACAGCCCGCTGATGCAGGGCCCGTTGCCGCCGGGCGGCGGTGGCATGGCACAACCGGCAATCACATACGGCGCGCCCAGCGTGGTCACCGGCTGGCCCGACACCAGCACGCGCGGAAAGGGCGCCGTGGGCGTGGCCTGGCCGGCGTGCGCGCAGATCACGGTGGCGCCCAGGTGGAGGATGAAGCCGGGCATGCTGAGCGCCTTCAGATGACCGTCAACGCACCAGCGTTGATGTTGACCGCCGGGCCGGTGAGCGTGATGGTGGCGCCCTGCCCGTTGCTGATGGTGATGCCGATTTCGCTGATGGAAATCAACGCGCCGGTGCTGCTTTTCAGCAGGATGCCGCCGGCCGGCCCGGGCAGGTCGGACAGCATCAGCGTGTTCTGGTTGCCGGTCTGCAGCACGATGCTGGGCGACACCGGCAAGCCCGCCAAGGCCAGCGCCGGCACCTCGGCCGCGCTGCCCCAGAAGCCGCCGACCCAGATCGGGTGGTCCATGTCGCCGGACTCGAATTCCACCCACACGCCGGCACCGATGGCCGGCAGCACGAACACGCCCGACTGCCGCCCCGCCACCGGCACGCAGGGCATGGCCCAGGTGGACAGGCCGATGCCCATCACGTCGGGCACCTGCACCTGGATGCGCGCCATCTGCATCGGGTCGATGTTGTTCAGCACCACGCCGCGGTACTTGCCGAAATAGCTGCCATTCGAATTGCTCATGTGTGCACCCTGGACGCTGCGCGTCGTCCCGCCAAGCGGGAATTCGCGCTCGGGAGACCCTCGCTGCTCATGCCGGCACCAAAGGCAAAGTGGAAATGAGGCCGTTGCGGGTCAGCGTGACGCTTTGCTTGAACTCGCCGGGCTTGAAGCTGCTGGTCACCTTCTTGACGTAGTACAGGCCATCAAAAGCCACACCTGCGCCGCGCACGCCGACCATCTGACGTGCCTTCAGCACATGGCCGTAGCGCAGCACGTCCACGGTGCCGGTGGCGGTGACGGTGTCGGCCGAGCCAGCTGCCGCCGCCAGGCCTTTGCTGAGGGCCTGCAAAGGGCTGAGCTTGGCGGTGTCCTTCATCAGGTAGACCGACTTGGGCAGCGGGCTCAAGGCGCCCAACGGCGGGTTCAACAAACTCACGCTGGGGATGGGCAGCGGAATGGGGAATTTGGTGATCGGGTTCTGGATGAAGACGATGGGCAGCGCAGCCTTGGCCTGTTCAACCGTGAAGCTCAGCGCATCGACATTGCTGTGCGCATCCATGCCCACGTTCAGCGCCGGCTGCGGCAGGCCCAGCTTGATCTCGGGGCCCCAGTACGCCGTGTTCATGCCGGGCAGCGGGCCGGGTTCGATGTAGAAAACATAGCCCGCGTCCTTGGCCAGTTTCTCCACATAGGCCAGGTCGGTGCCGTCGTGCAGCGGGATCTTGTCCACCGGTATCGGCACGTCGCTGAAGAGCTGCGGCACCACCAGCGGCACCAAGCCGAACATCGCGTACTTGGCCAACACCAAAGCCACGCGCGCCTCGGCGGGCATGGCCGGGTACGGCAGGCCGTTGAATTCCTGCTGGTCCATGGCCACCGACAAATCTTCACCGGTCACCGTCAGCACGCTCATGCCGGGTTCGTTGCTGCCGCTGATCTGCTGCTGGGTGATCAAGCCGTCCATCATCACCAGCGGCAGGCTGTTCAACGTGACGACGATCAGCACGCGCAGCCAGGGCACCTGCCCGCCGGCCAGCACCAGCAGCGTGTGCAGCGGCGAGCGGTTGGACACCGCGAACTTGAGTTGGAAGCCGCTGCGCGTGCCGGCCGCAGATGTGACCTCGAAGCTCTGCAGCGCATCGACGATGGCGCGCGGCACCGGCACCGGCACGGCGGGGCCGACGAGCAAGGTGGCGTGCAGACCTTTGAGCATGGTGGTGGACGTGCTGCGCGATCAGCGATCAGGTTTCGGCCGGGCCGGCCATGTCTTGCGGCAGCGTCAGCACGATGCGCCGCTGCGGCTCTTCCAGTTCACCGGGCGACAGGCA
>JANPHI010000266.1:0-11642 GCA_031424355.1 Betaproteobacteria bacterium
TTGAACAAGTAGCCCAGCACACCGAAGACCAGCATCAGCCACACGTCGAACATCGAGCTGTGCACGGTGTAGGCGCCGATGGCGCAGATCACGATGATCACCGGCGCGATGATCGAGAACGGGATGCGCAGGATGGCGGCCCACCAGGGCACCGTGGTCAGCACGACGATCAGGCCCACGACGTTGCCGATGTACATGCTGGCGATGAGGCCCCAGACGAAGTCCTTCTGCTCGATGAAGAGCATCGGGCCCGGCTGCAGGCCCCAGATCAGCAGGCCGCCCAGCAGCACGGCGGCCGTCGGTGAACCGGGGATGCCGAGTGTGAGCATCGGCAGCAGGGCCGAGGTGCCGGCCGCATGCGCCGCCGTTTCGGGCGCGATCACGCCTTCGATGCGGCCCTTGCCGAAGCTGTCCGGGTCTTTCGACATGCGCCGGGCCATGCCGTAGCTCATGAAGCTGGCCGGCGTGGCGCCGCCGGGCGTGATGCCCATCCAGCAGCCCACGGCCACGCTGCGCAGGAAGAGCTGCCAGTGCTTGAGCATCTCGCCCCAGGTCTGCCAGACCACCTTGAAGTTGATCTTGGCGCTCTTGCCCTTGAAGGCCAGGCCTTCTTCCATGGTCAGCAGGATCTCGCCGATGCCGAACAGGCCGATGACCGCGATCAGGAAGTCGAAACCCTTCAGCAGCACCGGGACGCCGAAGGTCATGCGCAACTGGCCGGTGACCGAATCGAGGCCCACGGCGGCCAGCGCGAAGCCCAGCATCATCGCGGCGATGGTCTTGGCCGGTGGTTCCTTGCTCATGCCGACGAAGCTGCAGAAGGTCAACAACTGCACGGCAAAGAACTCGGCCGGGCCGAACTTCAGCGCAAAGCCGGCGACCACCGGCGCCAGGAAGGTGATCAGCATCACCGCGAACATCGCGCCCACGAAGCTGGACGTGAAGGCCGCCGTCAAAGCCTGCGCGGCCTTGCCCTGCTGGGCCATGGGGTGGCCGTCGAAGGTGGTGGCCACACTCCAGGGTTCACCGGGGATGTTGAACAGGATGGAGGTGATGGCCCCACCGAAGAGCGCACCCCAGTAGATGCAGCTCAGCATGATGATGGCCGAGGTGGGGTTCATGCTGAAGGTCAGCGGCAGCAGGATGGCCACGCCGTTGGCACCACCCAGGCCGGGCAACACACCGATCAACACGCCCAGGGTGATGCCGATCAGCATGTAGCCCAGGTTGGGCACGGTCAGCGCAATGCCGAAACCGTGGAAAAGACTTTGGATTTCGTCCATGGGTGTTCGCTTTACAGGCCCAGCATGGCTTCAAAAGGACCCTTGGGCAACGGCACCAGGAACCAGCGTTCAAACGTCAGGTAGCAGGCCAGCGGCACACCGATGGCGACGCCGATGGTCGTGGCCCAGCCATGCTTGCCATGCTTGCGCATGAAGAAAGCGATCAGCACCAGAGAGGCGACGTAGATGCCCGTGGCCGCCACCAGGCCGACGTACAGCACCATCGGCCAGAAGATGGCCCACACCAGCTTCAGCTGGCCCTTCTCGGCGAACTCGGGGTTGCGCTGCCAGTTCAGCAACTGCTGCAGCGCGATCCAGGCCGAGGCACCGGCCAGGCCGACGCCGATGTAGAAGGGGAAGTAGCCCGAGCGCGGGCCTTCGTCGCTCCAGCCTATGCCCACGCGCAGGCTGTCGGTGATGACCAGCAGCGCGCCGGCCAGCAGCAGCAGGGCCACGAAAAGTTCAGGCCAGCGCGTGCCGACGCTTTCGTCTTGTTCAGGGTTGCTCATGGCGTGGCATCAGTTGGCGAGAAAGCCAGCTTCCTTCATCAGGCTGCGGTGCATCTGCTCGTTGGTGCCCAGCCAGTCGAAATAGGGCTGCCCGCTCAGCGTGGTCTGGTTGAAGGCGCCCTTGGCCATGAATTCCTTCCACTCGGGCAGTGCACGCACCTTGGCGAACAGATCGACGAAGTACTTCTGCTGGTCGGGCGTGACACCCGGGGCCATGAAGATGCCGCGCAGCATCAGGTATTCCACCGGGATGCCAGCCGACGGGCAGGTGGGCACATCGGCCCAGCTCTGCGTGGCGGTCAGCTTGGCCGGGTAGGGCATCTTCACCTTGTCGAAGACGCACAGCGGGCGCAGCTTGCCCGAACGCCAGTGCGATTCGGCTTCGATCGGGTTGTTCACCGTCGCGTCGATGTGCTTGCCGACCAGTTGCACGGCCACGTCGCCACCGCCCTTGAAGGGGATGTAGGTCATCTTCTTGCCGGCCGCCTTTTCCAGCAGCACGGTGATGATCTGGTCTTCCTGCTTGCTGCCGGTGCCGCCCATCTTGATGGCCTTGTCGGGGCCGGCCTTCAGCGCGTCGAAGAAGGCCTTGGCCGTCTTGTAGGGCGCTTCTTCATTCACCCACAACACGAACTGGTCCAGCGCCAGCATGCTGACCGGCGTCATGTCGCGCCAGTTGAAGGGCACGGCGGTGGCCAGCGGCGTGGTGAACAGGTTGCTCAGCGTGATGATGATCTTGTGCGGGTTGCCCTTGTCGCCCTTGACGTCGAGGAAGCCCTCGGCACCGGCGCCGCCAGCCTTGTTGACGACCACCAGCGGCTGGCCCATCAGCTTGTTCTTGGTGACCACGCCCTGGATGAAACGGGCCATCTGGTCGGCGCCGCCGCCAGTGCCGGCGGGCACCACGAATTCGACAGGCTTGCTGGGTTCCCACGCCGCCGCGATGAGCGGCAAGGCCAGTGCAAATGAGGCGAGCAGGCGTTTGATCATGTGGGGTCTCCAACGGGGGTTTTGCATGGGGGTGGCCGCGAACTGCAGCAACGGTGCCGGTTTATACGGTGCCCCATACCGTGCCCGTCTCGGGACTTCTACCCTGCTGGGCCTGCTCATTTCGGCTCTGCAGGTGGGAACCCTCGGCCGTCTCTTGACCTGCGTCAAGAGACGGCTGTCATCAGCCGCCGATGTAGTGCATTTCAACGCGCCGTTCGCCGCTGCCGGGGTCGGCCTGCAGGGCACTGCGCAAGGCCGAATAGCGGTCGTCGCGTTCGTGCCAGATCAGGCCGATGGCGGCGGCGATCTGTGCGTCGCTCCACGGCTGCCCGTCGGGCGCCTGGCCGCGCAACAGGGCGCGCAGGTCGTGGCCGTGGTTGGCGAAGAGGCACAGGAACAGCTTGCCTTCGGTGGACAGCCGCGCGCGGTTGCAGTCGCCGCAAAAGGCCTGCGTCACGCTGCTGATGACACCGACTTCACCACCGCCGTCGGCATAGCGCCAGCGCTGCGCGGTTTCGCCCGGCGCGGCGGCGGCCAGCGGCTCCAGCGGGAAGGCGGCCGACAACTGCTGCACCACTTCGGCCGATGGCAGCACCTCGTTCATGCGCCAGCCGTTGGTGGCGCCCACGTCCATGTACTCGATGAAGCGCAGCACCACGCCGGGGCCGTAGCGTTCGCGCACGTGGCGGGCCAGCGGCACGATCTCGTGGTCGTTGGTACCGCGCTTGACGACCATGTTGACCTTGATGGGCGCCAGGCCGGCCTTCAAGGCCGCATCGATGCCGGCCAGCACATCGGCCACCGGAAAGTCGACATCGTTCATGCGCCGGAAGGTGGTGTCGTCCAAAGCGTCCAGGCTGACCGTCACGCGCTGCAGGCCGGCGTCGCGCAGGGCCTGCGCCTTGCGCGCCAGCAGGCTGCCGTTGGTGGTCAGCGTGATGTCCAGCGGCGCGCCGCCGGGTGTGCCGTCATCGACGCGGATGGCGGCCAGTTGGCCGATCAGCACTTCGACGTGCTTGCGCAGCAGCGGTTCGCCGCCGGTCAGGCGCAGCTTGGTCACGCCGTGGGCGACGAAGAGCCGCGCCGTGCGCGTGATTTCCTCGAAGCTGAGCAGCGAGGTCTGAGGCAGGAACTTGTAGTCCTTGTCGAAGACGTCTTTCGGCATGCAGTAGCTGCAGCGGAAGTTGCAGCGGTCGGTGACCGAGATGCGCAGGTCTTTCAGTGGCCGGCCCAGGCGGTCGGTCAGCCGGCCGGTGGCCGGCGCCGCGTGTTCGGGCACGCGGGGTGGCGCTGCGGCGTAGCGCAGGTCGGCAATCGGAATCACCGGAGTGACGGAATTGACGGGAATGACGGTTTCGCCCATGGCTGGATTGTCGCGCGGCCGGCCCGGGCGGGCCGCCTTCAGGCGGGCTTCAGGGTTGTGCGTTGGCCTGGGGCGCGGGCAGGTCAGCCCGGCGGGCGCCGTTGAAGCGCTTCGTCCAGTAGGCCGCGCGCATGTCTTCGACGCGCACCTCGCCACCGGCACGCGGGGCGTGGATGAACTTGCCCTCGCCGACGTAGATGCCGACGTGCGAAAAGGCGCGGCGCATGGTGTTGAAGAAGACCAGGTCGCCGGGGCGCAGTTCGTCTTTCTTGATGTCCTTCAGGCCGGCGTTCTTCGCCTGCTGGTCGGCGCGGCGCGGCAGCACCAGGCCGACGCTGTTCTCGAAGACGTAGCGCGTGAAGCCGCTGCAGTCGAAGCCCTGTTCAGCCGAATTGCCGCCGCGCCGGTAGCGCACGCCCAGGAAGTTCATCGCCGACAGCACCAGGTCGCTGGCGGTGTCGCGCATCTGCTGCATCACCGGGCTGGCTTCCATCTGCGTGGACAGCTGCGCCGCCAGCTGGGCCGGGTCGGGCAGCAGGCCCTTTTCCTTCAGCAGGTGCAGCACGGCGTCGCCGGGCTGCTGGGCTTCGGGTGCCGCCTGCGCCCAACCGGCGGTCAGCATCAGCCCGCCGGCCAGCAGGCCGGGCAGCAGAACCAGAAGCAGGCGGGGGGGCTTCAACATGGGAGCGGCGAGGATAGCAGCGGCGGTTTGGGCGTCAATTCAGGCTGTAACCGGGCAGGCGCCAGGCCGACCGTGGCAGCATCACGGCCCCATCACCCACCGCCAAGGCGCCCATGTTCAAAGCCCTGCTGCTGGAAAAAGACGCCGACGGCTTCCGTGCCGGCGTGACCGAAATCGACGAGAGCCGCCTGCCCGAATCTGGCGATGTGCTGGTGCAGCCGGCCTGGTCCACCTTGAACTACAAGGACGGCCTGGCGCTGACCAACACCTCGCCCGTGGTGCGCAACTGGCCGATGGTGCCGGGCATCGACGGCGCCGGCACGGTGCTGGAAAGCCGCCACCCCGACTGGCAGCCGGGTGACCGCTTCGTGCACAACGGCTGGGGCGTGGGCGAAACGCATTGGGGCTGCCTGGCCGAGCGCGCGCGCCTGAAGGGTGACTGGCTGGTCAAGCTGCCGGTGGCCTTCACGCCCCGCCAGGCCATGGCCATCGGCACCGCCGGCTACACGGCGATGCTGTGCGTGTTGGCGCTGGAACGGCATGGACTGAAGGCCGGCGACGGTGAAGTGCTGGTGACCGGCGCCACCGGCGGCGTCGGCAGCGTGGCCATCGCCTTGCTCAGCAAGCTGGGCCACCGCGTGGTGGCGGCCAGCGGCAAGCCGCAAGAGGCCGACTACCTGACGCACCTGGGCGCCAGCGCCGTCATCCCGCGCGCCGAGCTGGGCGCGCCGGGCAAGCCGCTGCAGAAAGAACGCTGGGCGGCGGTGGTCGACGCGGTGGGCAGCCACACCCTGGTCAACGCGCTGGCCCAGGTGCGCTACGGCGGCGTGGTGGCCGCCTGCGGCCTGGCCCAGGGCTTCGACCTGCCGGGCACGGTGATGCCCTTCATCCTGCGCGGCGTGACGCTGGCCGGTATCGACAGCGTGATGGCGCCGCGCGCTTTGCGCGAGCAGGCCTGGGCCCGGCTGGCGCGCGACCTGGACCCGGCTTTGCTGGAAACGATGGTTGAAGAGGTGCCGCTGGCAGGCGCCATCGCCGCCGCGCAACGCCTGATGGCCGGGCAGGTGCGGGGGCGTGTGGTGGTGCGCATCTGAAGCCCCCGGTTGAAAGCGCACGTTGGCTGACATCCGACTGAAGCGCTGGCTGCGTCAGCCGCTAGCAAGGGCACTGCCGAGAATGCGGCCCACAGTGGCGCGTTTCAGCGCCCGCACAGGAGACAGGGCATGGGCTACGCCGACTTCCACCGCCGTTCCATCGAGGACCGCGACGCTTTCTGGACCGAACAAGCGGCGCTGATCGACTGGCGCACGCCACCGACCCAGGTCTGCGACTACAGCAACCCGCCCTTCGCGAAGTGGTTCGTCGGCGGCACCACCAACCTGTGCCACAACGCGGTGGACCGCCACCTGGCCACGCGGCCCGACCAGGCCGCGCTGATCTTCGTTTCCACCGAGACGAACCAGGAACGGACCTACAGCTTCCGCGAACTGCACGCCGAGGTGCAGCGCATGGCCGCCACGCTGCTGAGCCTGGGCGTGCAGCAGGGCGACCGCGTGCTGATCTACATGCCGATGATTCCCGAGGCGGCCTTCGCGATGCTGGCCTGCACGCGCATCGGCGCGCTGCATTCGGTGGTCTTCGGCGGCTTCGCCAGCGGCAGCCTGGCCAGCCGCATCGACGACGCCGAGCCGACGGTCATCGTCAGCGCCGACGCCGGCAGCCGCAGCGGCAAGGTGCTGGCCTACAAGCCGCTGCTCGACGAAGCCATCAAGCTGGCCACCCACAAGCCGGCCAAGGTGCTGATGGTGGACCGTGGCCTGGCCGCCTACACGCGTGAAGCCGGGCGTGACGAGGACTACACCGCCTGGCGTGTCACGCACGCCAGCACCGTGGTGCCCTGCGTGTGGCTGGCCGCCACCCACCCCAGCTACACGCTGTACACCAGCGGCACCACCGGCAAGCCCAAGGGCGTGCAGCGCGACACCGGCGGCTATGCCGTGGCGCTGGCCGCCAGCATGAAGCACATCTTTCAGGGCAAGGCCGGCGAGACCTACTTCAGCACCAGCGACATCGGCTGGGTCGTGGGCCACAGCTACATCATCTACGGCCCGCTGATCGCCGGTATGGCCACCATCATGTACGAAGGCCTGCCGACGCGGCCCGACGCCGCGGTGTGGTGGAGCCTGGTCGAGAAGTACAAGGTCACCGTCATGTTCAGCGCGCCCACGGCCGTGCGCGTGCTGAAGAAGCAGGACCCCGACGCGCTGAAGCGGCACGACCTGAGCAGCCTGCGCGCGCTCTTCCTGGCCGGTGAGCCGCTGGACGAGCCCACCGCCAAGTGGATCTCGGAAGCGCTCGGCCGGCCCATCATCGACAACTACTGGCAGACCGAAACCGGCTGGCCCATCCTGACCGTCTGCAACGGCGTCGAACAGGCGCCCAGCAAGTTCGGCAGCCCGGGCAAGGCCGTCTACGGCTACGACGTCAAGCTGATCGACGAGGGCACCGGCGAAGAGCTGACCGGCGCCAACCAGAAAGGCGTGGTGGCCATCGCAGGCCCGCTGCCGCCGGGCTGCATGCAGACCATCTGGCGCGACGACGCGCGCTTCGTCAAGACCTACTGGCAGAGCATCCCCGGCAAGATGCTGTACAGCACCTTCGACTGGGGCATCCGCGACGCCGACGGCTACTACTTCATCCTCGGCCGCACCGACGACGTCATCAACGTGGCCGGCCACCGCCTGGGCACGCGCGAGATCGAGGAAAGCATCAGCAGCCACCCGGCCGTGGCCGAGGTGGCGGTGGTCGGCGTGGCCGACCAGCTGAAGGGCCAGGTGGCGATGGCCTTCGCGGTGCTGAAAGACGCCAGCCGCGCCGAAACGCCCGAAGGCGCGCTGAAGCTGGAAGGCGAAATTATGAAGCTGGTGGACACTCAGTTGGGCGCCGTGGCGCGGCCGGCGCGGGTGCGCTTCGTGACGGCGCTGCCCAAGACGCGGTCGGGCAAGATGCTGCGCCGCGTGATCCAGGCGGTGTGTGAAGGCCGTGATGCCGGCGACGTGACGACGATGGAAGACCCGATGGCGCTGCAGCAGATCCGCGACTTGGTGGCAACTGCCTAGACGGGGGGCCGCAAAACCCGCGCTGCGGCGCGGGATAATGGCCACCTGCAGTCAGCGTCAGCGCCGCCAGGAAGGCCGGCCGCGCGGCGGAAACCAGAGCGTATGAGCAGCACCGAACAAGCCATTTTCGACATCATTGCCAAGACCTGTTCCCTCGACCGGTCACGGATCACGCTGGACTCCACCTTGAAGGACCTGGACGTGCATTCGCTGGACGCGGTGCAGGTGCTCTTCGAGATAGAGGACCGCTACAACATCTCGGTGCCCGAGCGTGAAGACCAGTATTCAGCCGGCACTGTGCGCGACCTGATCGAGGGCGTGGACCGGCTGCTGGCCGAGAAGGCCACCGCCGCTTGAGCACGCCGCCCGTGGCTGCGTCGCGCCCTGTGCTGACGCGCTCGGTGCCGCGTGTCGTCATCACCGGGCAGGGCTGTGTCAGCCCGCTGGGTTTGACCGCCGTGGCCACCTGGCAGGCCATGCGCGAAGGCCGCGCGGGCATTGCACCGCTGACCGGGCTGGAGGCCACCGATCTGCGCACGCCGGTTGCGGCGCAGTTGAAGGGCTACGACCCGCTGGCCCATTTCGACGAGAAGCGCCTGGTGCTGCTGGACCCGGTGTCGCAGTACGCGCTGATCGCCGCCCGCGAAGCGATGGCCCAGGCCGGCCTGCAGCTGGAAGGCGAAGCGGCTGATCGTGCCGCCGTGGTCATCGGCACCGGCATCGGCGGCGCCAGCACGCAAGACAGCATGGCACGCCGCCTGTACGGCGAAGGCAACCCGCGCGTCCACCCGATGGCCATCGTGCGCGTGATGCCCAACGCGCCGGCTTCGCAGATTTCGCTGGAAATGGGCCTGCGCGGCCCGGTGTTCGCGGTGGCCAGCGCCTGTGCGTCCGCCAACCATGCGCTGGCGCAAGCCTTGATGCTGCTGCAGACCGGCGTCGTCGATGTGGCGCTGGCCGGCGGTGTCGAAGCCTGCATCACCGTGGGCACGGTCAAGGCCTGGGAAGCCATGCGCGTGATGGCCGACGACACCTGCCGGCCCTTCAGCAAGGGCCGGCGCGGTCTGGTGCTGGGCGAAGGCGCGGGTGTCTTCGTGCTGGAAACGCTGGAACACGCGCAGGCCCGCGGTGCCACCATCCTGGCCGAATTCGCCGGGGCCGGCATGTCGGCCGACGCCGCCGACATCGTCATGCCCGACGCCGGCGGCGCGGCCCGTGCGATGCGCGCCGCGCTGGCGCAGGCCGGCCTGGCGCCGCAGGACGTGGGCTACATCAACGCCCACGGCACCGGCACCACGGCCAACGACCGCACCGAGACGCGCGCCATCCACGCGGTCTTTGGCGACCACGCGCGGCAGCTGGCGGTGTCGTCCACCAAGTCCATGCATGGCCACGCGCTGGGCGCGGGTGGAGCCATTGAACTGGTGGCGGTGATCGGTGCGCTGCGCGACGGCGTGCTGCCGCCGACCATCAACCACGTCGAAGCCGACCCCGAGTGCGACCTGGATGTGGTGCCCAACGTGGCGCGTGAACGGCAGGTGGATGCCGCGCTGTCGAACAGCTTCGCCTTCGGTGGCTTGAACGCCGTGCTGGCGCTGCGGCGCTGGGTTTGACGGGCACTTTCACCCCGGGCTGAGAGCGGGTGCACCCGGCTGGGGGATGCGCACCCCGCCGAGCGGGCGATGGGCGAACCGCAGAGTGCCGCCGAGACTGCAAGCCTCTTTGCAGCGAGGAGGCTTCGATGCCCGCCGTTCATCCCGTCACTGCTGTGATGCCGGCCCGCCCGGTCACACGCCGTGCGTTCCTGTCCGCCAGTGCGGCGTCCCTCGCGGTGTGTGGCAGCTGGCCGCTGCAGGCCGGTGCCCGCCCGCGCGCCGAGGGTCTGACCCTGCCACTGGCGCAGGAAGCGCCGGCCAACGTGGACCCGGCCGGCCACCTCGTCAGCGAGAAATACGACGGTGCCCGCGCGCTGTGGGACGGCCATCGGCTGCGCTTCCGCAGCGGCCTGCCGATTGCTGCGCCGGCGTGGTTCACCGCGTGCCTGCCGACGGCCGCGCTGGACGGCGAGCTGTGGCTGGGTCGTGGCCGCTTTGAAGCCCTGTCGGGCGCGGTGCGTCGCCAGCAAGCCGACGACGCCGAGTGGCGGCAGATCCGCTACCTGGTTTTCGAACTGCCCGACGCGCCGGGCACCTTCGCGCAGCGCGCGGCGCACATCGAGTCCATCGTGCGCGCCACCGCGTGGCCGCAGCTGGTGGCGGTGGCGCAGCAGCCGGTGGCCGACCGCGCGGCCTTGCAGGCGCGGCTGAAGGCCGTGGTCGCTGGCGGCGGTGAAGGCCTGGTGCTGCACCGTGCTGACGCGCTGTACGCCACCGGCCGCCAGGCCGCGCTGCTGAAGCTGAAGCCGCTGCACGACGCGGAAGGCCTTGTCATCGCCCACCTGCCCGGACGCGGCAAGCATGCCGGGCGCTTGGGCGCCCTGCGCGTGCGCACACCCGAGGGCACCGAATTCCAGATCGGCACCGGCTTCAGCGACGCCCAGCGCGAACAGCCGCCGCCCATCGGCACCATCGTGACCTACACCCACCGTGGCGTCACGGCGGGCGAGGTGCCGCGCTTCGCCAGCTTTCTGCGGGTTCGCGGGCTGTGATGCCGCGCGCGCCGATGCCGGTCCGGTGCCTGGGCCCTGGCGCGCGGCGCGCTCAGTTGTGCCCGTCGGCCGGTGAACCGCAGGCCGGGTCCTGGCCGAATGCGGCGTGGCGCACCCGGCCGTCGTCGGCGATCGAGGCCTGGAACCACAGGCAGTCGTTGGTCGGGTAGCGCCAGGACCAGACCTCACCACCGGGCCAGCCGCCGTGGCGGCGTTCGCCGGGGCGGCCCAAGGCGCGCAGCAGTTCGTCGCGGCCCAGGCCCTGCGCCGCCTGCGTCTGCACGGCCAGAAACTCGGCCTCGTTCAACACCTGACGGGCCTGCGTCACGCGGTCTTGCGCGTCGAGATCCACCATCCAGGTGGTCCGGCCGTAGGGGCCGGTGGCGTACTCCAGGCGCGCGCCCTTGCCGGGCAGGGTGTAGCGCGATGTCGGCTCGCCCCATTGCTGCAGCACTGCCGCCTGCGACAGGCCCGGGGCGGGCGTCACCACCGCGCACCCGGCCAACAGCGCCCCCGCCAGCGCCGCTGCCCATGGGGCAGCCGCGCGCAGCCGAGTCTCGAAGCGGTGCATGGCCGGCCTACAGCACGTCGCTGGCGTAGTCGGCCAGGCGTGAGCGTTCGCCGCGGGCCAGCGTCAGGTGCCCGCCGTGCGGCCAGCCCTTGAAGCGGTCCACGGCATAGGTCAGGCCCGAACTGCCCTCGGTCAGATAGGGCGTGTCGATCTGCGCCAGGTTGCCCAGGCAGACGATCTTGGTGCCCGGCCCGGCGCGCGTGATCAGCGTCTTCATCTGCTTGGGCGTCAGGTTCTGCGCCTCGTCGATGATCACGTACTTGTTCAGGAAGGTGCGCCCGCGCATGAAGTTCAGGCTCTTGATCTTGATCTTGCTGCGCACCAGGTCGTTGGTCGCCGCGCGGCCCCATTCGCCGGCGCTGGCGTCGGTGCGGGCCAGCACCTCCAGGTTGTCGTCCAGCGCGCCCATCCACGGGCCCATCTTTTCTTCTTCGTTGCCGGGCAGGAAGCCGATGTCGTCGCCCACCGGCACGGTCAC
>JANPHI010000267.1:0-12148 GCA_031424355.1 Betaproteobacteria bacterium
TCGATGACCGGCGGGGGCGCGGGTGTGGGCGGCGGCGGGTCGGTGCGGGCATCGACAGTGCCCGCCGGCAAGGTGGCCGCGCCGTCGGTGGCCCCCCGCGCAGAAAGCGCCTGGGCGTTGGCGCTGGCGGCGTCGGCCGCAGCCGGGTTGGTGTCGGTGCCACCACCGCCGCAGGCTGTCAGCATCAGCGTCACCGCCGAGGCCACCACAGTGCGGCGAACAGACAAACAGCGATCGATCATGGCAAGTTCCTTTGCGCCCAGGGCACGGCTCCGCCGGCCGGGTTGGGCAGTTTGAAAATCAGGGGTGTTGCGGGAACGGCGGGTGCCGGGCCCAACGCGATCAGGCGCGACCGTGCGCTTGGGGATCCAGCCAACTCATGTCGGATGCCGAGGCCTTCGGAATCCTGAAACGAGAGAGATATTATTTTGGAACATTGTTTCGTTCGCCTTCGACGCCAGCCATGCGGACTATCCCTGAGGGGCCCCGCGTGGTGACGGCAGCACCCCGGCGCGCGGCCGAGCCGGAGGCTGCGGCAAGCGGCCTGAGCGACGAACAGGCCCGGCAGCGCCTGGCGCTGGACGGGCCCAACGGGTTGCCGGTGTCCAAGCCGCGCGACGTGTTGCGGCTGGCGCGCGAGATCGCTGCCGAGCCGATGTTCCTGTTGCTGGTGGCTTGTGGTGCCACCTACCTGCTGCTGGGTGAGCTGCAGGAAGCGGTGATGGTGCTGCTCTTCGTTTTCGTCGTGATGGGCATCAGCTTCGTGCAGCAGCGCCGCAGCGAGCGTTCGCTGCAGGCGCTGCGCGACCTGTCGAGTCCGCGCGCGCGCGTCGTCAGGAACGGCCAGCCCGTGGACCTGGCGGCCCGCGACGTGGTGGTGGGTGACACCCTGCTGCTGGCCGAGGGCGACCGGGTGCCGGCGGATGTGCGGCTGGTCCAGGTGCAGAACTTGGCGGTGGACGAGTCGCTGCTGACCGGCGAATCGGAGCCCGTCACCAAGCGGTGTTCGGACGCGAGCCCACAAGACCCGGCGCCCGGGGCCCCGCCTGCCGGCACCGACGACACGCACGCCTACGCTGGCACGCTGGTGACGCGGGGCACGGCGCGCGGCTGCGTGGTGGCCACCGGGGCGCGCAGCGCGCTGGGCCGCATCGGCGCGTCACTGGCGGGTATCGCCGTCGAGACCACGCCCATCCAGCAGGAGACGCGGCGCATCGTCCAGCGCGTGGCCCTCGTCGGCCTGGGGCTGGCGGCGGCGCTGGCCCTGGCCTACGGGCTGGCGCGGGGCGACTGGCAGCACGGCTTGCTGGCCGGCCTGACCTTCGCGATGGCCGTGCTGCCCGAAGAACTGCCGGTGGTGCTGAGCCTGTTCCTGGGCCTGGGCGCCTGGCGCCTGGCCCGCGAGAAGGTGCTGGCGCGCAGCATCCCGGCAGTGGAACTGCTGGGCGCCACCACGGTGCTGTGCGTGGACAAGACCGGCACCCTGACCGCCAACCGCATGACGGTGCGGCGCCTGTGGTCGCCGCAGGCCGACCACGACGCGGCGCAGGCCGACGCCGGCCCCTTGCCAGAGGCCCTGCACGGCCTGCTGGAATACGCGGTGCTGGCCAGCCACCGCCGCGCCTTCGACCCGATGGAAACCGCCATCGCGCAAGCCGGCCTGAGCCTGCTGGCCTACACCGAACACCTGCATGGCGACTGGACGCTGGTGGACGACTACGCGCTGTCGCCCGCGATGCTGGCGATGTCGCGCGTGTGGCAGTCGCCCGGCCAGGCCCAACGCCTGATCGCCACCAAAGGCGCGCCCGAGGCCATCGTCGATCTCTGCCACCTGGATGCCGCGCAGGCCGCCCGCATCGCTGCACAGGTGCGGGCGATGGCGGCCGACGGCCTGCGCGTGCTGGGCGTGGCCCAGGCCACCTTCCCGGTGGGTGAACTGCCCGACGGGCAGCACGACTTCAACTTCGAATTCCTCGGGCTGGTCGCGCTGGAAGACCCGGTGCGGCCCGACGTGCCGCAAGCCATCCAGGCATGCCGGGCGGCGGGCATCCGCGTGGTGATGATGACCGGCGATCACCCGGCGACAGCCGTCTCGGTGGCCCGGCAGGCCGGCCTGACCACCGACGCGCCGGTGATCACGGGAACGGAGCTCGCTGCGCTGAGCGATGCGGCACTGCGCGAACGGCTGGCCACCACGACCATCTTCTGCCGCGTGCAGCCCGACCAGAAACTGCGCCTGGTGCGGGCTTTCCGGGCGCGCGGCGACGTGGTGGCCATGACCGGCGACGGCGTCAACGACGCCCCGGCACTGAAGGCTGCCGACATCGGCGTGGCGATGGGCGCGCGCGGCACCGAGGTGGCGCGCCAGGCCGCCGCGCTGGTGCTGCTGAACGACGACTTCGCCTCGCTGGTGACGGCCGTGCGCTACGGCCGCCGCGTCTTCGCCAACCTGCGCAAGGCCATCGTCTTCGTGGTGGCGGTGCACGTGCCCATCGTCGGGCTGTCCATCGTGCCGGTGCTCTTCGGCTGGCCGATGCTGCTGATGCCGGTGCACATCCTGTTCCTGCAACTGATCATCGATCCGGCGTGCTCGGTGGTCTTCGAGGCCGAAGCGCTGGAGCCCGGTGCCATGCAGGCGCCGCCGCGCCGGCCTGAGCAGAAGCTGTTCGACAGGACGGTGATGGCCCGCGGGCTGGCCCAGGGCATGGGCCTGCTGCTGCTGCTGCTGGCTGTGGTGGCCGGCGCCCGCGCCTGGCTGCCGGACGACGCCCAGCGCGACGACACCGCCCGCGCGCTGGCCTTCGTGGTGCTGGTGCTGGCCAACCTGGGTCTGATCCACGCCAACCGGGCCTGGGGCCGCAGCGCCGTGCCGGGCGGGGCCGAGGCCAGCCGCTCCTTCGCCTGGATCGCGGCGGGCACGGTGCTGCTCCTGGGCGTCGTGTTGGGCGTGCCGGCGGTCAGCCGGCTGTTCTCGTTCGTGGCGCCCACGCCGGCCATGCTGCTGGCAGCGGTGGGTCTGGCCGGACTCAGCGTGGTCTGGTTCGAACTCGTCAAGCGCGTTCAGACCAGCCGGCCGCAGCGGCAGCCGCGGGCTTGAACATGCCGCGCCGCCGGTCTGCGTCGATACCGCCCTGGCTGCTGGCCGCCACGGCCCTGGCGCTGGGCTGGGTGTTGCTGCCTTTCTTCGGCGCCATCCTGTGGGCCCTGATCATCGCGATGCTCTTCGCGCCGGCCTACCGTTGGCTGCTGCCGCTGCTGAAGCAGCGGCGCAACCTCGCTGCCGGTCTGGTGATGCTGCTGGTGCTGGTGGCGGGCGTGCTGCCCTTCGCGCTGGTCACGGCTGCCCTGGCGCGCCAGGCGTCGTTGGCCTACCAGCGCATCGAGACGGGCGAGTGGAATCCGGCGCTCTACCTGCGAGGCCTGTTCGACGCACTGCCCGCCTGGGTGGCCTCGCTGCTGCAGCGCGCTGGCGTGCCCGACTTCGACAACCTGCAGCGCCAGCTGGCCGCCGCGCTGGCGCAGGGCAGCCAACTCATGGCCACCCAGGCCTTGGGCATCGGGCTGGACACCTTTGGCTTCGTGGCCAGCCTGGGTGTCACTTTGTACCTGGCCTTCTTCCTCCTGCGCGACGGGGGCGAACTGGCGCAGACCGCAGAGACGGCATTGCCCGTGCCGCCGCCCTTCAAGCGCGAACTGATCGACAAGTTCAGGGCCGTGGTGCGGGCGGCGGTCAAGGGCAGCCTGCTCATCGCGGGCATCCAGGGTCTGCTGGGGGGTATGGCCTTGTGGTTTCTGGACGTGAAGGGGGCGCTGCTGCTGGCCGTGGTGATGGCCTTCCTGTCGCTGCTGCCGATGATCGGCGCCGGCCTCGTCTGGTTGCCGATTGCCGCCTATTTCCTGATCACCGGGGCCGTCTGGCAAGGCCTGGCGCTGGTCGCCTACGGGGTGCTGGTGATCGGGCTGGCCGACAACCTGCTGCGGCCGATGCTGGTGGGCAAGGACGCCGGCATGCCGGACTACGTGGTGATGATCACCACGCTGGGCGGCATGGCGGTATTCGGCATCAACGGCTTCATCATCGGCCCGACCATCGCCGCGATGTTCATCGCCGTCTGGCACCTGGCCCTGGCGGCGCCACCGCGTTCATCCTGACGGCCGGCGGACCCTGATGGTCGGCCGCATGTGGGTCATCGCACGGACACGCGCGAGCGAACCCGCGAAGGTGCTGGCGAGGGGTCATGCCATGACCCTCCTGTCGTCAGCACCTGAGGCTTCCATGAACAAGCGCCCTGAATTCCTGCTCTTCGCTGTCGCCCTGGCGGCGGCCCTGGTCACCAATGCCTGCAGCAAACCGCCCGAGGCAACGGCGGCCCTGCCTGCCGCCCCGCCCGTGGTGGCCAACGTGTCGGACATCGATGTGACCGAGCACGTGAAGACGGCACTGCAGCAGAACGATGCGCTGAAGGGCTACGACATCGCCGTGAAGACGACCAACGGCGATGTGCGTTTGAGTGGCATGGTCGACACCCGGGAACAGATCAACGCCGCCATCCAGATCGCGCGGGCGTCGGAAGGTGCGCACGCGGTCCACGACGAGTTGACGATCAAGAAGTGAGGCCGGCTGCGCGCCGGGCCTGGCTGCGCGGTCGCGTTCTTGCTGCGCCAGCGCCTTCGGCAACAAAAAGGGCGGCCTGCGGGCCGCCCCTTTCAAAGCGCTGAACAGCGGGCGACGGTCAGGCCGTCACGGCCTTCGCGGTTTCCGCGTACTCGTCGATGCGGTCGAAGTTCATGTAGCGGTACACGTTCGCGCCGTCGGCGTTGATCACGCCCATGTCGGCGTGGTACTCGGCCACCGTCGGCAAATGGCCCAGCTTCGAAGCGATCGCCGCCAGTTCGGCCGACGCCAGGTACACGAAGGTGTTCTTGCCCAGCCGGTTCGGGAAGTTGCGGGTGGACGTGGACACCACCGTCGCGCCTTCCTTCACCTGCGCCTGGTTGCCCATGCACAGGCTGCAGCCCGGCTGTTCGGTGCGTGCGCCGGCGCTGCCGAAGTTGGCGTACAGGCCTTCCTTGATCAGCTCGCTCTGGTCCATCTTGGTGGGTGGTGCCACCCACAGCTTGACCGGGATGTCGCGCTTGCCTTCCAGCAATTTGCTGGCGGCGCGGAAGTGGCCGATGTTGGTCATGCAGCTGCCGATGAAGGCCTCGTCGATCTTGGTGCCGGCCACTTCAGACAGGAACTTCGCATCGTCCGGGTCGTTCGGGCAGCACAGGATGGGTTCCTTGATCGCGTTCATGTCGATCTCGAGGACGTGCGCGTATTCGGCATTCGCGTCGGCTTCCAGCAGCGTGGGCGCAGCCAACCATTCCTGCATCTTCGTGATGCGCCGTTCGATGCTGCGCTTGTCGGCGTAGCCCTGGGCGATCATGTTCTTCAGCAGCACGATGTTGCTGTTCAGGTACTCGATGACCGGTTCTTTGTTCAGCCGCACCGTGCAGCCGGCGGCGCTGCGTTCGGCACTGGCATCGCTGAGCTCGAAAGCCTGTTCCACCTTCAGGTTCGGCAGGCCTTCAATTTCCAGAATGCGCCCGCTGAACTCGTTGATCTTGCCGGACTTGGCCACGGTCAGCAGGCCCTTCTTGAGGGCGAACAGCGGGATCGCGTGGACCAGATCGCGCAGCGTCACGCCGGGCTGCATCTGGCCGGTGAAGCGCACCAGCACGCTTTCGGGCATGTCCAGCGGCATCACGCCGGTGGCGGCGCCAAAGGCCACCAGGCCGGAGCCGGCCGGGAAGCTGATGCCGATGGGGAAACGGGTGTGGCTGTCGCCACCCGTGCCCACGGTGTCGGGCAGCAGCATGCGGTTCAGCCAGCTGTGGATGATGCCGTCGCCGGGGTGCAGGCTGATGCCGCCGCGGTTGCTCATGAAGGCCGGCAGTTCGCGGTGGGTCTTCACGTCCACCGGTTTCGGGTAGGCGCTGGTGTGGCAGAAGCTCTGCATCACCAAGTCGGCGCTGAAGCCCAGGCAGGCCAGGTCTTTCAGCTCGTCGCGGGTCATCGGGCCGGTGGTGTCCTGGCTGCCGACGCTGGTCATCTTCGGCTCGCAGTAGGTGCCGGGGCGCACGCCCTGGCCCTCGGGCAGGCCGACGGCGCGGCCGACCATCTTCTGCGCCAGCGTGTAGCCGGCGGTGCTGGCAGCGGGCGGCGTCGGCAGGCGGAACTGCGTGCTGGCGGGCAGGCCCAGGAATTCGCGCGCCTTGGCCGTCAGGCTGCGGCCGATGATCAGGTTGATGCGGCCGCCGGCACGCACCTCGTCGAAGATCACATCGCTGCGGATCTGGAACTTCGCCACTTCGGCGCCGTCGCGCAGGATCTGGCCGTCGTAGGGCAGGATGTCGATGACGTCGCCCATCTCCAGCTTCGTCACATCCACTTCGATGGGCAGCGAGCCCGAATCTTCCTGCGTGTTGAAGTAGATGGGCGCGATCTTGCCGCCCAGGGTGACGCCACCGAAGCGCTTGTTCGGCACGAAGGGGATGTCTTCACCGGTGGCCCACACGGCGCTGTTGGTGGCGCTCTTGCGGCTGGAACCGGTGCCGACCACGTCGCCCACGTAGGCGATGAGGTGGCCCTTCTTCTTCAGGTCTTCGATGAATTGCATCGGCCCGCGCTTGCCGTCTTCCTCGGGCTTGAAGGCCGCGCCGGCGCGGGTGTTCTTCAGCATCGCCAGGTAGTGCAGCGGGATGTCGGGGCGGCTCCAGGCGTCGGGCGCCGGGCTCAGGTCGTCGGTGTTGGTTTCGCCGGGCACCTTGAAGACGGTGACGGTGATCTTCTTCGCCACTTCGGGGCGGCTGGTGAACCACTCGGCGTTGGCCCAGCTGTTCATCACCGCTTGGGCGTATGCATTCCCGGCCTTGGCCTTCTCGGCCACGTCGTTGAAGAAGTCGAACATCAGCAGCGTCTTCTTCAGCGCGGCAGCGGCCACGGCCGCCACCTCGGCGTCGTCCAGCAGTTCGATCAGCGGGTGCACGTTGTAGCCGCCCACCATCGTGCCCAGCAGTTCGGTGGCCTTGGCCTTGCTGATCAGCGCCACGCTCAGTTCACCGTGGGCCACGGCGGCCAGGAAGCTGGCCTTGACCTTGGCCGCGTCGTCCACGCCGGGCGGCACGCGGTGGGTCAGCAGGTCCATCAGGAAGGCGGTGTCTTCCGCGCCCGGGGCCTTGATCAGTTCGATCAGCGCGGCCACTTGCGGGGCGTCCAGCGGCAGCGGCGGAATGCCGAGCGCGGCGCGCTCAGTGACATGTTGACGGTAGGCTTGCAGCATGGGGATGTCTCCAGGTGAAAGATAGAGAGAGGGAAATGGTGGGACTTCAGGCTTTCGGGACGATGACTTTCAGGCCCTTGAAGTAGTCCCGGAAAAAACCGGCGTCTCGGGTGATGAGGCCGCCACATTGCAGAAGTGCGTGGGCGCCGATGAGGAAGTCGGGCACTGTGCGGGCCTGCGCGTTGGCGGCGGGTCCGCGCCCGGCGGCGCTGCGGCGTTCGTTGTAACGGCGTTGCATCTCGCCGGCGCGCACGGCTGAACGCAGTTCGAGGGACGCATAGCCGATACCGACTTCGTCCAGTGTGTCGATCAGACGCGAACCGTGTCCCAGGCCGGCCACGACTTCGCTGACCACCACGTCGCAGACCACCACCGGGCCTTTGGACAATGCGTCACGCAGGCTGGCCTCGGCGGCATCGGCGCGGGCGTCGTCGCCCAGCAGATCGACCAGCACCGAGGTGTCCACGGCGATCAAGGCCTAGAACTCCACCGGGTCGCCGGGCGCTCGACCGCGCAGTTCACGCATCACATCGTCGGTGGTCTTGCCCTCGGCCAGCTTGAAGCGGCCCCGGACACGACTCAATGCGTCATCCACGTCCTTGCGCAAGATGATGCGGCCGTCGACGAGTTCGACGGTGAGCTTGCTGCCCTTGGTCAGCCCCAGCGCATCACGCACGGCCTTGGGCAGGGTGATCTGCCCGCGTTCAGCAACGGTTGCGTCCATGGTTTCAGCTCAAGTCGGTATGTACGAATTCTACATACTTCAGAGCGCTGCCGGGGTAGACTCTGGCGTCAAACGGGCTGGGCCAGCGGCAGATTCAGCAGCAGGTTCTGTGGCTTCATGCGCAGCATCTGCGCCGGGTTGGCCATCAGCCCGAGGTAGACCGGCTTGCCCGCCACATCGGCCCGCATCTCGGGCGGCTGGTCGAAATCCAGGCGGAACAGGCTGATCAGCCGGGTCTGCCGTTCGGCATCGACCTCGCGGCCTGCGTACAAATCGTCCAGCAGCGCGCTGGCTTCGGCGTCCAGGCCCAGATGCCAGCGCCACTGCGGGTCTTCAACCTTCTGCAGCGGCGCCACGCGCACCGCCACGCCCAGCAGGTGCTGCACCCAGGCTTCCATCAGCGCGGCCAGCGGTTTCAGGCCCGAGCGCGTGGCGGTCATCGTGAAGTGGATGCCTTCCCCAATGTCGCGTTGCACGGTGTGCGTCAGGTCCAGCAACTGGCTGCTGCGGAATTCCGCTTGCGCCGTGTCGGCCCAGTAGCGCGGCGCGGTGTCGGTGCCGCCGTCCAGCACCCGCAGTTGCAGCGGCTTGACCGGGGCTTGCGCCTGGGCCAGCAGGCGCCCCAATTCGCCCAGGCCTTGGGTTTCCTGCGCCTGCGCCAGCGTGGCGGCGTCGGCGGCCAGCACCCGGCCTTGTTCGACGGTGATGCGCTGCGGGCGGAAGAACAGCTCGCCCGCGCGCCAGGCCAGCGCGTCGCTGCCTTTTGCGGGATCGCTGGCCAGCAGGTGCTGCACGATGGCCTGCACCACCGTGGCGATGAACAGCGGCGGCACCGTGATGCGCCCGCTGCGGAACAGCGCCAGCAGCCAGCCTTCCAGGCTGCCGGCCTGCAGCAGGCCGTCGCGCCAGGCCAGCACATGGCCGAAACTTTCGCGGGCGTCGGGGTCGCGCAGGGCCTGCAGTTCAGCCGGCGTGACGGGCCGCAGCGGGTCGGCCTGCAGCGCCCGGTGCAGGGCGCGTTCGGCCTTGCACGATTCGGCCACCAGCGCCAGCTCGGGCCGGGCCAGACTGTGGGCGATGTAGGCGGGGGTGGGCAGCAGCCAGCCCTTGTCGTTGTGCGCCAGATGGGCGTAGCCGGCGCCGGGCCAGATGTCTTGCATGCGGCAGATTGTGCGGGCGGCGGTTCCCGCGCCGGGTTCACCCTGCAGGCGCAGCCCACAGTTCGCGCATGGCCGCCGCAAAGGCCGCAGCGGCCGCAGCGGCCGCACCGGCTGGTACGGCCTGCAGGTGCATGCCACCCGCCACCACCCGCCGCCCCGCCACGCCCACCTCGCTGAAGGCCGGCGCGCCGGTGGCGAAGACCAGCGCGTCCAGCGTGTGCGTGGGCGGCGCGCCCAGCAGGCCGGAGGCGGCTTCGTCCAGCACCAGCCAATCGGCCCGTGCGCCCACCTGCAAGCCCCAGCGCGCGAAGCCGGCGGCCGCACCACCACCGTGGCGCACGCGCTCGAACAGCCGTGCGGCGGTGGCCGGTTGCGTGCCCGGGTCGGCCGCCACGTTGCGCTGGCGCAGCGTCAAACGCTGGCCGTATTCCAGCCAGCGCAGTTCTTCCGGCCAGTTGCGCGTGGCCTGGCTGTCCGAGCCGATGGCCAGCGGCACCTCGCTCAGCAGCCACTGCGGCAGGTCGCACAGGCCGTCGCCCAGATTGGCCTCGGTGCCGGGGCAGATCACCACCCCCGCACCGCTGCGCATGACGGCGAAGATTTCAGCGTCCAGCGCATGCGTGGCGTGCACCAGTTGCCAGCGCGCGTCCAGGCCGGCGTGTTCGCTCAGCCATTCGATGGGACGCTGGCCGGTGGCCACCTGGCATTCGGCCACTTCGCGGGTCTGCTCGGCCACGTGGATGTGCAGCGGGCCGCTGCTGGCATCGGCCAGCGCACGGATGCTGTCGGGCCGCGCCGCGCGCAGCGAATGCACGGCCACACCCGTGTTCACCAGCGGCCCGTGGCCGTACCGGCTGCCCACGGCGCGCTGCAGCGCCAGCACCTGGGCCGCGCTTGTCGCGAAGCGGCGTTGCTCGGGGCGCAGCGCGGGCTGGGTGAAGCCGGCGCGTTCGTACAGCACCGGCAGCAGCGTCAGGCCGATGCCCACGGTCTGCGCGGCCGCCACCAGCGCGTGGGCCATTTCGGCCGGGTCGGCGTAGGGGCTGCCGTCCTCGGCGTGTTGCAGGTAGTGGAATTCGCAGACCTGCGTGTAGCCGCCCAGCAGCAGTTCGCCGTACAGCTGGGTGGCCACGGCCTGCAACTGGGCGGGCGTGATGCGCAGCGCCACGCCGTACATGCGGTCGCGCCACGACCAGAAATCGTCGACCGACTGCTCGCGCCGCTCGGTCAGGCCGGCAAAGGCGCGCTGGAAGGCGTGGCTGTGGGCGTTGACCAGGCCCGGCAACACGGCGCCCGGCAGCACCCTGGCTTGCGGCGGTGCGGCCTGGTCCGCTTGAACATCACACCAATGGCCTTGCGCGTCGATGGCCAGCAGCACCGCGTCGGCCCAGCGCCCGTTGACCCAGGCGCGGGGGGCCCACAGCAGCCTGATCGGTTCAGACGGCGAAGGCGCCGAAGACGCCTCGGGCGGCGCAGCCCCGCTCACGCAGGCCGCCAGTTCAGCATCGCCAGCACCAGCGAACGCAGCAGCGGCGTGACGGCGGCGGCGCGTTCGCCGTGCCAGCGGTAGGGCGGCGTTTCGTCCATGTAGGCACGCCAGCACATTTCCAGCTGCACGGTGTGCACGCCTTGCGCCGGGTTGCCGTAGTGCCGCGTGATGTGGCCGCCCTTGAAGCGGCCGTCCAGCACATGGCTGTGGTCGCTTTGCGCCTCGAACACCGCCGCCACCGCCGCGCGCAGCGTGGGCGCGCAACTGCGGCCTTCCACGGTGCCCAGGTTCATGGCCGGCAGGCGGCCTTCAAAGAGCCACGGCAGCTCGCTCTGGATGCTGTGCGCGTCGAACAGCACCACATGGCCGTGCGCGGCCCGGATGCGCGCGGCTTCGGCCTGCAGTGCGTCGTGATACGGCTGCCAGTAGACCGCCACGCGGCGCTGGATTTCGGCTTCGTCGGGCTCTTGTCCGCTGCGGTAGATGGCGTCGCCGGTGAAGTGCTGCGTCGGGCACAGGCCGGTGTTGTTCTGGCCGGCGTACATCGGCGTGTTGGTCGGCGGGCGGTTCAGGTCGATCAGGTAGCGGCTGTGGCGCGGCACGATGAAACTGGCGCCCAGGTCCTTGGCGAAACCGTACAGGCGGTCCAGAAACCAGTCGGTGTCTTCGACCTGCAAGGCGCGTGCGGTGTAGCGGTGTTGCTGGTCGACCGGGATCAAGGTGCCGACGTGCGGCGCGCTGATCAGCAGCGGTGCGCTGCCGAGGTGGAGCGTGTGGGTGAGGGTGTCGCGGCTGTCCATCGCATCGTTCATGTCGCCAGCCTTTCGACACCACCGCAAACGACGCGGTGGCAGGGGTTGTGGCCAAAGCGGTAGGCCAGCTCGCGCGGGTGTTCGGTCTGCCACACGGCGAAGTCGGCGCGCTGCCCGGCGGCCAGCCGGCCGCGGTCGTTCAAGCCCAGGGCGCGCGCAGCGTTCACCGTCACGCCGCGCCAGGCTTCTTCGGGCGTCAGGCGGAAGAGCGTGCAGGCCATGTTCAGCATCAGCAGCAAACTCAGGCACGGCGAACTGCCGGGGTTGTGGTCGGTGGCGATGGCCATGGGCACGCCGGCCTCGCGCAGCCCGGCCACCGGCGGCAACCGGGTTTCGCGCAGGAAATAGCAGGCGCCGGGCAGCAGCACGGCCACCGTGCCGGCGGCGCGCATCGCGGTGATGCCGTCGGCCGACAGGTGTTCCAGGTGGTCGCAACTGAGGGCGCCGTAACGCGCCGCCAGCGCCGCGCCCCCCTGGTCGCTGAGCTGTTCGGCGTGCAGCTTCACCGGCAGGCCCAGCGCCTGCGCGGCCTGGAAGATGCGTTCGGTTTGCGCGGGCGTGAAACCGATGGTGTCGCAGAAGGCGTCCACCGCATCGACCAGGCCGGCGGCCTGCTGCGCGGCCAGCCAGGTGCAGGC
>JANPHI010000268.1:0-10929 GCA_031424355.1 Betaproteobacteria bacterium
TGGGACGAGTGGAACAACCTCAACGTCAAGCACATCATCATCGCCATCTTCGTGATCGGCATCGTCGGCCTGCTGCTCGAACAGCTCCTGGTCACCATCGCCAAGAGGTTTTCGTATGACGATTGATCACAACGCCCTGAACTTCATCAAGGTCGAGAACGCCGAGATGGTGTTCGAGACCAAGAAGGGCCGCTTCCACGCGCTGCGCGAGATCAACCTCAGCGTGGCCCAGGGCGAGTTCGTCACGCTGATCGGCCATTCGGGCTGCGGCAAGAGCACGCTGCTGAACCTGATCGCCGGCCTGCTGATGCCCACCAGCGGCGTGCTGCTGTGCGACCGCCGCGAGATTGCAGCCCCTGGGCCCGAGCGCGGCGTGGTGTTCCAGAACCACTCGCTGCTGCCCTGGCTGACCTGTGCCGAAAACGTCCATCTGGCCGTTGAACGCGTGTTCGGTGCCAGCGAAAGCAAGTCCCAGCTGGACGCCCGCACCGCCGCCGCGCTGGAACTGGTGGGCATGACGCACGCGCTGACCAAACGGCCGCACGAGATCAGCGGCGGCATGAAGCAACGCGTGGGTATCGCCCGCGCGCTGGCCATGGAACCCAAGGTGCTGCTGATGGACGAGCCCTTCGGCGCGCTGGACGCGCTGACCCGCGCCCGTCTGCAGGATGAGTTGCTGAAGATCGTGGCCCGCACGCGCAGCACGGTGGTGATGGTGACCCACGACGTGGACGAAGCCGTGCTGCTGTCCGACCGCGTGGTGATGATGACCAACGGACCGGCCGCCACCATCGGCGAGATCCTGACCGTGGACCTGCCGCGCCCGCGCGACCGCGTGGAACTGGCCGAAGACCGCAGCTACGTGCAGTGCCGCAAAGAGGTGCTGGACTTCCTGTACACCCGGCAAGGCCACGTCGAGAAAGCCGCCGCGTGATGAGCGCCGGTGTCAGCGCAGGCGGGGCGGCGGTGGCACCGGCGCCCACCTTCATCAAGGCCGTCGAGTACTGGGTGCCCAACGCCGACCGCTCGGTGCTGGAATTCGGCGGCGGCCTGTACGGGCCGGCCTCGCGCATGGCCCGCATCAGCAAGGAAATGTGCTTTGGCCGCGGTGAAGGCCTGCCGGGCCGCGCCTGGGACCTGGGCGAACCGGTGGTGCTGCACAGCTTCGACGGCAGCTACTTCAAGCGCACTGCGGCGGCACAGGCCGACGGCCTGACCTGCGGCATCGCCCTCCCCATCTTCACCGGCGACTACCTGGCTTCGGTGGTGGTGTTCTTCTGCGGCGACGGCGACAACCACGCTGGCGCCATCGAGGTCTGGAAGAACGACCCGGCCGAGTCCAAGGACATGAAGCTGGCCGACGGCCACTACGGGCTGACCGGCGACACCTTCGAATTCATCTCGCGGCGCACCAGCTTCCGGCCCGGCACCGGCCTGCCCGGCCTGGCCTGGCTGCAGAACGCACCGGTCTTCCTGCCCGACCTGGGCAAGGGTTCGGGCTTCCTGCGCGGCGACAGCGCGGTCAAGGTCGGCATCAACCGCGGCCTGGCCCTGCCCTGCGCCACGCCCGGGCGCAGCCAGTTCGTGCTGGCACTGCTGTCGGCACTGGGCACACCCATCGCGCGGCGGCTGGAAATCTGGCGCCCGGACTTCGACAACGAAACCGTCGCCCTGACCGGTGGCTTCTGCGAAAGCCAGGGTCTGCTGGACAACACCGGCCTGCGTGTCAGTCGCGGCCAGGGCAGCGTGGGCCGCTGCTGGCTGACCGGCCTGCCCGGTACCAGCACCCAGCTGGCCAGCGAGCCGGGCAACGCCGGCACCGTGCCGGGCATCAGCGCGCTGGCTGTGCTGCCGGTGCTCACGGAAGGCCGCTTCGTGGCCGCCGTGGCGCTCTATTTCTGAGCCCCCCGCATCGCGCTGCTCAGGCAGGCACGCCGTTTGCAATCTGATGGCCTGACACTGCACTTGGGTGTCTGTCTATCTCCTCAGCAGGGCATGAGCCCACCGTAACCTCCCCGCTTCACGGCGGGGAGGTCTTTTTTTTGGTGCGGGCCGCGCGACTTGGTGCAGACCGCGAACCGAAGCGGGGCGCAGCCTGCGGCGTGGCTACCATCTTGCGCACGAGCCGTCCCCCGTCCGCACCCACCCGCACCCACCCGCACCTGGAGACCCCGACATGAACAACAGCCACCCGTCCCACCCCTTGACGATGACCCTGGCGCTCTGCGCCGGCCTGCTGGCCGCCCCGGCCGCCTGGGCCGAATCGACCCTGGACAAGGTCAAGGCCAGCGGCGTCATCACGCTGGCCTACCGCGAGGCGTCGATTCCTTTTTCCTACCTGGACGACAAGGCCCAGCCGGTGGGTTTCGGCGTGGACATCTGCGACAAGGTGGTCGATCAGGTTCGCAAGGCCACCGGCCGTGCCGACCTGAAGGTGCAGCGCCAGGCCGTGACCTCGGCCAACCGCATCCCGCTGCTGGTCAACGGCACCATCGACCTGGAATGCGGCAGCACCACCAACAACAGCGACCGCGCCAAGCAGGTGGCCTTCGCCGTCAACTATTTCTACACCGGCACCCGCTTCCTGGTGAAGACCGACTCGGGCATCAAGGGCCTGGCCGACCTGGGCAAGAAGGTGATGGTCTCGACCGTGGGCACCACCAACTTCAAGCTGCTGCGCGACGAGATCAACAACAAGAAGCTGGACATCGAACTGATCGGCGCCAAAGACCACGCCGAATCGGCCCTGCTGGTGCAGACCGGCCGCGCCGCCGCCTTCGGCATGGACGACATCCTGCTGTACGGCCTGCGCGCCAGCGCACAAGACCCGGCCGGGCTGGCCGTGGTGGGCGACCCCATTCAGGTCGAGCCCTACGCCATCATGCTGCGCAAGGACGACCCGGCCTTCAAGAAACTGGTCGACGGCGTGCTGGCCGCCCAGTTGAAGAGCGGCGTGTTCGAGAAGCTCTACAAGAAGTGGTTCATGACCGCCATACCGCCCAAGGGCATCAACCTGAATGCGCCGATGGGCAAGGAACTGGCCGACAACCTGAAGGCGCTGTCGGACAAGCCGGCGCTCTGAGACGCGGGTTCAGAACCACCCTCAGTGGTTCTCGCGGGCGTGGTTGATCGTGTACTTCGGGATCTCGATGGTCACGTCTTCGTCGGCCAGCATGGCCTGGCAGGACAGGCGGGACGTGGGCGTCAAGCCCCAGGCCTTGTCCAGCAGGTCTTCCTCGATCTCGTCGATGTCGCCCAGCGAGGCATAGCCTGTCTTCACCACCACATGGCAGGTGGTGCAGGCGGCGCTCATTTCGCAGGCATGTTCGATGGCGATGCCGTTTTCCAGCAGCGCTTCGCAGATCGACGTGCCGCTGGGTGCCGTGATGCTGTCGCCTTGCGGGCACAGTTCGGCGTGGGGCAGGATGCGGATGGTGGGCATGGCGGGCTTCAGATCTCGTCGAGGCTGCGGCCGGCCAAAGCCAGCTTGATGCCTTGGTTCATGCGGGCGGCAGCGAAGGCTTCGGTGCCGGTGGCCAAGGCTTCAACGGCGGCCTCGATGGCGTGGGCATCGCTGCCGGCTGCGCTGCGCCGGGTGGCTTCGATCAGCGCATCGACCTCAGCGCGGTCGGCGTCGCTCAGCAAGGCGCCGTCGGTTTGCAAGGCCGCACGGGTCGCCAGGATCATGCGCTCGGCGTCCACCTGCGCCTCGCGCAGCGAACGCGCGGCCATGTCGGTTTCGGCGTGCGCAAAGCCGTCTTTCAGCATCTGCGCAATCTGCTCGTCGGCCAGGCCGTAGCTGGGCTTGACGGTGACCGCCGCTTCGACGCCCGAGCCCAGTTCGCGCGCCGACACGCTGAGCAGGCCATCGGCATCGACCTGAAAGGTCACCCGGATGCGCGCCGCGCCGGCCACCATCGGCGGTATGCCGCGCAGCTCGAAGCGGGCCAGGCTGCGGCATTCGCTGACCAGGTCGCGTTCGCCCTGCACCACGTGGATGGCCATCGCGGTCTGGCCGTCCTTGAAGGTGGTGAATTCCTGCGCCTGCGCCACCGGGATGGTGGTGTTGCGCTCGATCACGCGCTCGACCAGGCCGCCCATGGTTTCCAGCCCCAGCGACAAGGCAATCACGTCCAGCAGCAGCAGCTCGCCGTCCTGGGCATTGCCGGCCAGCGCGTTGGCCTGGATGGCGGCACCGATGGCGACCACCTCGTCCGGGTTGACGTTGGTGAGGACCTCCCGGCCGAACAACTCGCTGACCGCCGCCCGCACGCGCGGCATGCGCGTGCTGCCGCCGACCATGACCACGCCCTGCACCTCGTCGCGCGTGACCTGGGCATCCCGCAACACCTTGCGCACCGCCACCAGCGTGCGGGCGATCAGCGGCTGCGCCAGTGTTTCCAGTTGCGCCCGGCTGACCGGCACACCCAGGTCGCGGCCCGCCACAGTGGCCTGCCACAGCACGCTGTCGGCGTCGCTCAGCGCTTCCTTGGCGGCGCGTGCAGCCACCTGCGCGGCGCGCTTGTCCTGCGGGCTGGCTGCGGCCACACCGGCCTGCGCCAGCGCCCAGTCGGCCAGCGTCTGGTCGATGTCGTCACCGCCCAGTGCCGCGTCGCCGCCGGTGGCCACCACCTCGAAGACACCGCGCGTCAAACGCAGCAGGCTGATGTCGAAGGTGCCGCCGCCCAGGTCGTAGACCGCGTACAGGCCTTCACTGGCGTTGTCCAGGCCGTAGGCCACCGCCGCCGCCGTGGGCTCGCTGATCAGCCGCAGCACATTCAGACCGGCCAGCTGGGCGGCGTCTTTCGTGGCCTGGCGCTGGGCGTCGTCGAAGTAGGCCGGCACGGTGATGACGGCGCCATAGAGCTCGTCGTCGAAGCTGTCTTCGGCGCGCTGGCGCAAGCTGGCCAGGATCTCGGCCGAGACCTCCACCGGCGTCTTGTCGCCGTCGCGCGTGGCCAGTGCCACCATGCCGGGCTGGTCGACGAAACGGTAGGGCAGCTTGTCGGTACCAGCGATGTCGGCCAGCTTGCGGCCCATGAAGCGCTTGACCGACACCACCGTGTTCTCGGCGTCTTCGGCCTGCGCGGCGCGGGCCTCGAAACCGATCTGCCGGCGGCCGCCTTCCAGGTAGCGCACGGCCGAAGGCAGCAGCACGCGGCCTTGTGCGTCGGGCAGGCAATCGGGCACGCCATGGCGCACCGCAGCCACCAGCGAATGCGTGGTGCCGAGGTCGATGCCCACGGCGATGCGCCGCTGGTGCGGGTCGGGTGCCTGACCCGGTTCGGAGATTTGTAGCAGAGCCATGTCAGGGTTTCAGTGTGCGGCGTCCAGCGCGTCCAGGCGGCGGGCGATGTCTTGTCGAAAGCGGGCCACGAACATCAGCGCGCGCACTTGCACGGCTGCTGCGGCGGTGTCGGCTTGTGCGTCCAGCGACGCGGCCAGTTGGGTGAACATCGCGCGCTCGTCGGCGGCCACGGCGGCATCCAACGCCTCCACAGCGGCCTGGTCGGCCGCTTCGTCCAACGATTCGCGCCATTCCATTTGCTGCATCAGGAAAACAGCTGGCATCGCCGTGTTGCGCTCGGCATCGATGGGCACACCGCGCAGTTCGCACAGGTAGGCGCCACGGCTCAGCGGATCTTTCAGGCGCTGCCAGGCCTGGTTCACCCGCACGGCCCACTGCATGGCCACGCGCTGGGCGGCGGCGCCTTCCGACGCGAAGCGATCGGGGTGCACGCGGGCCTGCAGGTCGCGGCGGCGGGCGTCGAGGTCGGCACGGTCCAGCGCGAACTGCTGCGGCAGGCCGAACAGCGTGTAGTCGTCGTCACCGAGATTCATGGGTGTGGGAGAAAACAAAACGCGGCCCACTCGGCCGCGCCCTGTGGAAGATCAAAGGGCGTTCAGACGCGGAAAGACTCACCGCAACCGCAGCGGTCTTTCTCGCGCGGGTTGAGGAACTTGAAGCCTTCGTTCAGGCCTTCGCGAACGAAGTCGAGTTCGGTGCCGTCGATGTAGGGCAGGCTCTTGGGATCAACCAACACCTTCACGCCACGGTCTTCGAAGACGACATCTTCGGGTGCCACGTCATCGGCGTATTCCAGCTTGTAGGCCAGGCCGGAACACCCGGTGGTCTTGACGCCGAGGCGCACGCCCACGCCCTTGCCGCGCCGGCCCAGGTAGCGTGTGACGTGCCGCGCAGCGGCTTCGGTGAGCGTGACCGACATGTTCTCGAATCTCTCGGTTCAGTGCGTTTCGGCTGTCGTCGTCATGGCGGCCTGCGGCACGCCATGCTTGGTCTTGTAGTCCAGCACAGCCGCCTTGATGGCGTCTTCGGCCAGGATGGAGCAGTGGATCTTCACCGGCGGCAGGGCCAGCTCTTCCGCGATCTGGGTGTTCTTGATGGTCACCGCTTCGTCCAGCGTCTTGCCCTTGACCCACTCGGTGACCAGCGAGCTGGACGCGATGGCCGAGCCGCAGCCGTAGGTCTTGAAGCGCGCGTCTTCGATCAAACCCGTGACCGGGTTGACCTTGATCTGCAGTTTCATCACGTCGCCGCAGGCCGGCGCGCCGACCATGCCGGTGCCGACCGTGTCGTCACCCTTGTCGAAGGAACCGACGTTGCGGGGGTTTTCGTAGTGCTCGACGACTTTTTCGCTGTAGGCCATGGTGTTCTCCGAATTCGTATCAGTGAGCGGGGATCAGTGCGCGGACCATTGGATCGACGCGATGTCGATGCCGTCCTTGAACATTTCCCACAGAGGAGAAAGGTCGCGCAGCTTGCCGACATTGCTTTTCAAGGTGCTGACGGCGTAGTCGATTTCTTCGACCGTGGTGTAGCGGCCGATGGTCATGCGCAGGCTGCTGTGGGCCAACTCGTCGCTGCGGCCCAGGGCGCGCAGCACGTAGCTGGGTTCCAGGCTGGCGCTGGTGCAGGCCGAGCCCGACGACACCGCGAGGCCCTTCACACCCATGATCAGCGACTCGCCTTCGACAAAGTTGAAGCTCGCGTTCACGTTGTGCGGCACGCGGCGTTCCAGGTCGCCGTTGATGAAGACCTGCTCGATGTCCGAGATGCCGTCCAGCAAGCGCTTCTGCAGCATGCGGATGCGTTCCAGCTCGGTGCCCATCTCGGCCTGCGCGATGGCGAAGGCGGTGCCCATGCCGACGATCTGGTGCGTGGGCAGCGTGCCGCTGCGCATGCCGCGTTCGTGGCCACCGCCGTGCATCTGGGCTTCCAGCCGCACACGCGGTTTGCGGCGCACGTACAAGGCGCCCTGCCCCTTGGGGCCGTAGGTCTTGTGCGCTGACATGCTGAGCAGATCGACCGGCAGCTTGTCCATGTCGATGACCACCTTGCCGGTGGCCTGGGCCGCATCAACGTGCAGGATGATGCCGCGCTCGCGGCACATCGCGCCGATGGTCGGCACATCCTGGATGACGCCGATCTCGTTGTTGACCAGCAGCACCGACACCACGATGGTGTCCTTGCGCAGCGCGTCCTTGAACTTGTCCAGGTCGAGCAGACCGTTGGCTTCCACGTCGAGGTAGGTCACCTCGAAGCCCTGGCGTTCCAGCTCGCGCATGGTGTCCAGCGTGGCCTTGTGCTCGGTCTTCAGCGTGATCAGGTGCTTGCCGCGGCTGCTGTAGAAATGGGCAGCGCCCTTGATCGCCAGGTTGATGGACTCGGTGGCGCCGCTGGTCCAGACGATTTCGCGCGGGTCGGCGTTGATCAGGCTGGCCACCTGGCCGCGTGACTTCTCGACCACCGCTTCGGCTTCCCAGCCCCAGGCGTGGCTGCGGCTGGCCGGGTTGCCGTAGTGCTCGCGCAGCCACGGAATCATCGCGTCAACCACGCGGGGGTCGCACGGCGTGGTCGCGCCGTAGTCCATGTAGATCGGGAAGTGGGGCGTCATGACAGATGCTCTGAAAAATGCTCTGAACGGTGAAGGCTGAATGTCCTGGCGCCTCGCGGCCCCAGTGCCATCACGGGCTGCGTGCTACTTGCTGAAGGCGTTGCCGAGGGCGAAAACCGAATTCGGCGCGGTGATCTTGATGGGCTTGACCACCGGCACGGTGGAAATGGCGCGCTTCACCGGCGCCGCGCCGATGGACACGCCCTTGGCCAGCTGCTCGTCGACCAGCTTCTTCAGCGAGATGGAATCGAGGTACTCGATCATCTTGGCGTTCAGGCTGGCCCACAGGTCGTGGGTCATGCAGCGGCCGCCGTCGTCGCCCATGCAGTTTTCCTTGCCCGCGCAGCCGGTGGCGTCGATGGGCTCGTCCACGGCGACGATGATGTCGGCCACGGTGATGGCGTCGGCGCCACGGCCCAGCGAATAACCGCCGCCCGGGCCGCGCGTGCTTTCCACCAGCTCATGGCGGCGCAGCTTGCCGAAGAGTTGTTCCAGGTAGGACAGCGAGATCTGCTGGCGCTGGCTGATGGCCGCCAGGGCCACCGGCCCGGCGTTGGAACGCAGGCCGAGGTCGATCATGGCGGTGACCGCAAAGCGGCCTTTGGTGGTGAGTCGCATGAAGTTCTCCTAACCCGACTGAATCTATCAACTATACGTGAACCCGACCATTTTAGTCAAGCTTTGCGCCAGTCGCCGGCCTGCACCCGGGCCACCACGCCGTCGCAACCGTCTTCGACCAGATCGAGCACCTGGTCGAAGCCGGCCTCAGGTCCGTAGTAGGGGTCGGGCACTTCCGTGACCGCCGGGTGCCGCAGGGCATGGTCGAGCAGGCGCCCCAGTTGCACCGTGTTGCCTTCAGGCTGGCGCTTCTGCAGCCAGGCCAGGTTGCTGTCGTCCATGGCCAGCATCCAGTCGAAATCGTCGAAGTCGGCCGGCACCACCGGCCGCGCGCGCAGCCCGCCGATGGCATAACCGCGCTGCGCCGCTCGGCGGATGCCGCGCGGGTCGGGCGGCTCGTTGGTGTGATACCCGTGGGTGCCGGCCGAATCGACGCGCACGCGTTGCTGCAAGCCGGCCGCCGCCAGCTTGGCGCGCAGCACGCCTTCGGCGATGGGCGAGCGGCAGATGTTGCCCATGCACACGACCAGGATGCGCAGTTCGGGCTCGCTGCCCACCCCCACGGCGCCGCCGCCGTCCTGCGCGCCATCGCGGCCCATCCACTGCTTCAAGCGGCCGACCAGCGTCATGCCGCGCTCCGCCCCGCGATGATCGGAATGATGTCGTGACCACTGCCCCCGAAAGCCTGTTCGCGCAGCAAGGCCAGCTGGTCGCGCACCCGCGCGGCCTTCTCGAATTCCAGGTTGCGGGCGTGTTCCAGCATCTGTTTTTCCAGCATCTTGATGCGCTTGCCCAGGTCTTTCTCGGACATCGCTTCCACCTCGGCCGCCTGCTGCGCCGCCTTCAAATCGTCCTTGGCCGATTTGTCGGAAACGGCGCCGTCGATCATGTCGCGGATGCGCGTGGTCACGCTGCGCGGCGTGATGCCCATGGCCAGGTTGTGCGCGATCTGCTTGGTGCGGCGGCGCTCGGTTTCACCGATGGCCGCCTTCATCGAATCGGTCATCTTGTCGGCGTACAGGATGGCGCAGCCGTTCACATTGCGCGCCGCGCGGCCTATGGTCTGGATCAACGAACGCTCGGACCGCAGGAAGCCTTCCTTGTCGGCGTCCAGAATGGCCACCAGGCTCACCTCGGGCAGGTCCAGGCCTTCGCGCAGCAGGTTGATGCCGACCAGCACATCGAACAGCCCGAGCCGCAGGTCGCGCAGGATCTCCACGCGTTCCACCGTGTCGATGTCGCTGTGAAGGTAGCGCACCTTGACGCCGTTGTCCGACAGGTACTCGGTCAGCTGTTCGGCCATGCGCTTGGTCAGGGTGGTGATCAGCACGCGCTCGTTCTTCACGGTGCGGTCGCGGATCTCCTGCAGCACGTCGTCGACCTGGGTGATGGCCGGGCGAATTTCCACCTGCGGGTCGACCAGCCCGGTGGGCCGCACCACCTGCTCGACGACCTGGCCGGTGTGCTCCTTCTCCCAGTTCGCTGGCGTGGCCGACACGAACACGCTCTGGCGCATCTTGCGTTCGAATTCCTCGAACTTCAGCGGCCGGTTGTCCAGTGCGCTGGGCAGGCGAAAGCCGTATTCGACCAGCGTCGTCTTGCGCGCGCGGTCGCCGTTGTACATGCCGCCGAACTGGCCGATCAGCACGTGGCTTTCGTCCAGGAACATCAGCGCGTCGGGCGCCAGGTAGTCCACCAGCGTGGGCGGCGGGTCGCCCGGCTTGGCACCGCTCAAATGCCGCGTGTAGTTCTCGATGCCCTTGCAGTGGCCGACTTCCTGCAGCATCTCCAGGTCGAAGCGCGTGCGCTGCTCCAGACGTTGCGCTTCGACCAATTTGCCGCCCTTGACGAACTCGTCCAGCCGGCTGCGCAACTCGTTCTTGATGGTCTCGATGGCGTCCACCACGCGCTCGCGGGGCGTCACGTAATGGCTGCTCGGGTAGACCGTGAAGCGCGGCACCTTCTGGCGCACGCGGCCGGTCAGCGGGTCCAGCAACTGCAGGCTTTCGACCTCGTCGTCGAAGAGTTCGATGCGCAAGGCCAGTTCACTGTGCTCGGCCGGAAACACGTCGATGGTGTCGCCGCGCACGCGGAAAGACCCGCGCGAAAAGTCGATCTCGTTGCGCTTGTATTGCATGCGGATCAACTGCTGGATCACGTCACGCTGGCTCATCTTGTCGTGCACGCGCAGCGTCATCACCATCTTGTGATAGGCGGCCGGGCTGCCGATGCCGTAGATGGCGCTGACGCTGGCCACGATGATCACATCGCGCCGCTCCAGCAGGCTCTTCGTGGCGCTCAAACGCATCTGCTCGATGTGCTCGTTGATCGCGCTGTCCTTCTCGATGAAGAGGTCGCGCTGCGGCACGTAGGCCTCGGGCTGGTAGTAGTCGTA
>JANPHI010000269.1:0-5011 GCA_031424355.1 Betaproteobacteria bacterium
TGGCGCAGCAGGCTGTGGCTCTTGTACTGGGTGATGACGCCGATGCGGCGTATGCCCGAATTCATGCAGTTCGACAGCGCGAAGTCGACGATGCGGAATTTGCCGCCAAAGTAGACCGCCGGCTTGGCCCGCGTATCGGTCAGATTCTTCAAGCGACTGCCGCGCCCGCCGGCCAACACCAGCGCCACGGCGCGGCGCGGCAGGTCCAGGCCCTGGGCCACATCGATAGGCTTCATGAACAGTCCTCGCTAGAGTCAAGCAACAAAATTACAGACTTATCGCCACGCAAGAGCACCAAACCCACCCTTGCCTAACAAAACCATACATCAGAAATCGCTTCAATAATCATCGGCAAGATACTGATTTCAATAGATCAGGCAGCCTGTAAGAAACCGTTTCACGTGGATCACCTGCCAAAACCTTGGCGATTTGTGTAGTGGAACTACTTCGTTACAGCCGCCCTGGCCATTGACGATGCGCCTGCCGTTCAGGGACACTCCAGACCGTCCTGCACGATCCTTGCGTGCGCCCTTGGCCACCACCAACGCCGCCTCACCATGCCACACAACACCAGCCTAGCCACCACCCCCGTCGCCGGTTCCGCACCCAGCGCCGCATCGGTGAACCGCCACCTGCTGACGACCGTGGGCGCTGCACCGGCCACCGCCACGCCCACCGAGATGATGCTGGCAGTGTCCCAGGTTGCGCGTGAGGCTTTATCCCAACGCTGGGTGGCCGCCGACAGCGCCGACCGCGCCGCCAAAGCCCGCCGCGTGTACTACCTGTCGATGGAGTTTCTCATCGGTCGCACGCTGTCGAACGCGCTGGCGGCCCTGGATTTGAAGGGTGAGATGGGCACCGCCGCCCGCGAACACGCCAACAGCCTGGAAGACCTGGCCGCCACCGAACCCGACGCGGCCCTGGGCAACGGCGGCCTGGGCCGCCTGGCCGCCTGCTTCCTGGACAGCATGGCCACGCTGGAGTTGCCCAGCTTCGGCTACGGCATCCGCTACGAATTCGGCATGTTCAAGCAAAGCATCCACGGCGGGCGGCAGATCGAGTCGCCCGACCCGTGGGTGGAAGACGGCACGCCCTGGGAATTCCCGCGCACCGGCGTGCACTACCCGGTGCGCTTTGGCGGCTGGGTGGAACCGGCTGCCGACCCGAGCCTGGTGCCCACCTGGCGCCACGCTGGCGAGGTCAACGCCAAGGCCTACGACATGGTCATCCCTGGCCACGGCACCGAACGCGTCAGCACGCTGCGCCTGTGGAAGGCCGTCGCCCCCAGCCAGATCGACCTGCACGCCTTCAACACCGGCGACTACGCCCGCGCCGCCGAGTTCAAGAACCAGTACGAAAACATCAGCTGGGTGCTGTACCCCAACGACAGCACGCCGGCCGGCCGCGAACTGCGCCTGCGCCAGGAATACTTCTTTACCAGCGCCAGCATCCAGGACATCCTGGCCCGCCACCTGGCCGAGCACGGCCGGCTGACCAACCTGTCCGACAAGGTGGCCATCCACCTGAACGACACCCACCCGGCCATCGGCGTGGCGGAATTGATGCGTCTGCTGGTGGACGAAAACGGCTTCGGCTGGCTGGCCGCCTGGGCGGTGACCAAGAAGGTATTCAGCTACACCAACCACACGCTGATGCCCGAGGCGCTGGAAACCTGGCCGGTGGCGCTGATGCAGCAGGTGCTGCCGCGGCACCTGGAAATCATCTTCCGCATCAACGCCGAATTCCTGGCTGAAGCCGCCGCCCACCGCCCGGGCGACCACGACTTCCTGCGCCGCATGTCGCTGATCGACGAATCGGGCGAACGCCGCGTGCGCATGGCGCATTTGTCCATTGTCGGCAGCCACAAGATCAACGGCGTGTCGGCGCTGCATTCCGATCTGCTGGTGCAAACCATCTTTGCCGACTTCGCCAGCCTGTGGCCCGACCGCTTCACCAACATGACCAACGGCGTGACCCCGCGCCGCTGGCTGGCGCAGGCCAACCCCAGCCTGAGTTCGCTGATCGACAGCACCATCGGCAGTGGCTGGCGGCTCGATCTGGACCAACTCAAGCGCCTGACCCCGCATGCCGAACGCGAAGACTTCCGCAGCGCCTTCATGGCCGTGAAGCACGCCAACAAGGCGCGGCTGGCGGCGCACATCGCGGCCACCACCGGCATCACGGTAGACCCGGCCAGCCTGTTCGACGTGCAGGTCAAGCGCATCCACGAATACAAGCGGCAGTTGCTGAACGTGCTGCAAGTCGTGGCGCGCTACCAGGCCATGCTGGCCGACCCAGGCGGCGCCAACGGTGAAGGATGGGTTCCGCGCACCGTCATCTTCGCCGGCAAGGCCGCCAGCAGCTACACCGCTGCCAAGAACGTCATCCGGCTGATCCACGACATCGGCGCGCTCATCAACAACGACCCGCGCATCGGCGGCAAGCTGAAGCTGGTGTTCATCCCGAACTACGGCGTGTCGGTGGCCGAAGTCATCATGCCGGGGGCCGATCTGTCCGAGCAGATTTCCACCGCCGGCACCGAGGCTTCGGGCACCGGCAACATGAAGCTGGCGCTGAACGGCGCGCTGACCATCGGCACCGACGACGGCGCCAACATCGAGATCCGCGAGCAGGTCGGCGACGACAACATCTTCATCTTCGGCCTGTCCACCGCCGAAGTCGTGGCCAGCCGCGCTGCGGGCTACCAGCCGCTGCGCATCTATGAGGCCAACGACCGCATCAAGGCCGTGCTGGACGCCATCGGCAGCGGCCAGTTCTGCCCCGACGAACCGGGCCGTTACCGCGCGCTGGTCGATGCGCTGCTGTGGGGCGGCGACCACTACATGCTGCTGGCCGATTTCGACAGCTACTGCGCAGCGCAGGCCCGCGTCGATGCGCTCTACCGCGACCCGGCCGCATGGGCCAAGAAAGCCATCGCCAACGTGGCCGGCATGGGTTTCTTCTCGTCCGACCGCACGATCGCCGAGTACGCGCGGGACGTCTGGAACCTGAGGGCCAAGGCCTGATGGCCAAGGCACCCAGCGCGCAGTCCGGCGCCCTTGCGGACGCCGAGATCCACGCGCTGCTGCAGGCCCGCCATGGCGATCCCTTCGCCGCGCTGGGCCCCCACACGGCGGCCGACGGCACGCGGTGGGTTCGAGCCCTGCTGCCCGGCGCCCAGGCAGTGCAGGCCGTGGCCGGCGCGCGCGCCTGGCCGCTGGCGCAGCGCCACGCGGACGGATTCTTCGAAGGCGCAGTCGCCGCGAAAGGCATCTACCAGCTGCGCGTGCGCTGGCCCGACGGCAGCGAGGCGCTGATCGACGACCCCTACCGCTTCGGCGGCGTGCTGGGCGAGATGGACGTGTGGCTGCTGGGCGAAGGCTCGCACCTGCGGCCTTACGAAATCCTCGGTGCCACGCCGCGCGTGCTGGAAGGCGTGGCCGGCACGGCCTTCGCCGTCTGGGCGCCCAACGCCAGCCGGGTCAGCGTGGTGGGCGATTTCAACGCTTGGGACGGTCGCCGCCACCCCATGCGGCTGCGCCGTGAATGCGGAGTGTGGGAACTGTTTCTGCCCGGCGTGGCCGCCGGTGCGCGCTACAAATTCGAGCTGCTGGACAGCGCCGGCCAGCCGCTGCCGCAGAAGGCCGACCCGTACGCCCGCCAGGCCGAACTGAGGCCGGCCACGGCCAGCGTCGTCGCCGACATGCCGCCCGTGCTGGCGCCCTCGCCCGCCCGCCAGCAGGCCAACGCGCTGGACGCGCCGGTCAGCATCTACGAGGTGCACCTGGCCAGCTGGAAGCGCAAAGACGGCAACCAGTGGCTGAACTGGGACGAACTGGCCGACGAGCTGCTGCCCTACGCCCAGGACATGGGCTTCACGCACCTCGAATTGATGCCGATCAGCGAGCACCCCTTCGACGGCTCCTGGGGCTACCAGACGCTGGGCCTGTACGCGCCGACCGCCCGCCACCAGGTGCCGGCCGACGCGGCATCGCCCTTCGGCAGCGGCGCCGGCCTGAGCCGCTTCATGGCCCGCGCCCACGCCGCCGGCATCGGCGTGCTGCTGGACTGGGTGCCGGCCCACTTCCCCACCGACGCCCACGGCCTGGCGCGCTTCGACGGCACGCATCTGTACGAATACGCCGACCCGCGCGAAGGCTTCCACAACGACTGGAACACGCTGATCTACAACTTCGGCCGCACCGAAGTGCGCAACTTCCTGGTCGGCAACGCGCTGTACTGGCTGGAACGCTACGGCGTGGACGGCCTGCGCGTCGATGCGGTGGCTTCGATGCTCTACCGCGACTACAGCCGCAAGGCCGGCGAGTGGATCCCCAACGCCCACGGCGGGCGCGAAAACCTGGAAGCCATCGCCTTCCTGAAGCGCACGAACGAGGTCATCGGCGGTGAACGCCCGCAGGCCATCACGCTGGCCGAGGAAAGCACCGCCTTCCCAGGCGTCAGCCGGCCCACCTACGCCGGCGGCCTGGGTTTCCACTTCAAATGGAACATGGGCTGGATGCACGACACGCTGCAGTACATCGCCCGCGACCCGATCCACCGCCCGTACCACCACGGCGAGATGACCTTCGGCCTGGTCTACGCCTTCAACGAGAACTTCGTGCTGCCGATCAGCCACGACGAGGTGGTGCACGGCAAGGGCAGCCTGCTGGCGAAGATGCCCGGTGATCGTTGGCAAAAGCTCGCGAACCTGCGCGCCTACTTCGGCTTCATGTGGGGCCACCCGGGCAAGAAGCTGCTCTTCATGGGCTGCGAGTTCGCGCAGGAACGCGAATGGAATCACGACGCCAGCCTCGACTGGCATCTGCTTCAACAGCCCGAACACGCCGGCATGCGCCGGCTGGTCCAGCAGGTGCCAGTCGAGGCTGCGGTCGTGGTTCCACTCCGTCCAGGGCCCGAGCTCGACGCCCATGAACACGAGCTTCTTGCCGGGCCGGGTGAACATGTACGCCAGCAGCAGCCGGAGGTTCGCAAACTTCTGCCACTCGTC
>JANPHI010000270.1:0-2192 GCA_031424355.1 Betaproteobacteria bacterium
CCGGCTGGTAGATCACACGGCGCTTCTCGGGGTCGTAACGCATCTCGACGTTGCCCGTGGTGGGGAAGTCCTTGCGCATCGGGTGACCGATGAAGCCGTAGTCGGTGAGGATGCGGCGCAAATCGAGGTGGCCTTCGAAGATGATGCCGTACAGGTCAAAGGCTTCACGTTCGAACCAATTGGCTGCCGTCCAGATGGGTGTGACCGACGCCACCGCCGGCAGATCGTCATCGGGCGCGAACACTTTCAGGCGCACACGCCAGTTGTGCGTCACCGACAGCAGATGCGAAATGACGCTGTAGCGAAGGCCGTCCCAGGGCTGGTTCTTGTAGTCGGAGAAGTCCACGCCGCACAGGTCGACGAGTTGCTCGAACTTCAAAGCCGGGTCGTCACGCAAGGCAGTGGCCACAGCCGCATAGTCGGCGGCCTTCACGGTGATGCTGATCTCGCCGCGTTCGCGCTGAAACCGTTGAATGACCGGCCCCAGCACCAATTCGAGTGCGGCTTGCAAGGTATCGAGTTTTTGCGTCATGCGGCGTCAGGCCAAGGTCTGGAACTGCCCGCCCTCAGCGGGCGATCGTGTTTTCCCGGCGGATCTTGGCCTGCAGCTGCAGGATGCCGTACAGCAGCGCCTCGGCCGTGGGCGGGCAGCCCGGCACATACACGTCTACCGGCACGATGCGGTCGCAACCGCGCACAACGCTGTAGCTGTAGTGGTAGTAGCCACCACCATTGGCGCACGAACCCATGCTCAGCACCCAGCGGGGTTCGGCCATCTGGTCGTAGACCTTTCGCAGCGCAGGTGCCATCTTGTTGCACAGCGTGCCGGCCACGATCATCAAATCACTTTGCCGCGGGCTCGGGCGGAACAGCATGCCAAAGCGGTCGATGTCATAGCGTGCAGCGCCGGCGTGCATCATTTCGACGGCACAGCAGGCGAGGCCGAAGGTCATCGGCCACAGCGAGCCGGTCTTGGACCAGTTGATCAGCTTGTCGACCGAGGTGGTGACGAAGCCTTCCTTCAAAACGCCTTCAATGCCCATGTGTGTACTGCTCCAGGTGGGGCCAAGTCACTCCCAGTCGAGAGCGCCCTTCTTCCATTCGTAGATAAAGCCGACCACCAGAATCGACAAGAACACCATCATGGCCCAGAAGCCTGACGCCCCGATGTCATGCAGTGCCACCGCCCATGGGAAGAGGAAGGCGATTTCGAGATCGAACAGGATGAACAGGATGGCCACGAGGTAGTAGCGCACGTCGAACTTCATGCGTGCGTCTTCAAACGCCTCGAAACCGCATTCGTACGGACTGTTCTTTTCGACGTCCGGGCGGTTGGGACCGAACACGAAACCCAGCACCTGTGGCACGACGCCGACTGCCACGCCCACCAGGATGAACAGAATGACGGGGAGGTAGGGTTGCAGGTCCATGGCGTGCGGCGCTGTCTTGATTGCGGGGCCCGCTCGGCTGCAGCCAGCTGCGGGGCCTTTCAGTGCAGCGCGCAGTGCTCAGCTTGATGCTGTGCGCTGACGTCTTGGTGCCGACGGCGAGACTCGAACTCGCACAGCTTTCGCCACTACCCCCTCAAGATAGCGTGTCTACCAGTTTCACCACGTCGGCAAGACGTTTGTTCACTCTGCTGCAAGCCCGCTGTGCATGATGCAGTGCTGCACTCTTGCATTGCGGACAGCCGCAGATTCTAGCCCACTGCCAAGGGTTTCCCGCAGTCGGAAGCTGCTACTTGGCGGCAGCGGACGGGGCCGCCATCGGTGCAGGCACGGCAGGTGCTGGCACAGCAGCGGCAGCCGCCGCTGATGCAGGCATTGCAGGTGCTGCTGCACTGGCTGGTGCCGCGCCCGGGATGGCATCCACGGGCGCCGCGCGGTCGAGCACGCTGGTCCCTTCCGTGCGCGCGCCGCCAACATGTGCGCCCGCAGCCAGGGCCAGCGTGCAGATGAAGAACACGGTGGCGCAAGCGGCCGTGGACCGCGACAGGAAATTGGCACTGCCGGTGGCTCCGAACAGGCTGCCCGACGAGCCGCCGCCGAACGACGCGCCCATGTCGGCACCCTTGCCGTGCTGTACCAGCACCAGGCCGATCATCGTCAGCGCGGACAGGATCTGCACCGTCAGCACCAGGGTCATCCAGATTTGCATGATTCGAAAAGCTCCAGGAAGTGGGGGCGCGGCTG
>JANPHI010000271.1:0-9999 GCA_031424355.1 Betaproteobacteria bacterium
CCGACGTTCTGCGCGCCGAACAGCGTGCGCACGCTCTGCATCAGGATCAGGCTGATGCCCCAGGTGGCCAGCAGCGTTTCCAGCGGCCGGCCGTAGAGCCAGCGGATCACCGTGCGCTCCATCACCGCGCCCACCAGCGCACTGGCGATGAAGCTGAACGGAATGGCCGCGACGATGTACCAGTCGAAGGCGCTGGGCGGCAGCGACTTGAACAGGTTCTGCACGAAGTAGGTGGCGTAGGCGCCGATCATGATCAGCTCGCCGTGGGCCATGTTGATCACGCCCATCAGGCCGTAGGTGATGGCCAGGCCCAGCGCCGCGAGCAGCAGGATGGAACCCAGGCTGATGCCAGTGAAAAGCACGCCGAAGCGTTCGCCCCAGGCCAGGCGACCGGCCACGGTGGACAGGGTCTTGTTCAGCGCGGCCTTGACGTCCAGATCGGTCTCGGTGGCCAGGCGTTCGATGATCAAACTCTTGGTGGCGGGCTGGTCGCTGTCGGCCAGCAACTGCGCAGCGGCCAGGCGCTTGCCCTTGTCCGGAGACGAGATCAGCACGGCGGCTTTCAGCAGCGCCAGCTGCGCCTTGATGTCGGCGTCGGTCTCGGTCTTCTCGGCTTTTTCGATCAGCACCAGATGGCCTTCGCTGGCCTGCTCTTTCAATTCGTTGACGGCCTTGGCGCGCTCGGCGCGGTCGGGCGAAAAAAGCTTCAAGGCGGCCAGCGCGCCTTCCAGTTCACGGCGCACCCGGTTGGGGTTGACGACATCTTCCGCGCCGTCGGGCAAGGTGGCTGCAGCGCCCGATGCGGCATCGGTGGCCTTGCCGCCGCGCAGGACGTAGGCCTTGCCGCCGGCGACCTTCACCTCGTCGGCCAGCACCGCCTGCACATAGGGCGCCAGCGCCGGGTCAGCGGCCAGCACCACCTCGTTCAGCGCCGCAATGCGTGCGTCGCTTTCGCCTTGCGCGATGCGCAGGGCCTGGTCGGGGGTCAAGGCAGAAGCAGAACTTCCGAGTGCTGCGGTCAACACGAAAACGATCAAGCGCAACAGCACGGAAGTCCTTTTTTCAAACGCTCAGGAAACCAGGGCGCAGCGGGTGCTGCGCCGCCGGCATCACTTCTTTTCGGGTTCGTCCTTCTTGCCTTTGTTCTCGGGGATGTACGGGCTCCACGGCTGGGCCTTGACCGGGCCCGGCGTCTTCCACACCACGTTGAACTGGCCGTCGGCCTTGATCTCGCCGATGAACACGCTCTTGTGCAGGTGGTGGTTCTTGGGGTCCATCATGGACATGATCCCGCTCGGTGCCTTGTAGGTCTGGCCGGCCATCGCGGCGATGACCTTGTCGGTGTCGGTGCTCTTGGCCTTGGTCACGGCCTGGGCCCACATGTGGAAGCCGATGACGCTGGCTTCCATCGGGTCGTTGGTCAGCGCCTTGTCCTTGTGGCCGGCGATGCCCTTGGCCTTGGCGTAGGCCGTCCACTGCTTGATGAAGGCGTCGTTGGTCGGGTTCTTGATCGACTGGAAATAGTTCCAGGCGGCCAGGTGGCCCTGCAGCGGCTTGGTGTCCACGCCGCGCAGTTCTTCTTCACCCACGCTGAAGGCGACGACCGGCACGTCGGTGGCCTTCAGGCCCTGGTTGCCCAGTTCCTTGTAGAAGGGCACGTTGCTGTCGCCGTTGATGGTGGACACCACGGCCGTCTTCTTGCCTTCGGACGAGAACTTCTTGATCTTGGCGATGATCGACTGGTAGTCGGAGTGGCCGAAAGGCGTGTACTCCTCCATGATGTCTTCGTCCTTCACGCCCTTGCTCTTCAGGAAGGACCGCAGGATCTTGTTGGTCGTGCGCGGGTACACATAGTCGGTGCCCAGCAGCACCCAGCGCTTGGCGCTACCGCCGTCCTTGCCCATCAGGTATTCGACAGCCGGTATGGCTTGCTGGTTGGGCGCGGCACCCGTGTAGAACACGTTCTTGCTGAGCTCTTCGCCTTCGTACTGCACCGGGTAGAAGAGCAGGCCGTTCAGTTCTTCCACCACCGGCAACACGCTTTTGCGCGACACGCTGGTCCAGCACCCGAAGATCACCGAGACCTTGTCCTTGCTGATCAGCTGGCGGGTCTTTTCAGCGAACAGCGGCCAGTTCGAGGCCGGGTCCACGACCACCGCTTCCAGTTGCTTGCCCAGCAGGCCACCCTTGGCGTTGATGGCGTCGATCTCCATCAGGATGGTGTCCTTCAACACCGTTTCTGAAATGGCCATGGTGCCGCTCAGCGAATGCAGCACGCCGACCTTGATGGTGTCGGCGGCGAAAGCGGACGTGACACCGAAGCTGGCGGCGGCCAGCGCAACGGCGGTGAAGGTCTTGCCGAGCTGGCGGCGGGTGGTCGTCATGGGTCTTGTGCTCCTGGGTGTTGGTGAGGAATCGGACCCGTGGACAGTAGGGGCCGACTCCCCCCGCGGAAATACGCCGGAAGGCGTATGGGGCGGCGCTGACTAGACTCGCAGCGATGAACCCGACTTCGAACGCCGGCCACCGGTGGTGCGCGGCCCTGTTGACCTGGATGGCCGTCACCGCCTGGGCACCGCCTGCGCAGGCGCAAGCACCAACGCCGTTGCCCAGCCTGGACAACCTGCCCCGCCCCAGCACGCCGCCGCCCGAACGCGGCACCGTGCTGCCGGCCCAGGTGGAACGCTGGCGCAGCGAAGCCAAGGCCCTGGAACATGGCGACGGCCTGGAACGCGACGCCGTGCGCGCGGCGCAGCTGTACTGCCGCGCGTCGCGCTACGGCGACGCCGAATCGCAATTCAGCCTGGCCTGGATGCTGACCAATTCGCGCGGCATCGAACGCGACGAGGCGCAGGCCGCCCACCTCTTCGCAGCGGCGGCGGAACAGGGCTATGAACAGGCGGTGAACATCCTGCTGCGCATGGGCAAACCACAAGGCCCGCCGCCCGCCTGCTTGCGCCCGCCCGACGAAGACCGCGTGGCCGCGGCCCCCCCGGTGACGGCCAGGCCGCCGGCGAACAAGGCGGCGCTGCCCTGGATGCCACCGCCGCCGCCACCGCCTGCCAACGCACCCGAGGCCATCGTGCGTTTCGTCAATCTGGTGGCGCCGGAATACAAGCTGCCGCCGCATCTGGTGCTGGCCATCATCGCCACCGAGTCGAACTTCGACCCCAATGCGCAGTCGCCGAAAAATGCGTATGGCCTGATGCAGCTGATTCCCGACACCGCCGCGCGTTTCGGCGTGCGCAACATCAAGGACCCGGTGCAGAACCTGCGCGGCGGCATGGCCTATCTGCGCTGGCTGCTGGCCTATTTCGAAGGCGACATCAACCTGGCGGCCGCCGCCTACAACGCCGGCGAGCGCGCGGTGGAACGCTACCTGGGCGTGCCGCCCTACGCCGAAACGCGGCTGTATGTACGCAAGATCCGCGCGAACATCGGCGGGCAGACGCGCGCCGCCTTCGACCCCAGCGTCACGAAGCCGTCGGACCTGATGCCGCTGCTGCGGCCGTTGCGGTGAAGGCGGCGTCCGACGTCAGCGCGGGTGCCGAGGCCGCATCGGGCGGGTTCGTCATCGTGCCGGTGGCCGGGTCGAAGCCGGTCGCCGCCATCACCTGCGCCAGGCCGCCGTCCATGTTCTGCGCATGCGGCACGAACCACTCGGCCAGGGCCGGCACCAGTTGGCCGACCAGCGCCAGGTTGCCGTCGTCCCGCACCCGGCGCTGCACCTCGTGCAGCAGTTGCAGGACCTGCGCGTGCTGCGTGGCATGGCAGTTGGTGGGCGCAAAACCGATGGTCGCCATCCAGGCGTCTTCCTGGGCGAAGTGGGCTTCGGTGTGGGCCACGAAGCGGGCCAGGCTGTCGGTGACGGCGTCGGGCGCGGGCTGCTGCACCGCTGCTTCCACGTCGCCCAGCAGGTCGACGAATTCGCGGTGGGTGTCGTCCATCAGCGCGTGTTGCAGTGCCAGTTCGTCGGTCCAGTTCAGTGCGGCCATGGTGTGGGGTTTTTGCGGTCGATCAGCGAGACCCGCAGTGTCACCCAAAGCCGCAGGCCCGCAGCGGGCGCGGCGGGCGCGGCGATGAGCCACACCGGGTGGCAATGGCCGGCGCGCTACGACTTGGCGGCCCTGTGCCCACCCGCAGCCGCCGGTCGGCCGACAGCCGCCGAGCAAGCCGCTTTCGACGCCCTGCGCCGCTGGTGCCTGGCCGCGCCCGAGCAGCGCCTGGCGGTGGCCACGCTGGACGACCGTGACCCGGCGGCCGCGTCCCGCCTGGCCACTCAATTGGCCCTGGAACGCGACGGCAGTTGGCAGCTGGCCGCCTGCGGCAGCGCCGCAGCGCGCCTGCAGCTGCGCGTGCGGACCCAGCTGCGTGACGTGACCGGCTGGGGCGTGCGGCAGGACAGCCACCCCTGGGACAGCGGCACGCTGCGCGACACCCCTGCCGGCCTGCAGGCGCTGGCGCGCTTTCAGCCGCGACGGGCCACGCTGATCGTGGCCGACCGGGCGCGGCCCGGCACCCTGCAGACCGCCCTTCAGGACCTGACCCAGCGTGCGGCCACCTGGCGCCACCCGGTGCGCGTGCTGGTGCTCGGCGGCGTGCCGGGCACGGCCTGAACCTCAGCCCTGCGACAGCGCCCGCACGCGCTGCATGGCCACGCCGGCGGCCGCCGTCCGCGTCTCGACCCCCAGCTTTTCGTAGACCCGCTCCAGGTGCTTCTTCACCGTGGCCGGGCTGCTGCCCAGGATGTCGCCGATGTCGCGGTTGGTCTTGCCCTTGACCACCCAGTACAGCACTTCGCTTTCGCGCAGCGTCAGGCCCAGGGCCTGCATCGTGGCTTCCACGGTGGCCGCGTCGCTGACTTCACGCAGCACCACCAGCCAGTCCTCGTCAGGCGTGCGGCCCTGCAGCGTGCAGACCAGTTGCTGCGCGCCGCGCACGACGGCCAGCGGGCGCGGCTCGCGGCCGTCGGCGGCGTTCTGCAGCCACTGCAGCAAAGGCGCGGGCACTTCGCCGGGTATGCATTCGAAATAGGCCGGCAGCCAGCGCCGCGCCAGCGGCGTCTGCCAGGTCAGGCGCGCCTGGCCCCCAGAACCCGCGCTCGAACCCGCGCCTTCCACCCGCACGGCAATGGTGGCGTGGCCGTAGGCGTCCAACGCATTGCGGGCCTGCCGCGCCTGGCGTGCGGCCTGCATGTGGGCCGCCATGCGGGCCAGCACCTCGGGCGGGCGTATGGGCTTGGTGACGTAGTCCACGCCGCCGGCGTCGAAGGCCGCCAGCACGTGTTCGGTGTCGGTCAGGCCGGTCATGAAGACGATGGGGATGTGCGCCGTTTCCGGCCCGGCCTTCAGGCGCCGCGCGACTTCGAAACCGTCCATGCCGGGCATCACCGCGTCCAGCAGCACGATGTCGGGTTCGGCCTGCGCGGCGCGCTGCAATGCGGTGGCGCCGTCGGTGGCCACCAGCACGGTGTAGCCGGCCTCGTCCAGCGCGTCGTGCAGCACGGCCAGGTTGTCGGGCACGTCGTCAACGATCAGCACCAGGCCCGCGCTGGCGGCGCGTTCGGGTGCCAGGGCACTGCCGGGCAGGCGGTCAAGCGGCATCGGCATCGGTGTCGGCATCGGTGTCGGCCGCAGCCAGGGCCAGGTCGACCAGGGGCGTGATGCGGTCGAACTGGAAGCCTGCCGCCAGGGCACGCAGCGGCGCCAGCCAGCGCGTGCACTCGGGGCGCTCGGCCTCGATCTGGTCCAGCAACTGCCGCACGCCGCGCGGGTAGCCCAGGTTCACCACCTCGCGCAGCGCCAGCAGCTGCGTGCGCGTGGGGCGCGGTGCATCGGCCGGTGTGGGCGCGGGCGGCGGCACCGGCGCCTGGGCCTGCCACTGCAAGCCCAGGTGGCGGCCCAGCCAGTCCAGCAGTTCGTCAAAGCGCACGGGCTTGGTGATGAAGTCGGCCGGGGTGATGCCCACGTCGTTGTCCAGCCCCTTGTCGAAAGCATTGGCCGAGACGATGGCCACCGGCGCGCTGCTGAGCCGCTGGCGGCGCAGCGTGCGTATGGTTGCCCAGCCGTCGATGCCGGGCATGGCCAGGTCCATCAGGATGGCGTCCACCGGCGTCACCGCCACAGCCTGCTCGTGCAGCAGCGCCAGCGCCGCGTGGCCCGAGCCGGCCTGCAGCACGTCGAAGCCCACGCCCTGCAGGCGGCTGGCCAGCAGCGTGCGGTCGATCTCTTCGTTGTCCACCACCAGCACGCGGCGCCGCGCCCCCGCGTAGCCGGCGCGCAGCGGCAGCGGCTGCGGGGCTTTCGCGCCTTGCAGTTCGGGCAGGAAAAGGCGCACGCGGAACAGCGTGCCCGAGCCGCCGGCGGCCGTGGACAGACCCGCGCCATCGGCGGCGGTGCGCGAAGACACGGTCATCTCGCCGCCCATCAGGTCGGTCAGCATCTTGGCGATGGTCAGACCCAGGCCCGTGCCACCCGCTGGCGAGGCCTGCGACGCTGCGCCCACCGTGGCGCCGCCGCGCGAGAAGGGTTCGAAGATGCGTTCCAGGTCCTGCGCCGCGATGCCCGGCCCGGTGTCCTCGATCTCGAACACCGCCATCTCGCGCACATGCGTGGCGCGGAAAGTCACGCGGCCGGCCTGGGTGAACTTCACCGCGTTGCCCAGCACGTTGATCAGGATCTGGGTCAGCCGCCGCTCGTCGGCCTTGACCAGGGCCGGTGCCCCTTCGATGTCGTGCTCGAAACGCAGGCCTTTGCTGGCGGCCTGCAGTTCGAACATCTGCACGATCTGGCGCAGCGCCTCGTGCAGGCGCATCGGCCTGGGTTCCAGCGCCAGCTTGCCGCCCTCGATGCGCGCAATGTCCAGCGTGCCCTCGATCAGGCTCAGCAGGTGTTCACCGCCGCGGCGGATGACGCCCACGGCCTGCTTGCGGTGCACCGGCAGTGAAGGATCTTCATCCAGCAGCTGCGCATAGCCCAGGATGCTGTTCAGCGGCGTGCGCAGTTCGTGGCTGACCGCGCTGATGTAGCGCGTCTTGGCCTGGTTGGCCGCGTCGGCCGACTGCTTGGCGCGCTGCAGCGCTTCGTCGGTGCGCAGGTGGGCATCGATCTCGCGCACCAGCGCTTCGGTCTGGCGGTTGCTTTCCTCCTGCGCCACGCGGCGACTGATCTGCGTCAGCACCAGCCACCAGCCGATGACGCCGGCCACCAGCAGCAGGCCGCAAAAGATGTTGATGTAAGCCTTGACGAAGCCGGCGCGCAGGGCCGGCGCCAGCGCTTCGGCCGCGCCATTGACGTCACCCAGCTGGCGCAGTTCCGCCTGGTAGAGCATGGCCAGCAGGCCGGCCAGCGCGGGCGCCACCACGGCCATCAGCAACAGGTAGCGGCCGAGCCCGGTGTCGAGCTGCGGCCACCAGGCGCGCGGCGTCAGGCGGCGCAGCAGGGCCGCCAACTGCCAGGGCGCGCGGGCTGGTTCGGGTTTGCACAGGTCATGGCAGCGGGCGTCGAGTGAACAGCACAGGCTGCAGATGGGCCCGCCGTAAGCGGGGCACTGCGCCATGTCCTCGCCTTCGTAGTCGCGTTCGCAGATGACGCAGCGGCGCAGCTTCAGCACGCCGCTGCTGGCCCCCAGGTAGGCGCCCTCTTCAGAGGTTCTGGCGATGTAGTAGCGGCCTTTCGTGAACCAGGCGATCAGCGGCGCGGTGACGAAGGCCACCGCCATCGCGATCACTGCCGAGAAAGCCTGCGCCACCGCGCCGAACACGCCCAGGTAGGCTGCAATCGACAGCACCGAGGCCGCACCCATCGCGCCCACCCCCACCGGGTTGATGTCGTAGAGGTGCGCGCGTTTGAACTCGATGCCTTTGGGCGACCAGCCCATCGGCTTGTTGACCACCAGGTCGGCCACCACGGCCATGATCCAGCTGATGGCGATGTTGCTGTACAGACCCAGCACGCCGCCGATGGCGCGAAAGACCTCCAGCTCCATCAGCATCAGCGCGATCAGCGTGTTGAACACCACCCACACCACGCGGCCGGGGTGGCTGTGCGTGACCCGCGCAAAGAAGTTCGACCAGGCCAGCGAACCCGCATACGCATTCGTCACGTTGATCTTCAACTGGCTGACGATGACCAGCAGCGCCGTGGCCGCCACCGCCCAGGTGTAGTGCGGGAAGACCAGTTCGTAGACCGCCAGGTACATCTGGTTCGGGTCCACCGCGCGGTCGGCCGGCACCGCCAGCGTCAGCGCCAGGTAGGCCAGCAGCATGCCGCCCAGCATCTTCAGCACGCCGGGCACCACCCAGCCCGGCCCGCCGATCAGCACCGCCAGCCACCAGCGGCCGCGCGTGGCCGGCGTCTTCTCGGGCATGAAGCGCAGGTAGTCGGCCTGTTCGCCCATCTGCGTGATCAGCGCAATGCCCACGGTCAGCGCGCTGCCGAAAAGCAGCGGGTCGAAGACGCCGCCCTTGCCCGATTCGCCGGCGTAGCTGCGCAGGTCGGCCACCAAGGCCGGATGCGCCTGGAACACGTAGAAGTAAGGCAGCACCAGCAACGCCAGCCACAGCGGCTGCGTCCACACCTGCAACTGGCTGATGGCGGTGACACCGTGGGTGACCAGCGGGATGACCACCAGCGCGCACAGCAGGTAGCCCCAGGTCGGCGGCAGGCCCCAGGCCAGTTCCAGCGCGTAGGCCATGATGGCCGCTTCCAGCGCGAAGAAGATGAAGGTGAAGCTGGCGTAGATCAGGCTGGTGATGGTGCTGCCGATGTAGCCGAAGCCCGCGCCGCGCGTCAGCAAATCCATGTCCAGCCCGTGCCGCGCGGCGTAGACGCTGATCGGCAGGCCGGCGGCGAAGACGATCAGCGCCGTGGCCAATATCGCCCAGAAGGCGTTGATGAAACCGAACTGCAGCAGCAACGTGCCGCCCACCGCTTCCAGCACCAGGAAAGAGGCCGCGCCGCCGATGGCGGTGTTGGCCACGCGCCCGCTGCTCCACTTGCGAAAGCTGCGCGGCGTGAAGCGCAGCGCGTAGTCCTCCAGGCTTTCGCTGGCCACCCAGGCGTTGTAGTCGCGGCGCACCTTGATGACGCGCTGCTGCGGGGGCGGCGGGGCGTCGGCGGGGGTGGTGGCGGTGGAGGTGGCGGGCAAGGCGCTCATGCTGGGTGGCGATCATGCACGGACTGCGCCACCCGCCCAGGGTCGGCGGTTAGGATGTTGGCACCTCTCGTGCATAGGTTCCAGCATGGACTTGACCCCCCGCGAAAAAGACAAATTGCTGCTCTTCACCGCCGGTCTGCTGGCCGAACGGCGGCGGGCACGCGGCCTGAAGCTGAACGTGCCCGAAGCCATTGCCTTTATCAGCTGCTACATCCTGGAAGGCGCACGCGACGGCAAGACCGTGGCCGCCTTGATGAGCGACGGCAAGACCGTGCTGACGCGCGACGATGTGATGGACGGCGTGCCGGAAATCGTCAGCGAAATCCAGGTCGAAGCGACCTTTCCCGACGGCACCAAGCTGGTGACCGTGCACCAACCGATCGCTTGAAGGGGCCGACATGATTCCCGGTGAACTGCTGATCGACGACGGCGTGCACACGCTGAACCCCGGCCGCGCCACCGCCACGGTGGTGGTGGCCAACACCGGCGACCGGCCCATTCAGGTCGGCTCGCACTACCACTTCGCCGAAACGAATGCCGCCCTGCGTTTCGACCGCGTGGCGGCGACCGGCATGCGCCTGAACATCGCCAGCGGCACCGCCGTGCGCTTCGAGCCGGGGCAGGAACGCACCGTCGAACTGGTCGCCTACGCCGGCCTGCGCCAGGTGTGGGGCTTCCGCGGTCTTGTGAACGGAGCACTCTGATGGCCCTGATCGGCAAACGCGCCTACGCCGAGATGTTCGGCCCCACCGTCGGTGACCGCCTGCGCTTGGCCGACACCGGCCTGATCGTCGAGGTCGAACAAGACCTGACGCTGGGCGCCGGCGGCTACGGCGAAGAGGT
>JANPHI010000272.1:0-9346 GCA_031424355.1 Betaproteobacteria bacterium
CCGCGCACGCTGGCCGAATTCGCCACGCTGCGTGCCGCCAGGCCGCAGGCCCGCGTGCTGGCCGGCAGTACCGACATCGGCCTGTGGGTGAACAAGCAGTTCCGTGAGCTGGGCGAGCTGATCTACATCGGCAACGTCGCCGAACTGCAGACCATCCAGCTCGATGACGCGACCCTCCACATCGGCGCCGCCGCCACGCTGGAAGCGGCCTGGGCCGCGCTGGCCGCCGAGTGGCCCAGCCTGCGTGAAGTCGGCTTGCGCTTCGCCTCGCTGCCGGTGCGCAGCGTGGGCACGATGGGCGGCAATGTGGCCAACGGTTCGCCCATCGGCGATTGCGCGCCAGTGCTGATCGCGCTGGGCGCCCGCATCGTGCTGCGACGGGGTGAGGCCACGCGCAGCCTGCCGCTGGAAGACTTCTACCTGGCCTACATGCAGAACGCGCTGCAGCCGGGTGAATTCGTCCAGGCCCTGGCGGTGCCGCGCCGGGGCGCGCGCCTGCAGCAGGTGCGCGGCTACAAGATCAGCAAGCGTTTCGACAGCGACATCTCGGCCGTCTGCATGGGCCTGTCGCTGGAACTGGACGGCGAGCAGATCGCGGCCGTGCGCATCGCCTGCGGCGGCATGGCCGGTACGGTGCAGCGCGCGCGGCAGACCGAAGCGGCGCTGCTCGGCCAGCCCTGGAACGAGACCACGCTGCAAGCCGCGCAGGCCGCCCTGGCGCGCGACTTCACGCCCCTGTCGGACATGCGCGCCAGCGCCGCCTACCGCCTGCAGGTGGCGCAGAACCTGTTGCGCCGCGCCTGGCTGGAAACGCGCGCGACCGACCCGCTGCCGCCGCGCTCAATCACCGTCTGGGCGCGCGAGGAGACTGCATGAACAAGCCTGCCGATCTGCCCTCACACCTGGCCGGGCCTGCCGTCGATGCCGGCGCGCCGCAAGCCTTCACGCAAGTCGGCGTCAGCCGCCCGCACGAATCGGCCCACCTGCATGTGGCCGGCGCCGCGCCCTACACCGACGACCTGCCCGAACTTGCTGGCACGTTGCACGCCGCACTCGGCCTGTCGCCCATCGCGCATGGCGTCATCGAGGCCATCGACGTGGCCGCCCTGCGCGCGCTGCCGGGTGTGGTGGACGTGTTCACCGCGCGCGACATTCCCGGCGCGAACGATTGCGGGTCGCTGGTCCATGACGATCCCATCCTGGCCGGTGAGGCGGGCGACACGCTGCGCTACGTCGGCCAGCCGGTGTTTGCCGTCATCGCCGGCACGCGCGACGCCGCCCGTCGGGCCGCCGCGAAGGCCAGGGACGTGATCCGCGCGCGGGCGTTGCCGCCCATCCTGACGCCGCAGGCTGCGCATGCGGCGCAGCAGTACGTGGTGCCGCCCATGCATCTGCTGCGCGGTGAAGCGCGGGCGGCGATGGCCGCAGCACCGCATCGCTTGCGCGCCAGCTTCGATGTGGGTGGCCAGGAACAGTTCTACCTGGAAGGCCAGATCAGCTGCGCGCTGCCGCAGGAAGACGGCGGCATGAAAGTGCTGTGCAGCACCCAGCACCCCAGCGAGATGCAACACCTGGTGGCCCACGCGCTGCACCGCCCGGCGCACGCCGTGCAGGTGGAGTGCCGGCGCATGGGCGGCGGCTTCGGCGGCAAGGAATCGCAGAGCGGCCTGTTCGCCTGCGTGGCGGCCATCGCCGCGGCGCGCCTGCAGCGGCCGGTGAAATTGCGGGTGGACCGTGACGACGATTTCATGATCACCGGCCGCCGCCATTGCTTCCACTACGAGGCCGAAGTGGGCTATGACGACGCCGGCCGCATCCTCGGCGCCGAGGCCACGCTGATCAGCCGCGCCGGCCATTCGGCCGACCTGTCGGGCCCGGTGATGACGCGCGCGCTCTGCCACTTCGACAATGCCTACTGGCTGCCCAACGTGGCGCTGCACGGCTATTCGGGCAAGACCAACACGCAGAGCAACACCGCCTTCCGCGGCTTCGGCGGGCCGCAGGGCGCCATCGCCATCGAATACCTGATCGACAGCGTGGCGCGCGCGCTGGGCCAAGACCCGCTGGACGTGCGCCGCGCGAATTTCTACGGCACCGAGACGAACAACGTCACGCCCTACGGCCAGGTGGTGGACGACAACATCATTCAGGCGCTGACGGACGACTTGGCGGCCACCAGCGACTACACCGCGCGGCGCGCCGCCGTCGCGGCCTTCAACGCCAGCAGCCCCGTGTTGAAGAAGGGTCTCGCCCTGACGCCGCTGAAATTCGGCATCAGCTTCAACGTCGTCCACCTGAACCAGGCCGGCGCGCTGGTGCACGTCTACACCGACGGCAGCGTGCTGGTGAACCACGGCGGTACGGAAATGGGCCAGGGCCTGAACACCAAGGTGGCCCAGGTGGTGGCGCACGAACTGGGCCTGCCGCTGGCGCGCGTGCGCAGCACCGCCACCGACACGCAGAAGATCGCCAACACCAGCGCCACGGCGGCCAGCACCGGCAGCGATTTGAACGGGAAGGCGGCGCAAGACGCGGCGCGGCAGATCCGCGAGCGACTGGCCACCTTCGCAGCAGGCAAGTGGGGCGGCGCGGCCGCCGACGTGCGCTTCGCCGGCGACCACGTCCACGTCAACGGGCAAACGCTGCCCTTCGCCGAGGTGGTCAACGCCGCCTATTTCGCCCGCGTGCAACTGTGGAGCGACGGCTTCTACACCACGCCCGGCCTCAGCTGGGACCGCGCCACGCTGCAGGGCCGGCCTTTCTACTACTACGCCTACGGCGCGGCCGCGAGCGAGGTGCTGGTGGACACGCTGACCGGCGAATGGAAGCTGTTGCGCGCCGATTTGCTGCAAGACGCCGGCAGCTCGCTGAACCCGGCGCTGGACATCGGCCAGGTCGAAGGCGCCTTCATCCAGGGCATGGGCTGGCTGACGATGGAAGAACTGGTGTGGCACCCGGCCGACGGTTCGCCCAAAGCCGGCACGCTGACCACCCACGCGCCCAGCACCTACAAAATCCCCACCGCCAACGACGCGCCGGCGGTGTTCAACACGCGCCTGTTCAACCGGCCCAATGTGCAGGACAGCATCCACCGCAGCAAGGCCGTCGGCGAACCGCCGCTGCTGCTGCCCTTCAGCGTGTTCTTCGCGATCCGCGACGCGGTCTCGGCCGTGGGCGGCCACCGTGTCGATCCGCCGCTGCAGGCGCCGGCCACCAGCGAAGCCATCCTGAACGCCATCACGGCCGTGCAGGCGGCGCTGCAGTCGGCCGCGCCCGCACCGGCGTGACACCGGCCGAGCTGCAAGCTGCGGCGCTGCGCTGGCAGGCGGGCGCAACACCCGCCGTGCTGGTCGAGGTGGCCGCCGCACGTGGCTCGGTGCCGCGCGGCGACGGCACGCGCATGCTGGTTTCGGCCGATGCCGTGCTGGGCACCATCGGTGGCGGGCATCTGGAACTGCAGGCCATCGAACGGGCGCGCGGCGTGCTGCGCGCGGCGGCTGGCGTGCAGGTGCAGCATGTCGCGCTGGGCCCGTCGCTGGGTCAGTGCTGCGGCGGCGCGCTGGACCTGCGCTACACGCCGCTGCAGGCGGTGGACGTGGCGGGCTGGACCTTGCCGGCGCCGCGCTTCACGCTGCAGCTGTATGGGGCCGGGCATGTCGGCCGGGCCCTCGTGAAGCTGCTGGCGGACATCGATTGCCGGGTGCAGTGGATCGACGAACGCGAGGCCGAATTCCCGCCCGGGCCGCTGCCGCCGCACATCGCACGCCTCTGTGTCGAACCGGTCGAGGCCGAGGTGGCGCAGGCCGCCCCGGGCAGCTGCTTCCTGGTGCTGACCCACAGCCACGATCTCGACCTGGCCCTCACGCAGGCCATCCTGGCGCGCGGCGATTTCGCCTGGTTCGGCCTGATCGGTTCGGCCACCAAGCGCGCGCGCTTCGAGAGCCGCCTGCGCCAGCGCGGCGTGGATGAGGCCCTGCTGTCGCGCATGGTCTGCCCCATCGGCGCGGCCGGCATCGTGGGCAAGGAACCGGCGGTGATCGCGGTGGCGGTCGCCGCGCAGCTCTTGCGCCTGGGCGCGTGAAGGCATAAAAGGGCTGCGCCGGCCGCCCGGCGTGCCCGGCGCTTCGGGTGCGCGCGGCGCGCCGCCAGAAAGCGACCGACGCCGTGAGCGAAGAGCAGCAGCCTGACACCAGCAGCCCCGGCGCCGTCCCCGGCGCTGACCGGACCCAGCGCGTGGTGGCGCGGCCGGCCTGGGCGCTGCTGGCGGTGCTGGGCCTGCTGCTGGCCCTGGCCGGCGCCTGGCTGCAGGCCCCCGACCCGATGCCCGGCAAGCTGCAGCCCATGACCTTCTGGGAGCAGTTGCGCTACCCCATCGAAAGCCACGCCATGCTGCGCCTGCCGGGCGCGCCCGGCACCATGCTGGGTGTGCACATGAACCCCGACGGCAAGACGCTGTGGGTGGTCGGCCGAGGGGGCGCCATCCTGCACACCAAAGACGCCGGGCAGACCTGGGAGTCGCGCGCCAGCGGCACCGCCAGCGACCTGATCGACATCACCTTCGACGCCCAGGGCGTCAACGGCTGGGCGGTGGGCACGCGCGGCGGCGTGACCGTGACCCACGACAGCGGCAAGACCTGGGTGGTCAGCGACCAGACCGCTGACAGCGGCCTGCTGCTGTCGGTGCACGCGGTGAACGCCCGGACGGTGTGGATCGCCAGCAGCGGCGGCCTGGCCCTGGTGTCGGAAGACGGCGGCCGCAACTGGGGCGGCCGCTACCTGATGCCCGCCGCCGACCGCCTGGCGGCGGTGCGCTTCGACCGCAGCGGCCGCGTCGGCTGGGCGGTGGGCCGGGGCGTGATCCTCAAGACCACCAACGGCGGCGTCAACTGGCAAGCGATGCCGGTGCCCGAGGCCTGCAAGGCCAACCGGGTGCAGTTCGACGTGATCCGTTTTCTCGACGACGGCCGGCGCGGCTGGGTCAGCACGCGCGCCGGCGCCGTGCTGCGCACGGTGGATGCGGGTGAACATTGGGTGGTGCAGCCGCTGCGGGCCGACCAGCCGGCCTGCGGCGACCCCGCGGGCAAGGTCAAGGCTGCCGACATCCGTGGTCTGGCGGTCAGCGAAGGCGGCCGCCTGTGGGTGACCACGACCCGCGGCGCCATCGAGACCAGCGACGACGCCGGCGCGACCTGGCTGCCGGCGGTGACCGTCACCTCCACGCTGGTGCGCAGTATCGCGATGGACGCCGCCGGTGTGCACGGCTGGGCCGTCGGTGCCGACGGGGTGGTCCTGAGCACCGAAGACCGGGGCGAGAGCTGGGCCGACCGCACCAGCGGTGCCGATGCCGTGGCGCTGGCCGCCCACGTCGGCAAGGACAGCCGCAAGCTGTGGGTGGCGGGCCACGGCGGCCTGGTGCTGGCGTCGGCCAACAGCGGGCGCGACTGGGTGCAGCAGGCGGTGGCCGTCGAGGCCGCTGACGGCGACATCTACGACCTGACCTTCCTGGACGACGACCGCCGGGGCTGGGCCGTCACCGGCGAGGGCCGCGTGCTGTCCACCACCGACGGCGGCGCGCACTGGCAGGCCACCGAGCGCCTGACCGCCAGCCGCCTGAAAACCATCCACGCCCACGCCGACGGCCAGAACCTGTGGGCGGCGGGTGAAGACGGGGCGCTGTGGGCGTCCACCGACGCGGGTCTGAGCTGGGCGCCGCAGCCCCACCCGGCGCCCAAGACGGTCAACTGGACGCGGGTTCACTTCCAGAACGACGGCAGCACCGGCTGGGTCACGGGCAGCGGGGGCTGGCTGCTCAGCACGCGCAACGGCGGCGCCCAGTGGCAGGGCGGCCCGCTGCGCGTGCAGCTGGACGCCACCGACCCCGGCGGCGGCGCACCCATCGAGCGGGCGTTCAAGGACGCCGCCGTCAGCGACGTGCTGCGCGACATCCGCTTCGTGCCCGGCAGCACCAACGGCTGGCTGGTCGGTGACGGCGGCACGGTGCTGAAAACCGTCGACGGCGTCGGCTGGCAGGAACCGCCGATCGCCAGCGACATCGGCGTGCGCTCGTCGCTGCTGGCGGTGCGCTTTTCGGCGGACGGCCGCACCGGCTGGGCGGCCGGCGAAGGCGGCGCGATCCGCGTCACGCTGGACGGCGGTGAGCACTGGGCGGCCGCCACCGTGCCGGTCACCGCCGCCGACGGTCGGAAAACCGCCCTGGGGTCGGCGCGCACCGCGCTGGCCATGGACAAGACCGGGCGCACCGGGCTGGCGGTGGGCTACCCGCCGGCCCTGATGCAGACCGAGAACTTCGGCGAAGACTGGAAGCCCTTGCCCTGGCCGCAGCGTTACGCCCGCTACCCGGCGCCCTGGTTCTGGCTGTCGCTGCTGTTGGTGGCCGGCGCGCTGTGGCGGGCCTTGCGGCCGGAAGCCGTCGCCCCCGTGCGCGGCGCGGAAGCGATGGGCACCACCGACGCGCCCACCGAGGTCTTCGAACGCGACCGCCTGCAGTTCGGCCCGCTGGCGCGCGGCATTTCACGCTTCCTGCGCAACAAGCGCACCGAGCCCCCGCTGACGATGGCCGTGTCGGGCGACTGGGGCACCGGCAAGAGCAGCCTGATGGCCCTGGTGTGCGCCGACCTGCGCCGCTACGGCAGCCGCCCGGTGTGGTTCAACGCCTGGCACCACCAGAGCGAAGAGCAGTTGCTGGGCGCGCTGCTGGTGGCCATCCGCGAAAAGGGCTTGCCGCCCGTGGGCACGCCCGACGGCGGGCTGTTCCGCCTGCGCCTGTTGTGGCTGCGTTCGCGCAAGAACTTCATGCTCACCATCCTGGCGCTGCTGGCCTTGTCGGCGCTGGGCGGTTTCCTGGTGCAGCACAGCCTGCAGGACTGGTCCCGGCTGGGGTTGTGGATCGCCGACCTGGCCCGGCCGCTGGAGGCCGTTTCCAAAGGCGAGGCCCGGCCCCTGTCGAACCAGGACGTCGGCAGCCTGGGCGGGCAGCTGGTGGCCTTGCTGGGCGTGGCGCTCTACGCGCGCAAGGTGCTGAAGGCCTTCGGCGCCGACCCGGGCGCGCTGGCGGCGGCCACGGCCTCGAACCTGAAGATCAAGGACCTGGCTGCCCAGACCAGTTTTCGCGCGCGTTTCGCCGAGCAGTTCGACGAGGTCACGCAGGCCTTGCCCTACCGCCTGGTGATCGTCATCGACGACCTGGACCGCTGCAAGCCCGACGCCGTGCAAAGCGTGATGGAGGCGGTGAACTTCCTCGTCTCGTCGGGCCGCTGCTTCGTGCTCTTCGGCATGTCGGCGCCGCGCGTCGAGGCGGCCTTGTCGCTGGCCTTCACCCCCATCGCCAAGGAACTGGCCCTGATGCAGGCCACCAGCGAGCCCGGCAGCGCCACGCCGCTGAGCGAGGTCGAATACCGCCAGGCCTATGTGCGCGACTACCTGCGCAAGCTGATCAACCTGGACATCAAGGTCCCCGAGCGCACCAACCCGCAGCCCGAGCGGCTGCTGGAAGCCCGGCACCTGCCGGACGCCGGTTCGATGGCGGCGCTGGGCCGGCAGGCGCTGGCGCTGTGGCCGCTGTGGCTGGGTGCGGCGGTCATCGTCGGTGGCGTGCTGCTGGGCGGCCGCTTGTCGCTGAACCCGCTGGCGTCGCGCGGCGGGCCGGGCGACGCCCGGGCCGGTGGGGCGGCGGCTTCGGTGGCCGGCCCGGCCAACCCGGACGGAGCGTCCGCCCCGGCGCGGGACGCCACCGCGCCGTCGGCCCCAGGCTCGGCCGGGCGCCTGCAGCCCGAGGCCGCGGACACCCTGAACCACACCATGCAGCCGGCCGACATCAGCCCGACCTCACCGTGGCTGCTGGCCGTGGTGCTGGGGGTGTTCACGCTGGGCGCCGGCGGCGTGCTGGTCTACCGCGCGCGCACCAGCGCCAACCGGGTCGACGACACGCCGCAGTTCGCCGAGGCCCTGCGCACCTGGCTGCCGGTGGTGGCCTGCGGCGGCACCACGCCGCGCCAGATCAAGCGCTTCGGCAACCGGCTGCGCTACCTGGCCATGCTGCAGCAGGGCGAAGCGCTGGACGACACGCTGCTGGACGAACTGCGCCGCCGCCTGCGCCGCCTGCGCCGTCTGGGGCGCAAGCCAGCGCCCGAGGCGGCGGTGCCCGCCGAGCGGTCCCTGGTGCTGGAAGAGCACCGCCTGGTGGCGCTCGGGGCGCTGGAGGCTGTCTACGGCAAGACCTGGCGCGCGCAGCTGGCGGCCGCGCCGGGGCAGGCGGCGGCGGTGGGCGGCCCTGAATTGCAGGCCGCCGTCGAACGTGCGATGGCCGCCTACCGGGAACAGACCGGCAGCGTCTGGCCGCCGTCCAGCGAGGAACAGGACCTATTCGAACGCGCCCTGGCCGGCGTTCGGGCGGCCGGCGTGGTGGAAAGACTGCGCGCGGCGCCCGCCGCAGCCCCGGCCCCGGCGGTAGGCTTGTCATCGGGCGCCTGAACACCGCCTGCGCCGTCGGCCGTAAGCCACCCGCCAGCCTGCCGGCGTCCACTGCTACGCTTCCATTTCAACAACCATCAGGAGACCCCACCATGAACCAACGCGACGTCGTCGTCCTGGGCGCAGCCCGCTCAGCCATCGGCACCTTCAACGGCGGCCTGGCCGACATCGAACCGGCCGAACTGGCCGGCACCGTGATGAAAGCGGCCGTCGAACGCTCGGGCGTCGACCCGAAGGCCATCAACTACGTGACGGTGGGCAACACGATTCCGACGGAGTCTCGTTTTGCCTATGTGGCGCGGGTGGCCAGCATCCAGGCCGGCCTGCCGATGGACAGCGTGGCGATGGCGGTCAACCGCCTGTGCAGCTCGGGCCTGCAGGCCATCATCACCAGCGCGCAGAACATCCTGCTGGGTGACTGCGACTACGGCATCGGCGGCGGCGTGGAAGTGATGAGCCGCGGCGGCTACCTCAGCACCGCGATGCGCAACGGCGCGCGCATGGGCGACACCAAGCTCATCGACACCATGGTGGCCACGCTGACCGACCCCTTCGGCGTCGGCCACATGGGCATCACGGCCGAGAACCTGGTCACCAAGTGGGGCATCACCCGTGAACAGCAGGACCAGGTGGCGGTCGATTCGCACCGCAAGGCCGCAGCCGCCATCGCCGAAGGCCGCTTCAAGAGCCAGATCGTGCCCATCGTCAAGCAGACGCGCAAAGGCGAAGTCACCTTCGACACCGATGAACACGTGAAGGCCGGCACCACGCTGGAAACGCTGGGCAAGATGAAGCCGGCGTTCAAGAAAGACGGTTCGGTGACCGCCGGCAATGCCTCGGGCATCAACGACGGCGC
>JANPHI010000273.1:0-1771 GCA_031424355.1 Betaproteobacteria bacterium
CACCGGCCACTTGCCGAAGCGGTCGGTCAGGGTCTGGAAATGCTGTTCGGCCAGCAGCGTGGTCGGCGCCAATATTGCCACCTGCTTGCCGCCGTGCACCGCCACGAAGGCGGCGCGCAAGGCGACTTCGGTCTTGCCGAAGCCGACATCGCCGCAGACCAGCCTGTCCATCGGCTTGGGGCTGACCATGTCCTGAATGACCGCGTGGATGGCGGCGCGCTGGTCGGCGGTTTCCTCGAAGCCGAAGCTGGTGGCGAAGGCTTCGTAATCCTGCGGGCTGAAGCGGTGGCTGAAGCCTTCGCGCGCGGCGCGGCGGGCGTACAGGTTCAGCAGTTCGGCGGCGGTGTCACGCACTTGCTCGGCGGCCTTGCGCTTGGCCTTGTCCCACTGCGGCGAGCCCAGCTTGTGCAGCGGCGCTTCGTCGGCGCTGACGCCGGTGTAGCGGCCGATCAAATGCAGCGCCGCCACCGGCACATAGAGCGTGGCCTTGTCGGCGTATTCCAGGTGCAGGAATTCGGAGGCGCCTTCGCCCAGGTCGATGCTGATCAAGCCCTTGTAGCGGCCGATGCCGTGGTTCAGGTGGACGACCGGGTCACCCACCTTCAGCTCGCTCAGGTCCTTGATCAGCGCCTCGACGCTGCTGGTCTGCTCCTGCTTGCGGCGCTTGCGGGCCTGCGGCGTGGTGGCGAAGAGTTCGGTCTCGGTGACGAACTGGATGGAGATCCGTTGATCGGGATCCAGCCAGTGGAAGCCCTCGGCCAGCGGGTTGGTGGCGATGGCCACCTTTTCGGGGCCGGTGACGAATTCCTCGAGGTTGTCGACGCTGGGCACCGCGATGCCGTGGTCGCGCAGCAACTCCAGCAGGCTCTCGCGCCGGCCGTCGCTCTCGGCCACCAGCAGCACGCGGTGGGGCGAGGCCTTGATGTGCTTTTCCAGCGTGCCCAGCGGGTCGGTCGCGCCCCTGTCGATGCTCAGGTCGGGCAGCGGCCGCGCCCAGGCGGTGGGCTCGACACCGCGCAGCGACAACGTGGCATGCGGCGCGGTGCGGCCGAAGAATTCCTCGGCCGGCATGAACAGCGCGGGCGGCGGCAGGATGGGCCGCTCGGGGTCGTGCTGCAGGAAGCGGTGGCGTTCGCGGGTGTCGGTCCAGAAGGCTTCCAGCGCTTCGTCGACCTTGCCGTGAAGCACCAGTGCCGCCTGTTCGCCCAGGTAGTCGAAGATGGTCCCGGGCGTGTCGAAGAACAGCGGCAGGTAGTACTCGATGCCGCCACCGGCGATGCCCTGGGCCATGTCCTTGTACAGGCGGCAGCGCGTCGGGTCGCCTTCGATCTGCTCGCGCCAACGGGCGCGGAAGGCGGTGCGCGCCACGTCGTCCATCGGGAACTCGCGGCCAGGCAGCAGGCGCACTTCGGGCACCGGGTAGAGGCTGCGTTGCGAATCCGGGTCGAAGGTGGGGATGCTGTCCACCTCGTCACCGAACAGGTCCACGCGGTAGGGCACCAGACTGCCCATCGGGAACAGGTCGATCAGCCCGCCGCGCACGGCGTATTCACCGGGGCTGACGACCTGGCTGACGTGCTGGTAGCCGGCCAGCGTCAACTGGCCCTTCAGCTTGCCCTCGTCCAGCTTCGATTTCTGCTTGAACTGGAAGGTGGTGCCGGCCAGGAAGCTGGGCGGCGAGATGCGCGTCAAAGCGGTGGCGGCCGGCATCAGCACCACATCGACGTCGCCGCTGTGGATGCGCCACAGCGTGGCCAGGCGCTCGCTGATC
>JANPHI010000274.1:0-18798 GCA_031424355.1 Betaproteobacteria bacterium
GGCGTTGGCCACCACCTGGGTCTGGTAGGCCTTGAAGGCCGGCTCCAGCGCTTCCTTGAAAGCCACCGCCTTGCCGGCGATGACGTGCATCAGCGGCCCGCCCTGGATGCCCGGGAAGATGGCGCTGTTGATCTTCTTGGCGATGGCCTCGTCGTTCATCAGGATGATGCCGCCGCGCGGCCCGCGCAGGCTCTTGTGCGTGGTGCTGGTCACCACATCGGCATGCGGCAGCGGGTTGGGGTAGACGCCGGCGGCAATCAGGCCGGCGTAGTGCGCCATGTCGACCATGAAGATGGCGCCGATGGCCTTGGCCACCTTGGCGAAGCGCTCGAAGTCGATGCGCAGGCTGTAGGCGCTGGCGCCGGCAATGATCAGCTTGGGTTTGTGCTCGTGGGCCAGGCGCTCCATCGCGTCGTAGTCGATGGCCTCGTTGGCGTCGAGCCCGTAGCTGACCACCTTGAACCACTTGCCGGACATGTTCAGCGGCATGCCGTGCGTCAGGTGGCCGCCTTCGGCCAGACTCATGCCCATGATGGTGTCGCCGGGCTGCAGCAGGCCGAAGAACACCGCCTGGTTGGCCTGGCTGCCGCTGTTGGCCTGCACGTTGGCGAAGTTGGCGCCGAAGAGTTGCTTGACCCGGTCGATGGCCAGTTGCTCGACCACATCGACGTATTCGCAGCCGCCGTAGTAGCGCTTGCCGGGGTAGCCCTCGGCGTACTTGTTGGTCAGCTGGCTGCCCTGGGCCTGCATCACGGCCGGGCTGGTGTAGTTCTCGCTGGCGATGAGCTCGATGTGCTCTTCCTGCCGGCGGTTTTCGTTCTGCACGGCCGCCCAGATTTCGGGGTCGATGCTGGACAGGGTGGAGGTGGAGCGGTCAAACATGGCGGTCCTCTTCGGTTGGAACGTCTTGACGAAGGGCCTCGTTGGCCCGTTGTGGGCCCGTCACGAACCCAGCCAAGGGCAGCGTTGCCGAGTGTAAGGGCCGGGGTGCAAGGCCCTGGAGCCTGGGCCCCCAGCCGCCGCCGCGGGCGCTGTCAGCGCAGCAACGCCACCTTGTCGGCCGAGCCCGTCTCTGAGCCCGGCTGTGCTGACGAAGCCGCCGGCAGCACCGCCTTGACGGCGGCGTCCTTCACGGTCGTGGACACCGGCACGATGGCACCGGCGTTGGCCGGCACGGGCTTGCCGTCGGCCACGCTGCGCATGTGGGTCTGTTCGCTGATCACACGGCCGACGTAGCCGCCGTCGCCTTCGATCAGCGCCGCGCCCACGTAGTACTTCAGCCCTTCCTGCAGGCTGCCCGCGCGGCTGATGCATTCCTTCAAGACCTGCACGCCCACACGCAGGTTGCTGATGGGGTCGAAGGCCGCGCGGTTGCCGCCGAAGGCCTGGTATTTGTCGTCGTGCACGCGGGTCAGCACCTGCATCAGGCCCTGGGCACCGACCGCGCTTTGTGCGAAGGGGTTGAAGCTGGATTCAACCGCCATGATGGCCAGGATCAGCGTCGGGTCCAGCCCGGCGCGCGTGCCCATCGACCAGGCTTCCTGCACCAGCGCGGCGATCGGCTCGGGCGCCACCTTGTAACGGCGGGCGATCCAGCTGGCCAGCGTGGCCTGTTGGCGTGTCAGCTGTTTCAGGTCGGTGGCGGTGGCGCGGGCGACGGCGGAGGGCTCGGCCACGGCGGCGATCAGGTCGTCGGACGTGGCTTCGCGCGCTTCCTGGCGCGTCTGCAGCCATTCCAGCGCCACCACTTCCAACTGGCCGCGGATATCGGCACGGCCCAGTGCGAACACCAGCACCGCCACCGAGGCCAGGCCCACCAGGGCCAGGCTGTTGTGACCCACTTCCAGCAAACCGCGACCGACGTCACGGACAAAAACCGACAGCGACGTGGCTGTCGCGTGCTGCGCCTGGCGCAGCAGGGCGATGGCTCGCATCTGGACTCTCTCCTGATCCTGCGGGCTTGCGGGCCGCCTGGTCGGCTGGCTCGGTACCCACAGTGATAATCGTCCGCTGGCTGCGCATCGCGTGCGCGGCGCCCGGCGGGGCGGTGTCAGCCCGCCGGCTCAGTGGAGCGTCAGGCGCGGGTTAACCCTGAAATTTCAGGTCTTGGAGGATTCTAGGAAGCCTCTCATACGCGGTCAAGAATATCAAATGGCTCTCTAATAGCTGAAACGCATGAAATACCGGGACTTGCGCGACTTCATCCAGCAGCTGGAAACGCTGGGCGAGCTGAAAAAACTGGCCGATCCGGTGTCGCCACGCCTCGAAATGACGGCAATCGGTGACAAGTTGCTGCGCGCCGGCGGGCCGGCGGTGCTGTGCCTGAACCCGGTCGGTTACAAAATTCCCTGCCTGATCAACCTCTTCGGCACGCCCCGGCGCGTGGCTTTGGGCATGGGCGCCGAGTCTTTGGCCGAGCTGCGCGACGTCGGCCGCATGCTGGCCGGCCTGAAAGAACCGGAACCACCCAAGGGCCTGAAGGACGCCGGCAAGCTGCTGGCCATGGGCAAGGCCTTGTGGGACATGAAGCCGTCGGTGCAGCGCCGCGCACCTTGCCAGGACGTGGAGATCACGGGTGCCGATATCGACCTGGCGCGTCTGCCCGTGCAGACCTGCTGGCCGGGCGACGCCGGGCCGCTGATCACCTGGGGCCTGGTCGTCACGCGCGGGCCCCAGAGCGTGGCCGCGCCGCGCCTGCGGCAAAACCTGGGCATCTACCGCCAGCAGGTGATAGGCCCCCGCCAGGTGATCATGCGTTGGCTGGCCCATCGCGGCGGTGCGCTGGATTTCCGCGAGTTCGCCCGCGCCAACCCCGGCCAGCCTTTCCCGATGGCGGTGGCCCTCGGCGCCGACCCGGCCACCATCCTGGGCGCCGTGACGCCGGTGCCCGACACGCTCAGCGAATACCAGTTCGCCGGCCTGCTGCGCGGCAGCCGCACCGAACTGGTCGAATCCGGCGTGGGCGAAGGCCCGCTGAAGCTGCAGGTGCCGGCCAGCGCGGAATTCGTGCTGGAAGGCCACATCCCTGTGGCTGCGCCGGGCTTCGAAGGCGTGTCCGAACACGGCGTGAAGCTGAAAGAGAAGGGCGGCCACCTGCATGCGCTGGAAGGCCCTTTCGGCGACCACACCGGCTACTACAACGAGCAGGACTGGTTCCCGGTGTTCGAGCTCAGTCGCATCACGCACCGGCAAGACCCGATCTACCACTCCACCTACACCGGCAAGCCGCCGGACGAGCCGGCCGTGCTGGGTGTGGCGCTGAACGAAGTCTTCGTGCCCATCCTGCAGAAGCAGTTCCCCGAGATCGTCGATTTCTACCTGCCGCCCGAAGGTTGCAGCTACCGCATGGCGGTGGTGTCCATCAAGAAGGCCTACCCCGGCCACGCCAAACGGGTGATGTTCGGCATCTGGAGCTTTTTGCGCCAGTTCATGTACACCAAGTTCATCGTGGTGACCGACGACGACGTGGACGTGCGCAACTGGCAAGAAGTGATCTGGGCCATCACCACGCGCATGGACCCGGTGCGCGACACGACGTTGGTGGAACACACGCCCATCGACTACCTGGACTTCGCCTCACCGGTCAGCGGCCTGGGCGGCAAGATGGGCTTGGATGCGACCAACAAGTGGCCGGGCGAGACCCCCCGCGAGTGGGGGCGCACCATCACGATGGACGCGGCGGTGGAGCAGAAGGTGGCGGGGCTGGTCGAACGCCTGATGACCGCCGTCTGAGGGCTCGGCACCCGGCGGCCGACTCGCCGTCCGCCTTGAATCAGGACAGGCCGAATTCGCGCGCCAGCAGCGTGTACGAATGCCGCCGCACGGCCGGCTCGTGCGCCCAGGTGTTGATCACCAACTCCTTCAAGTCCAGCGAGGCGGCCAGCGTGCGCAGTTGCGCGCCGACGTGGGCAGCCGTGCCGACGAAGGCACGTTCGCGCATCGCGGTGATCGTGGGCATGTCCTCGGCCGTGTAGTCGCGCCTCGCGATGGCCTCGGGCGTTTGCAGCGGGCCCAGCACGCCGCGCTGGCGGTCCAGCCGCCAGCGTTCGCGGCCCAGTGCGTGGAACTGGGCTTCCTCGGCGGTATCGGCGGCCAGGGCCCAGACGCAGATCGTCGGCTGCGGTTCGGGGTGGCGCGCACTCGGGCGGTACAGGCTGCGGTACAGGTCCAGCGCCTGCTCGACGCCCTGGCCGTCCATGAAGAAATAGGCGTAGGCATAGGGCAGGCCCAGGTGCGCCGCCAGCTGCGCGCCGTAGTTGGAGCTGCCCAGGATCCACACCTCGGGCGGCAACACGCCGGTGCCGGGTTCCGTGGGTGGCAGTGGGTTCGCGGTCAGGCCCTGGTGGCGCAGGCCGGCAGACCAGGCCTGTAGGTCCACCACCTGCTGCGGGAAGTCGTCAGCGGCGTGGCGGGCGTTGGGGTTCAGCGCCATCGCGGTGCGGCCGTCACTGCCCGGCGCGCGGCCGACGCCCAGGTCGATGCGGCCCGGCGCCAGCGCGTCCAGCACGCGGAATTGTTCGGCCACTTTCAGGGCCGAGTAGTGCGGCAGCATCACGCCCGCACTGCCGATGCGGATGCGCGTGGTGCGCGCTGCGATGGCGGCCATCAGCACCTCGGGCGCACTGCCCACGATGGTCGGCATGCCGTGGTGTTCGCTGACCCAGAAGCGGTGATAACCCAGGTTCTCGCAGAAAGAGGCCAGGTCCAGCGTGTCGCGCAGCGCGTGGCCTTCGTCGCGGCCGGTGCAGGCCACCGACTGGTCGAGCACCGAGAGTCGGATGTCAGGCATCTTGGCGGATCATGTCGGCGGCTTTCTCGGCGATCATGATGACCGGCGCATTGGTGTTGCCCGACACGATACGCGGCATGACTGATGCATCGACGACGCGAAGACCCTGCACGCCGTGCACCCGCAGCCGCGCATCGACCACATCGTTGGGGCCTTCGCCCATGCGGCAGGTGCCCACGGGGTGGTAGATGGTGTCGGCATGGTTGCGGATGAAATCGGCAATCTGCGCGTCGGTCTGTGCGCCAGCTGACGCCGGCAGTTCGCGCCCGCCCAGGCCCGCCAGCGCCGGTTGCTGCAGGATGTTGCGCATCAGCTTGAAGCCGCGCACCAGGCGGTCCAGGTCGTCGCTGTCCGTGAGGAAACCGATGTCGATCAGTGGCGCAGCCGCCGGGTCGCCGCTGGCCAGCGTCACGCTGCCCCGGCTCTTGGGTTGCAGCAGGCAGACATGGCAGGAATAGCCGTGGCCGAAGACGGTCTTGCGGCCGTGGTCGATGAGCTTGCCGATGACGAAATGCAGTTGCAAGTCAGGCGCGGCTTCATCCGGTGAACTTCGCAGGAAAGCGCCGGCTTCGGCGAAGTTGGTGGTCAGCATGCCGCTGCGCTTGCTGCGCCATTCGAAGATGCCTTTCAGCGCCTGCCAGGCGCCGCTGAGTGACAAACCGAAGGTGTCGGTCAGGTGCGGCGCATCGACGACCTGCACCACGTCGATGTGGTCGTGCAGGTTCAAGCCGACGCCAGGCAGGTGGTGTTGCACCGCCACGCCGTGCTGCTGCAACTGCGCGGCGTCACCGATGCCGGACAGCATCAGCAATTGCGGCGACTGCAGCGCGCCGGCACACAGCAGCACTTCCCGTGTCGCCTGCAATTGGCGTGTGGTGCCGCCCTGGCGGAATTCGACGCCGGTGGCTCTCTTTGCACCGGCCTCGCCGTCCAGCAGGATGCGCGTGACCTGCACATCGGTCAGCACCTGCAGGTTGGCGCGCTGCCCGATGTGGGGCGTGAGATAGCCCTTGGCCGCGCTGCAGCGTTCGCCGTTCTTGTGGGTGACCTGGTAGGGCCCGGCGCCTTCCTGGTCGGCGCCGTTGAAGTCGGCGTTCACCTTGAAACCGGCTTGCTGCGCGGCCTGCACAAAGGCCGGGCCGTGGCGCTTGGGGCTGCGCAGGTCCATCACGTTCAGCGGGCCGCCACGGCCGTGGAAGGCGTCGGCGCCGCGTTCGTTGTTTTCAGCGCGCTTGAAGTAGGGCAGCACGTCGGCCCAGGCCCAGCCGGGGTTACCTTCTGCGGCCCAGTGGTCGTAGTCGGCATGCTGGCCGCGGATGTAGACCATGGCGTTGATGGAACTGGACCCGCCCAGCACCTTGCCGCGCGGCTGGTAGCCGCGGCGGCCGTTCAAGCCCGGCTGCGGCACCGTCTTGAAACGCCAGTTGCCTTGCGGCACCTGGGCCATCAGCGCAAGGCCGGCGGGGCAGTGGATGAGCACGCTGCTGTCCACGCCACCGGCTTCCAGCAGGCACACGCTGACGCCAGGGTCTTCACTGAGCCGCGAGGCCAGCACCGAGCCGGCTGAACCGCCGCCGACGACGAGGTAATCGAACATGTTCTGGGGGTCTCCTCGATTCATCATATCGACGGTGGCCCCCCACGATTGGACCGTGCACCCTAGGCCGCCACCCGGCTGTCGGGGCCCCGATAATCGCGCCCTTCGGCCGCATCGGGCCGTGCGCAGACCGCAGGCAAACCGCCTGCGCCGCGACCACACAACGCCCACCCGGCGTGTTCAGGGAGAGCGCGTGTTCCAACGATTTGAAGGGCTGGTGCAGCCCTACCCGCAGACCGACCCGCCGCAGCCGCCGGCGCAGTTCTTCGCCTTCCTGTGGCAGTGCACGAAAGGCCTGCGCCGCTACTTGGTGCTGGTGGCGTTGTTCACGGCCGCCATCGGGGCTTTCGAGGCGCTGCTGTTCAGCATGATGGCCCACGTGGTGGACCTGCTGGGCCGCGTGAAGCCGGCCGAACTGTGGGACGGCCACGGCAAGACCATCGTTTTGTTGGGTGCTGTGCTGGCCTTGAGCATCGCCTTCGCGGCGCTGCAGGCGCTGTTCAAGTACCAGGGGCTGTACGGTAATTTCCCGATGCGCCTGCGCTGGAACTTTCACCGCCTGATGCTGGCGCAGAGCATGTCCTTCTACCAGGATGAATTCGCCGGGCGCATCGCCACCAAGGTGATGCAGACCTCGCTCGCGGTGCGCGACACCTGGCTGATCTTCACCGATATCCTGGTCTATGTCGTCATCTACTTCGTCACGCTGATTGCCGTGCTGGGCGCCTTCGACGGCTGGCTGGTCGTGCCCTTCCTCGGCTGGCTGGTGCTGTACGCCATCACGCTGCGCGTGTTCGTGCCGCGCCTGGGCAAGGTGGCGCAAAAGCAGGCCGACGCGCGTTCGCTGATGACCGGCCGCATCACCGACGCCTACACCAACATCGCCACGGTGAAGCTGTTTTCGCACTCGCAGCGCGAGGCGCAATTCGCGCGCAGCGCGATGCAGGAATTCATGGGCACCGCCTACGGCCAGATGCGCCTGGTGACGGGCTTCGAAATCGTCAACCAGACCTTGAGCGTGCTGCTGATTGCCGGCACGGCCTACGCGGGCCTGACGCTGTGGACCCAGGGCGCCGTGGGCGTGGGCGCGGTGGCCGCAGCGGCGGCGATGGCCTTCCGGCTGAACGGCATTTCGCACTGGGTGATGTGGGAAATGGCCACCTTGTTCGAACACATCGGCACGGTGCAGGACGGCATCGCCACGCTGTCCAAGGTGAAGGCCGTGGTGGACAAGCCCGATGCCCAGCCGCTGCAGGTGCCGCAGGGCGAAGTGCGCTTCGACCAGGTCGTGTTCGCCTACGGCGGCACTCGCAAGGTGGTGGACGGCTTGACCTTCACGATCAAGCCGGGCGAGAAGATCGGCCTGGTCGGCCGCAGCGGCGCGGGCAAGAGCACGGTCGTGAACCTGCTGCTGCGCCTGTACGACCTGGAAGGGGGCCGCATCCTGATCGACGGCCAGGACATCGCCGGCGTGACGCAAGAGAGTTTGCGCCGGCACGTGGGCATGGTCACGCAGGACACCTCGCTGCTGCACCGTTCGGTGCGCGACAACATCGTCTATGGCCGGCCCGACGCCAGCGACGCCGAGATGCTGCGCGCCGCCGAACGCGCCGAGGCACACGACTTCATCGGTGGGTTGAGTGATGCGAAAGGGCGCAAGGCCTACGACGCCCACGTCGGCGAGCGCGGCGTGAAGCTCAGCGGTGGGCAGCGCCAGCGCATCGCCATCGCCCGCGTGATGCTGAAGGACGCGCCCATCCTGCTGCTGGACGAGGCCACCAGCGCGCTGGACAGCGAGGTCGAAGCTGCTATCCAACAAAGCCTGTACCGGTTGATGGAAGGCAAGACAGTGGTGGCCATTGCGCACCGGCTGAGCACCATCGCGGCGATGGACAGGCTGATCGTGATGGACCAGGGCCGCATCGTGGAAACCGGCAGCCACGCCGAATTGCTGGCGGCCGATGGCATCTACGCGCGGCTGTGGGCGCACCAGAGCGGCGGCTTCCTGGGCGAAGCGCTGGACGCCGACGAGGTGGCGATGGCCACCGGCCGCCTGGTCAGCGGCGTGTCAGGCGACTGAACCCGCGCGACCGACTTCAGTCGCTGGCCGTGGCGCGGTCGCGCTGGCGGCGTTCGACCGGCGGCGCGTGCGGGGCCGCGTCCGGCGTTGTGCTGGCGGTGGGCGTCGCTGCACTCGCACCCGCACCCGCACCCGCCAGGACCATCGGCACCGTGTCGCCAAAGCCTTGGCGGCGGTCGCCGCTGGCCATGCGCGTCATCGCGCCGCCCAGGGCTTGCCGGCGTTCGCCGACATCGCCTGCAGCCGGCGCCGGCGCAGCCGCCGGCGGCTGCAGGGCGTCCAGTTCGACATCGACGCTGGCTGCCTGGCGCGGCGGCGCGTCCCAGTCGGGCTCTTCGCTGCGTTTGACGTCGCGGCCCAGGTGTTCCCACCAAGCGACCACGCAGGCCCCGAAGAACAGCGTGCCCAGGCCGTAGGCGATCCAGGTGATGAGGCTTTGCATCAGCCCGCTATCGGCTGCCGCTGCGCAGGCTTGAGCCCGCAGCGCGGGCTGGGCCGCCGCCTTGCCAAGGCCGTCACGCTGGCGGCATGGCCTTGTCCGCGCGCCAGCCACGCGCTGCCGCGACAATGACGGCTTCGCCAGCCCCGCTGGCAGCCAGCCCCACAGCGCCGTGTCCGTCATTGCCCCCACCCAGGCGCCCGCCCGCCCGGCGGTCGAGCGTCACCCCGCCGCCGGCCCCAAGCCCCCGAAGCCGATCACCAGCTACCGCCCCTTCTGGGCCAAGCGCTTCGGTGTGGCGCCTTTCCTGCCGATGAGCCGCGCCGAGATGGAGCGCCTGGGCTGGGACAGCTGCGACATCATCATCGTCACCGGCGACGCCTATGTGGACCACCCCAGCTTCGGCATGGCCGTGATCGGCCGCGTGCTCGAGAACCAGGGCTTTCGCGTCGGCATCATCGCGCAGCCCGACTGGCAAAGCGCTGACCCGTTCAAGGTGCTGGGCAAGCCGAATCTGTTCTTCGGCGTGGCCGCCGGCAACATGGATTCGATGATCAACCGCTACACGGCGGACCGCAAGATCCGCAGCGACGACGCCTACACGCCCGGCGGCGCCGGCGACCGCCGCCCCGACCGCGCCACGCTGGTCTACACCCAACGCTGCAAGGAAGCCTGGTCCGACGTGCCGGTGGTCATCGGCGGCATCGAAGCCAGCCTGCGCCGCATCGCGCACTACGACTACTGGCAGGACAAGGTGCGTCGCAGCATCCTGGTCGACAGCAAGGCCGACCTGCTGCTCTACGGCAACGCCGAGCGCGCCATCATCGAAGTCGCGCACCGCCTGGCCCGGCGCGAGGCCATCGAAACGCTGACCGACATCCGCGGCACCGCCTTCATGGTCAAGAGCGCGCCGGGGCTGGCGCCGCAGGGCTACCTGGCCATCGACAGCACCGAGGTGGACCGACCCGGGCGCATCGACGAGCACATCAACCCCTACCTGACGACCGAGGAAGCGGCGGCGTCGCAAGGCGAGACCTGCGCGAAGGAAGAAGGCAGCGGCGCGATGGCTGTGCCGGCCGTGGCGACCATCGCGATGCCCGTCACCCGCAAGACCGGCGCGGTGCAGATGCCCACGCGCGACAAGACGGTGATCCGCCTGCCGGCCTACGAACAGGTGAAGAGCGATGCGGTGCTCTACGCCCACGCCAACCGCGTGCTGCACCTGGAAACCAACCCCGGCAATGCGCGCGCGCTGGTGCAGCAACACGGCGAGCGCGACCTGTGGATCACGCCGCCGCCCATCCCGCTGACCACGGCCGAGATGGACCACGTCTTCGACCTGCCGTATGCGCGCAGCCCGCATCCCGCCTACGCCGATGAGCAGGGCGGGCACGACGGCGCGACCAAGATCCCGGCCTGGGAAATGATCCGCTTCAGCGTGAACATCATGCGCGGCTGCTTCGGCGGCTGCACCTTCTGTTCGATCACCGAACACGAGGGCCGCATCATCCAGAGCCGCTCTGAGGACAGCGTGATCCGCGAGATCGAAGAAATCCGCGACAAGGTCAAAGGCTTCACCGGCGTCATCAGCGACCTGGGTGGCCCCACGGCCAACATGTGGCGCATCGGCTGCAAGAGCCCCGAGATCGAAGCCGCCTGCCGCAAGCCGAGCTGCGTCTACCCCGGCATCTGCCCCAACCTGAACACCGACCACGCGCCGCTGGTGAAGATGTACCGCCGCGCGCGTTCGCTGCGCGGCGTGAAGAAGATTTTGATCAGCAGCGGCCTGCGCTACGACCTGGCGGTGCAGAGCCCCGAGTACGTGCGCGAACTGGTGACCCACCACGTCGGCGGCTATTTGAAGATCGCGCCCGAGCACACCGAAGGCGGCCCGCTGAGCAAGATGATGAAGCCGGGCATCGGCAGCTACGACCGCTTCAAGCAGATGTTCGATCAGTACAGCGCCGAGGCCGGCAAGAAGCAGTACCTGATCCCGTACTTCATCGCCGCGCACCCGGGCACCAAGGATGAGGACATGATGAACCTGGCCATCTGGCTGAAGCGCAACAGCTTCAAGGCCGACCAGGTGCAGACCTTCTACCCCTCGCCGATGGCCACGGCCACGGCGATGTACCACACCGACCTGAACCCGCTGAAGGGCATCAGCCGCGACCCGACCCGGGTGGAAAAGGTGGACATCGTGCGCGGCGAAAAGCGCCGCCGGCTGCACAAGGCCTTCCTGCGCTGGCACGACCCGGCGAACTGGCCGTTGCTGCGCGAGGCGCTGAAAACCATGGGCCGCGCCGACCTCATCGGCAACGGCAAGCACCAGCTCATTCCCACCTACCAGCCGGCGGGCGGTGACGGCTACGTCAGCGCGCGGCGCAAGAACAGCACGGTGGCCGGCGCACGCACGTCCACGGTGACGCAGGGCCGGCTGCTGACGCAGCACACCGGGCTGCCGCCGCGTGTGACCGGCGCGAAGGTGGCGGTGCAGCCGGCGGCCAAGCCCGGCGCCAAGGCGGCAGCCCCGGTGCAGCCCGGCGCCAAGCGCAAATCCCGTTGATTACGCGGCCGAGCCCGACGGCAGGGCCGGCCTACTTGCCCTTGACTTCCAGTAGTTCGACTTCGAAGACCAGTGTGGCGCCACCCGGTATTTCGCCGCCGCCAGCACCCTTCTCGCCGTAGGCGATGGCCGACGGGCAGGTCAGCCGGGCCTTGCCGCCGACCTTGATCTTCTGCACGCCTTCGGTCCAGCACTTGATGACGCGGTTCAGCGGGAAGCTGGTGGGTTCGTTGCGCTTGTAGCTGCTGTCGAATTCCCGGCCATCGGTGAAGGTGCCGCGGTAGTGCACCTTGACGGTGTCGGTGGCCACCGGGCTGGCGCCCTTGCCTTCGCGCAGAGACAGGAAGACCAGGCCCGATTCGGTGACCACAGCGCCCTTTTCGGCGGCGGCTTGCTTCAGCGGGTCAGTGGCCGCGTGGGCCGTGGCCAGCAGGGTGAAGGCGGTGGCCAGGGTGGCCAAGGTGCGGGCGGGTTTCAGGTTCAAAGGTCGGGTCTCCGTGGAATGCAGGTCGGGCTGCGGGTCAGGGCGCCGATCAGGGCGCCATCAAGGTCTTGCGGAACCAGTCCTGCAGCATGCGTTTGTCGTAGGGCAGGTCGCCGTGGGCGCGGTCGTTGCGGGGGCCGTGATCCAGATAGCCCATGTCGCTGAGCTGCGCCTCGCCCGACTTCAGCGTGCTGCCGTTCTGCGTCAGCGTGTAGCGCAGCGTCATCTGCGGCCAGTCGGCCCGGCCGTGCAGCACGCGGATGTCCTGCGTGGCGCGCGGCCGCATTTCGCCGGCCAGGTTGATGTCCAGCACCTCCAGCTTCAGCGCCTGGCCCTCGGGCAGTTGCGCAGCCAGGGTCTGCAGGTAGTCGGCCAGCGACTTCAGGTTGCGTTCGCGGTCGTGGCCGCTGTTACCGATGTCGCTGAACTTTTCAGGCGTGACGAATTGCAGGTCGAGCTTGTCGGCGGCCTGGGCCGACAGGCTGGCGCCCAGCGCGAGGCAGGCCGCAGCAAGCAGGTGCCGGGCGCGGGTGAAGCGAATGAAGCGGATGAAGCGGATGAACATGGCGGCTCCCGAGGTCATCGATGAGCAGTCACTCTACGCCGCCCAACTGTCCCTGAGCGTCGTGATGCGATTGAACACCGGCGCGTCGGCGCGGTGGTCCTTGCGGTCGCTGATGAAGTAGCCGTGGCGCTCGAACTGGTAGCTTTGTTCGGCCGGCACGCCGGCCAGCGCGGGTTCCAGCCAGGCCGTGACCACGCGCTTGCTGTGCGGGTTCAGCACCTCGCGGAAATCGCGGCCGCCGGCTTCGGGCTGGGCCTCGGTGAACAGGCGGTCGTAGAGCACCACCGTGGCCGGCACGGCGTCGGCCACGCCCACCCAGGTGATGGTGCCCTTGACCTTCACGGCGTCGGCGCCGGGCGTGCCGCTCTTGGTGTCGGGCACCACGCGGGCCAGCACGGCGGTGATGGCGCCAGCGGCGTCTTTCTCGCAGCCGGTGCATTCCACGACCATGCCGTATTTCAGGCGCACCTTGTTGCCGGGGAACAGGCGAAAAAATCCTTTCACCGGCACGTCGGCGTAGTCGTCGCGTTCGATCCAGACCTCGCGGCCCAGGCCGAAATGGCGCATCCCGAGTTCGGGCGCGTGGGGGTGGGCCGGCGCCTGGCAGGCTTCGATGTGCGCTTCGCTGCCGAAGACCTCGGCCCAGTTCGTCAGCACCAGTTTCACCGGGTCCAGCACGGCCATCGCGCGCGGTGCCTGGCCCTCCAGGTCGGTGCGCAGGCAGCCGTCCAGCACGCTGTAGTCCAGCCAGATGTTGGTCTTGGAAGCGCCGCTGCCGTCGGCCATGGCGCGGATGCTGGCCGGCGTGTAGCCGCGTCGCCGCATGCCGAAGAGCGTGGGCATGCGCGGGTCGTCCCAGCCTTCGACGATGCCTTCCATCACCAGTTCACGCAGCTTGCGTTTGCTGGTCACGACGTAGCTCAGATTCAAGCGGCCGAATTCGTATTGCTTCGGCAAGGGCCGGGCCAGCAAACCCAGGTCGGCCAGGCGTTCCAGCAGCCAGTCGTAAAACGGCCGTTGGTCTTCGAATTCCAGCGTGCAGATGCTGTGGGTGATGTTTTCCAGCGCGTCTTCGATGGGGTGCGCGTAGGTGTACATCGGGTAGATGCACCAGGTGTCGCCGGTGTTGTGATGCGTGGCGCGCTTGATGCGGTACAGCGTGGGGTCGCGCAGGTTGATGTTGGCGGCGGCCATGTCGATCTTGGCGCGCAGCACGGCCGCGCCATCGGGCAGCAAGCCGGCTTTCATCTCGCGCAGGCGCGCGAGGTTCTCGGCGGGCGTGCGGCTGCGGAAAGGGCTGTTGGTGCCGGGGGTGTTGAAGTCGCCCCGGTTCGCGCGCATGTCGTCGGCGCTCTGCTCGTCGACGTAGGCCAGGCCGGCTTCAACCAAGGCCTCGGCGGCGCGGTACATGAAGTCGAAATAGTGGCTGGCGTAGTAAAGGTGCGAAACAGGGCCGTTGGGGCCGTCCGCGTTCCAGTCAAAGCCCAGCCAGGTGACGGCTTCCTGGATGGCGTCGACGAATTCCTGCTCTTCTTTTTCCGGGTTGGTGTCGTCGAAACGCAAATGGCAGACGCCACCGAAATCGCGCGCCAGGCCGAAGTTCAGGCAGATGCTTTTCGCGTGGCCGACGTGCAGGTAGCCGTTGGGTTCGGGCGGAAATCGGGTTCTGATCTTCGCCGGGTCGGCCGGCCCTGCCTGGTGGTGGGCCGCATCGCCCGGCGTGCCGCCGAAATGCCGCGCGGCATAGGTGCCGCTTTCCAGGTCGCGCTCGATGATGCCGCGTAGGAAATTGCTGGGCTTCGGGGCGGTGTTCGCTGCTGCTTTCGGGTCGGTGGCCATGCGCTCGCCGTTACGGGGAAGGGCGCAATTCTATCGGCCGGGGTCGGCCATCGATTCAACGAACAGCCGGCGGATGCCAGCGCATCGAAGGCCAGGCAAAGGCCAACGCCAGCGCGGTGCCGGCGGCCACGTCGATGGCCACGTGCTGCTTGATGGCCATCGTGCTGTAGACGATCAAGCCGGCCCAAACGGCGTTCAACACGAACCACACGGTGTGCGCGCCGGTCAGTTGCAGCAGGCGGTGCACCCACACGGCCGTGAAGACGGCGGTGGCCACGTGCAGCGAAGGGCAGGCGTTGCCGGCGGCGTCCACGCCCTGCAGCAAGGTCATGCCGCTGTGGCCCAGGTCAACGCCGCGCAAATCGAAAGGCGGTACGGCCGTGGGCACGAGGTAGAAGCACAGCAGGCCCACGCCACACAGGCTGCCGATCCAGACGCCGTAGCGCAGCACCTCGCGCAGGCTCAGCATCAGCCCGACCGGAAAACCCACGTACAGCCACAGCGAGACATAGGCCAGAAAAGCCATCGGCTGAAAGGGTATGGCGTGGTCCAGCGCGGTTAGCGGCATCACCAGCACGGCGCGGCTGGGGTGGCGCAGCAGGTAGAAGTACAGCGTGAAGAAGACCCACATGAAGCCCGTGATGCCCAGGAACTTCAGCACCAGGTGGTGGCGCATGCGCCAGGCCATGTCGGCCGCCCAGCTGGGGCGCGCAGCAGCCGGCTCGGCGGCGGCGAGGGGCAAGGTCGACGGGGGGTGCGGGGTCACGCGGGATGGCCGCCAGGCTGGCAGCAGGGGTTGAGCAGGCGGCAGGAAGCGTACCACCGGCCCACGCCGCCGCCGGGCCTGGCGGCCGGCGCATCGGTCGATAATCGCGTCCCTGCCCAACCCCCACGCCGAGCCGCAGCCATGACCCAGGCGCCCGCTTCATCTGCTGCCCCAGCCACCGCCCTAGCCCTAGCCCCCGCCGCCGCCGGGGCGGCTGCCGCGATGGCTGCGGCCGTGGGCACCGAGCATTGCGACGTGCTGGTCATCGGCGGTGGCCCTGCCGGCAGCACCATGGCGGCCTTGCTGGCGCAGCAGGGCCGCGACGTGGTGCTGCTGGAAAAGGCCCACCACCCGCGCTTCCACATCGGTGAATCGCTGTTGCCGGCAAACGTGCAGTTGTTCGAGAAGCTGGGCCTGCGTGAACAGGTGGCAGCCATCGGCATGCCCAAGTGGGGCGTGGAATTCGTCAGCCCGCAGCACCGCCACCGCACGCTGCTGGCATTCGGCGAAGCCTGGGACAAGAGCGCGCCCATGGCCTGGCAGGTGCGGCGCTCTGAACTGGACGAGATCCTGTTCCGCAACGCGGCCCGCAAAGGCGCGCGCGCGGTGGAAGGCTGCCAGGTGCAGGACGTGGCTTTCGACGACGACGGCGCCACCGTGCAGGCCACGCTGGACGATGGCGCGCCGCGCACCTGGCGGGCGCGCTTCGTGGTCGATGCCTCGGGCCGCGACACGCTGCTGGCGCGCCAGTTCGGCGACAAGCACCGCAACCCGCGCCACAACAGCGCGGCCGTCTTCGGCCACTTCAAGGGTGCCGAGCGCCTGAAGGGCGAGAAGCTGGAAGGCAACATCAGCATCTTCTGGTTCCAGCACGGCTGGTTCTGGTTCATTCCGCTGGCCGACGGCACCACCAGCGTGGGCGCCACCTGCGCACCGGCCTACCTGAAGTCGCGCAGCAAGCCGCTGAAGGACTTCTTCGCGGACACCATCGCGATGGCGCCGCCGCTGGCCGAACGCCTGCGCCACGCTGAACTGGTGGACGAGCAGGTCTGGGCCACCGGCAATTTTTCCTACAGCGCCACCCAGGCCAGCGGCGAACGCTGGCTGATGCTGGGCGATGCCTACGCCTTCATCGACCCGGTGTTCTCGTCGGGCGTCTACCTGGCCATGGCGAATGCCTTCGCCGGCGCCGATGTGGTCGGCACCGCGCTGGACCAGCCGCGCCGCGCGGCGGCCGCACGCCGCCGCTACGCCGCCCACGTGAAGAAGGGTCCGCGTGAGTTTTCCTGGTTCATCTACCGCATGACCAACCCGGCCATGCGCGAACTGTTCATGGACCCGCAGAACGTGCTGCGCGCCAAGGAAGCGGTGTTGGCGGTGCTTGCCGGCGACATTTACGGCAAGTCGCCCATCCAGCCCTCGCTGCACTTCTTCAAGGCCGTGTACTACGTGGGCGCGCTGCGGCGCTGGAAGACCAGCTGGGCGCAATGGAAGGCGCGTCGCCAGCAGCAAGACCCCGGTCCCATACCGGGTGAGAACGTGATGGGTTCGTCTTGAACCTTGCCGGTTGGGTCTGCGCCGCCGGCGCACTGCTGGCCTTGCCCGCCCAGGCCGCCGACCTGCCGCTGTGGGAAGCCGGCCTGGGCGTTGGCGCGCTGCATGTGCCCCACTACCGGGGCAGTGACCAGCGCCACGACTGGCTGCTGCCGGTGCCTTACTTCGTCTACAGGGGCACCATCTTCAAGTCCGACCGTGACGGCACGCGCGCGGTCTTGCTGGACACCCAGCGCCTGGACATCGATCTCAGCCTGGCTGCCAGCCCACCGGCCGGCAACGGTGACAACCGCGCGCGCGCCGGCATGGTCGACCTGTCGGCCACGCTGGAAGTCGGCCCGAACGTGAACGTCATGCTGGGCAAGGGCACGCACAACGGCATGGGCTGGAAGCTGGATCTGCGGGTGCCGTTGCGCGCGGTGTTCACGGTCGGGTCGCATCCCCACGCCATCGGCTGGACCAGCACGCCGGTGCTCAACCTCGACCTGGACGTGCAGGGCTGGAACGTCGGCCTGCAAGGCGGCCCGCTGCTGGGCACGCGCCGCCTGCACAGCCATTTCTACAGCGTGACGGCTGCCGAGGCCACGGCCACCCGGGCGGCCTACGCCGCGCCGGGCGGCTACGCGGGTTGGGGCCTGACCGCCAGTGCGTCGCGCCGCGTGGGCGACTGGTGGCTGGCGGCCTTCGCGCGCACCGACAGCGTGGCCGGTGCGGCCTTCGAAGCCAGCCCGCTGGTCCGGCAGCGGCAGAACACCACCTACGGCTTCGCGGCCAGCTGGGTCTTCAAGGTCTCGGACACGCGCGTGGCCGTTGCGCGTTGAACCCGACCCGGCCATGGCCATGAAGACGCCCGTTCCGCATGCGGTTTCCGTCTGGTTGTGGCCGCTGGCCTGGCTGGGGCTGCAGCTGCAACTGCTGCTGCTGGGCTTGATGTCCTTCGGCTGGAACCTCGTCGCCTTGCTGCTCTACCCGCTGCTGACGCGAGCTGCCGGCCTGCGCATCGGCCGGGCGATGATTGCCCGGGGCTACGGCTGGTTCTGGGGCATCGCGCGGCGCAGCGGCATGCTGCGCCTGGACGCCGAGGTGCTGGACGCGCTGCGCGACGAGCACGGCCTGATCGTGGTGGCCAACCACCCCAGCATGCTGGACGCGCTGATGCTGGTGGCGCGCCTGCCGCGCAGCGCCTGCATCATGAAAGCCAGCCTGGTGCGCAACCCGCTGCTGGGGCCCGGCGCACGGCTGGCCCGCTACATCCGCAACGACTCGGCCTATGGCATGGTGCAGCGCGCCGTGCAAGACCTGAAGGCCGGTGGCCAGCTGGTGCTGTTCCCGGAAGGCACGCGCACCACGCAGCCGCCGGTCAACCCCTTCCACCCCAGCTTCACGCTGATCGCGCGCCACGCCCAGGTGCCCATCCAGACCGTTTTCATCGACACCGACTCGCCCTACCTGGGCAAAGGCTGGCCGTTGTGGCGATTGCCGCCGCTGCCGATCTGCTTCAGCGTGCGCCTGGGTCGGCGCTTCGCGCCTTCCACCGACCACCACGCGCTGCGCGCCGAGATCGAAGCCTACTTCGTGGCCGGTGTGCACCGCCCACAGCCGCCCGCCACCGCCTGACTCCCGCCATGACCCTGCAGAACACGGCCTCGACCAGCCACCTGGTGTTGATCCCCAGCTACAACACCGGCGCCCAGGTGTACGCCACGGTGGCCGCCGCGCGCGCCCGGTGGTGCCCCGTGTGGGTGGTGGTGGACGGCAGCAGCGACGGCACCGCGCAAGGCCTGCTGGACCTGGCCGCCGCCGACCCCGGCCTGCGCGTGTGGGTGCTGCCGCACAACCAGGGCAAGGGCGCCGCCGTGCTCTTCGGTTTGCACCAGGCGCTGCAGGCCGGCTACAGCCACGCGCTGACGATGGACAGCGACGGCCAGCACCCGGCCGACCTGATCCCGGCCTTCATGCAGGCGTCCATCGCTCGCCCCGAAACCATGGTGCTGGGCCGCCCGGTGTTCGACGCCAGTGCGCCGCTGCTGCGCGTGCGCGGCCGGCGCATTTCCAATGGCTGGACCAACCTGGAAACGCTGGGCGCCGGCGTGGCCGATTCGCTCTACGGCTTCCGCGT